>MFDZ01000051.1:3204-6038 GCA_001777455.1 Candidatus Daviesbacteria bacterium RIFCSPLOWO2_02_FULL_41_8
ATATCCATAGGTTTTTTGTCATATTGCAACTGACCACTTTCGGCCGAAGCGCCACGCAAAATACTCTGAACATAGTTCACGCCGACATTCGCCTCATCCAACCCTTTCTCCAGAAGCGGCTTTGAGTCTAGTGGCATCGCACCATAATCGTCCGTCAAAAGTTCAGCAAAAACATTTTTGATATTACCAAACCTCCCCTTGATTTGATGGTTCATGAAATGGATAAGGCTTGATTGGCCTTGGTTAGCTTCCTCCAAAGATTCACGGAGGACCACTTCCTGTCTAACTCCACGAACAAGAAGAATCCCGAGAATTAAAAACAAAATCAATGATATTCCTATCACCGCGTATATATAATAAATATCTCGTATGAAAAACAATGAAACGAGAATAAAACCTTGAGACACGAGCAACGCTTGGGTACCAAGAAGTTTTATATTAAACGCCTGGAAATTAACAATTATATATGCCATAGATCCCAAAAATACAACCATACCAATCGGACCAATAAGGTTTATTTGGTATGTTTTAGTCAACTCTCCGGCAATATTGGAAATGGTGAACATGGACAAGAAAATAACCGAGTATATCCCTATGATAAAAATTTGTGACCGAGTTTTTTTGTCATCTGTACTTACATATTTCTTATAACATATGTACACTATCGCAAAAATAGCCAGTATTTCCAGTACATAAATATATGTCCACAACAATCCCAGTACACCCCCACAATCATCTTCGGTTAGATAAAACTGCTTAACATTATATATTGTAGGTAAAAATACTATAATCGGAGTAATGGTAGCGGCTGATACAAGATATATGGTCTGAGAAACTTTCTCATTACTTAAAAACAAATACAAAAAAACGACGACCAATATACTAATTATTGGCTCAAACAAAGCATTGAGTTGCCAAGAAAACATCTGATGAGAGACACCAACACTGGTCCATTGGAATATTGCGTTCAAGATAAAACCGGCAAAAAATAAACTAATTAGTAACAAAAAGAAACTACGAATGGACTTTCGATCTTTTATGAAAACAAACAACGCGAAAAAGATGGAGATGATTATTATTGGTATATAGGCGTAATATAGAAGTCTGGGGATACCAGGATCTAGGGAGTAAAATATAAATTTGGGGGCTTCCCATGGGCAAAACATATAATTATTTATTTTTTTGAATATTTATAAATTCTTTCAATTTTGGAGAGAAGAATGGATATTTCCCGCCATCTTTCATTAAAATCTTCCAGTCATTTCCGGTAATTATCTTTCGGCACTTTTCTGACCCGCAGAGACAATTCATTTTAAAATCCGGATTATGCTCGTCATAACCGTAATCCCACGAAAGCTCCTCTCCTTCATCTATATTTCTTATGGCAACAAAATCGTACGAATCATTGAAGCCTATGTTCGGGTTGCAACTGTGATTCATATACCAAGCAATAGAAATACAGTTCAGGTCTGTAGGAATATCAAATCCATCCGGCCCAGACGGACAAAAACCAAGTATTTTCTGTTTTGTGATTTGGTCCAAAGAATCAAAAGATTCTTTTGGTAATAAATGAATATCGGAGTAAACGGAGGCGTCGATGAGAACTTCCCCACCAGACACTTTCCGTAAAGAAAACAGGCCGATCTGTTGCGGTAGCATCGTGCTCTGTCTTATTTCAATGCGCACATATGGTAAATCAGGCATTTTATTCTTCTGGTACATAATCTATAATTTCAAACTGGTTTTGTGTAACCGTAGACCAAAAAGTGAAGGTGATGGAAGCCACCAGAGCAATGAGAAGAGTAAGATATAATACTTTATATTGTTTACTCATAGATAACTATTACCTGTAAATTATAGCACGACTTTAAATCTTTGACATTATAATAAATTTCTCAAAATAAAAGCAGGGCTGGTATTTTTCTTTCGACTGCCGGAGCCCGGGGATACCGAGATCTTGTTCCCAATTAAAATGTTTAATATTTTTTGAATCAAGATTTCTGGCCTCTTCCCAGTTTAAAATATCATTTATAGCTTTATGTTTGGTAATATCGGCTTTAGCAAAATGAGATATGGCAAATTCTTTGGAAATGATTTCGTAAACAGTCAAACCGACTAAAACATCATCCATATATAACAGTATGACGCGAATGTTGTCATCAACCATACTGAATAGTCTTTGAAAGGCTTTGTACTCAGCCATATCAAAATAGTTATCAATCTTCTTGTTTTTGGTCCACCTATAAAATAACTCGGCACATTTTTCCTTTGGAGCATCTTGAATGGACGATTCCATCACACTATAGTTAGGGTGCGACTTAATAAAGTCTTTTATCTTTTTCCCGTAACTGTTTTCACCAAGTATGTTTATAGAAGCTTGAGCAGGATTAAAATAGATATAATCATAAGAATCACGATCCGGTATAATACTGAATTTCGATTTTGGTAACAAATCAGCAACTTCTTCCGGTATCAGTTTTAAAAAATCAGTCTGATATTTCTGTTTTGACAAATCCAAAAGTGAGCAAGCGGTATCCGTGGTGTTGTTTTTACCTATAAAGGAGAAGAACGGCTTCTTCGAAACATAATCATAAAACAAAACTATCAGATTCTGATGCTTTTGGGAAAGCATCATCTTATGATCGACATCCCACAGCCATAAACTGGTAAAATTAAAGTCAGAGTAAAATTTGAAACCCTCTGTAAGGGCCTCTACATCTTTTTTATCAGTCAACTCAAGGTGCTTGAAATGTGGAAACTCTGGAATCATTGATGATTTATTATAACAGAATTTTTAAAAAATGACATAAGATTTTATTATAACAAAAGGGTTG
>MFDZ01000052.1:0-1894 GCA_001777455.1 Candidatus Daviesbacteria bacterium RIFCSPLOWO2_02_FULL_41_8
ATTTAGCTTCGGTGATTCTTAATTCGTGCAAGAAAGCCAAAGCCCATTTGTGAAAACGCTCTGATATACTTAATCGGTTTAACACACCATCTATCTGTTTATTGAAGTCCTTTAGCTCAACAGCTCTTTCAAGGCAATTGGGATTTATTTTTCTTGTGCAACGGTAATAAATATAATGGTGAGTATTACCGTTTTTCTGGTGCTTGAACTTTTCCTCGCAGGTAATCATCGCCCCGCAATTCCCGCATTTCATTAAGCCAGTAAAGGCAAACTTGTGTTTCTTGGGTCTGGGTCTGCCCTCCCGTCCCAATAGAAATTGGATTTTATCAAAATCTTCTTCGGTTATCATCGGCTCGTGTCTGCCTTGTATCCAATTACCACTGCCCCTTACCCATTCATACCAACCGTAATAGAAGGGGTTGGTTATGATGCGATACAGCTCACTTAAACGCAGTTTTCTGCTCGGCAGTGATTTAGTGGCAGGCAACCTTAATCCCAGTTCTTCATTGGCATATTCAAGCAGTTTAGAAACGGTATAATTCCCAGTAAGCATTGCCTGGAAAATCTGTTTAACACGGTCGTATCTCTCTGGGTCATTTAATATAAACTGTTCTCCTTTTTTCTCTTTTTTGGAATTGAGATAACCTAAAGTTGCTTTTCCAGGTCGCCAGCCCATATCAGCTTTGACTTTTATACCTCTTTTAACATTCTTACTCAAATCCCTGCTGGATTGATTGGCTATACCAAACTCAACGAATGAGATTACGGAGTTATCGTCGGAATAATAATCTTTTCCATAAGTTTTAATATGCCTTATCTCCCCCCTTTGTAGCATTCCTAAAATCATACCTGCTTCATCTGGATTGCGAGCCAACCTACTTAATTCCCAGCAAATAATACCGTTAGCTTCGCCTGACTTAATTTTCCTTACCATTTCGTCAAATATCGGTCTTTTATATGGTAATAATGCCGATTTAGATTCTTTTAGGGTGGCTACTATCCGAAGCCCGTTCTTTTTAGCTATGTCCTTCATCGCATCTTCCTGCGAATCCAAACTTAAGACCTGGCGGTCTTTGTCGTCCGTTGATTTACGGTTGTAATCAATATATTTTATTTCTTTTTTTAAGTTATTTCCCATATTGAATCCCGACTTAATAATAAATAATTATATCAGTTATAGCTTTTATCAGTAAGTCGGAAGATGACAATTTTATTTTACTTTAATCAGGTTCTGGATTATGGACCGTTGTCATTTGATTTCTCTGGATATTCGTCCGCCCATTCTTGTTTTATCGGTCTATAAACCTGGTCAAAAAGGTTGAGGTAGTTAAAAGCTAAATCCTCTGCCAGGTCGTCAGGAAGTTCTTCGCCATATTCTAATTTATAAATCTCTTTGAATTGTTCTAATGCCTCTTTTGAAATCATTTAAGTATCAAATAAGAATATCCTTCTTTTTCCAATAACTTTTTTCTTTTATGTCGCCACCTTATTACCCTGGTTAATTCAAATAAATCCTTTGTGATGCTCACCGCCCTCCTGTGGCTACAATCAAGGCAAATAATCTTCGCTTTCTTGGTCTGTCTATTCTTCTTCCCATAAATCCATTTCTCTAATCTCAAATACCTTGAATCACATCTCTCGCATACCCTGTTTGTTTTTTTAACTTTGTAAGAATAAGACATTAAGATTATTAAACCCCCTGCACCCCCTTAAAGAAGGATGCGGACTGGTAATATGAACTCTTTGATTTGAATTGTGTTTATGGGCATAGAATAGAGGGCTTAAAGAGGAAAAGATTATTCACAGAACCTCCTAAACCTATGACCACAAACGTCAGTCCTCTTTATTTTCAAGCAGAAAGGGACACTGATTCCATACTGCTACCAAAGTAATT
>MFDZ01000052.1:1985-4740 GCA_001777455.1 Candidatus Daviesbacteria bacterium RIFCSPLOWO2_02_FULL_41_8
TCCGAAACAAAAACTGTTTTTCAATTGTTATATTAAGAATAAGAAATGAGTAAATTAAATCAATACCAAAAAAAGTGGATAACTTGACTATTGATAAACCTGTGGTCAACTCTGTGGTTAACTCTGTGGTTAACTATTGTGAGTAGTTTGTTGTTTCACAAACCAAACCGTCTTTATCACTCCCGTCTAATCTATGAGTGTTATTTGGGTCGTAACTATCGTAAAACCATTGGGCGTGTGCCTTGGAATTGAAGTCGCCACAGTCGCAGTCAGTAGAGGAACAAGAAGGAACGCTATAACCAGAACCGCCAGGTGACTGTTGTGGAGTTGCTGTGGGAGCTGGCGTGCTTGTCTGGGTAGATTCCTGGCAACTTCCCCACAAACCCTTGTTTTGTTCCTTGGCTACACGCTGGGCATCCGTGAATTGGCTTTGATACTTTACGTCTGGAGGGTAAGACGAGGCATAAGCATAGCCCTGTTTTACCAGTTCAAGATTAACAAAGGTATCACCGACATAGACATAACGTAAAAGCCGTCCGTATTGGTCGGTTTCACTAACATCTTTTTCAAGCCGAACTCTTTTACCAGACACAAGCTCCTTATTTTTGTTTGATGCTTCCACTCCGAAACACTGGACTGGTTTTCTTGGGTCAACCGTTTCTGGCGTATCAATGCCGATATATCTGACCTTCTTACCGCCTTCAATCTCAATCGTATCGCCATCAATAACCCTAACCACCAAATAAGTGTCGCTTGCTACGGCTGGTTGGTTATTTACTGGCTGGTTGCTTACGGGACTGCTTATTGGAGCAGTTGGTTGTTCTTGATTTTGTTGTTCAACTTGTTGCGGTTGTTCAGTCGGTTCGACGGTTATCGCTATGCCGATGAATGAAACCAGTATCAATCCTCCGAAAACAATACCCACCATTTTTCTGGTAGGTATTTTAATGCGAGAAAACAGGGAGGGTTTAACTATTCCCACTATCAAGGCAAGAATGGATAGAAAAAATAGAGCTACGAAAAAGGTTTCCATCTGTTTATATTATAGTTTTTCATACTTAACTTTAACAGCTCTCAACGCCGACCTGAATTGCTTTTGCTTTGTATTGTCATTATATCGTTGCGAATAGTGGGGTATTAAATACACGGGATATTTATTGCCTATGACCGATTCATAGAGTTTTTTATGTCTTTTCCCGACAGCCACAACTAACTTTGGTTTTATTATTTCAAGCTCCTCATTTAATAATTTTATTGCTCTGGCAAGTTCGGATTTATTAGCCAGCGTTTCATCTACTTCGTCATTCTTTATTTTAACCTTAAATAAGTCGGTTAAATGAGCATTGGCAAAACCTTGTTGCTGGAGATTTTCATAGTAGAAAATATCTGCGGGAGAAGGATAACTGCCATAACTGGGATTTATGGACAAGAAAACTATCGGGTCAGTTCCGAGATAGCCCTTAACTTTTTCAACGCCTTTTATATTCTTAAATTGAGGGAAAAACCAAACTTCTCGCCAATCTTTAACGTAGAACTCGTTTATGATTTTATCCCTTAACTTTAATAGCTTATTCATAAAGCTATATTAGCACTTTTCCAGCTTTTCTACCTTTGATTAGCGATGATACCACCAAGCTCCAAGTTTTGACCAAATATACATACAACCGCCAACGACAAATAAAATTGACCCAAATACTCCAGCCCCTGGGCTGTTATTAGTAAACGAGCCGATTATAAATAGGAATCCAATTATAGTCGCAACAATACCTATCGCAGACATTTTCTTCCACTTTTTGCCTGTCGCCTCAATGATGGTTGGCTTATCATATTTTGACCGTGCTTCGGCACGAACTCTTTCTTCTTCTTCAATTTTCTTTTTTTCTTCTTCGGTTAATGACATAAAGTTATAAACGAGTTATCCAAAGGTTCTAAACAGATAATCGCTTCCGACCATAGCAATTATTGCGAGTAAACAAAGAACCCGCTACGTAGGCGGTGTCTTGCGACACCCTGCAACCTTTCGGAAGCAGACCTGTTCAGGGATACCAACGTAACGGGGTCTATGCCCTGAACAGGATTTCTGCGACCATATCCGCAAGTTTTAATTACGGGGTTAGGTCATAAATTGTAATTAAATTATAGCATACCCAGGATAAGATTAAATGTATGTAATGTAATTAGGATTATATTACGTAGAGGGTTGAAAAAAGGGGGTATTTCTGTTAGTTTTACAGCATAAACGATAACCAATCTGGCTATGGAAAAAGTTGAAAGAAAACTTATTGCCAAAGAAATAGAACTCGGCTTTTTAAGTGTGCCGACGAGTTTTAGAAAGAATCTGCCAAAAGATAAAACAAGGTTATCATTCTCTCTGGACGACAAAGTTAAGGAGCTTGCCTACAACCCTTTATATGGGAGAGTTTTCGGGCTAACGGATTATTACAGAAAAAATAATGCCTCTCCTAAAGATATAGTGGATATAGAAAAAAGCGGAGATAATCAGTTCCGATTAACATTCCATAAAACCACAGAACAAGTTAAAAAGCTTGAATCAATTACTACCGATGAGGCAAAAGAACTTATAGATGTATCGGAGCTTTCTTCGCAGGTTAAGGGCAATATCGTTGAGGAGCGGATTGGTCACCTTATCTTACTTTATGGTCAAGGATTGCTAAATGTATACAAGCCGATATCAGATATTGAAGGCATTGACCTTATCGTTGTCAAAAAGGGGATATTTCAGCCAGTATTTATT
>MFDZ01000052.1:4774-6528 GCA_001777455.1 Candidatus Daviesbacteria bacterium RIFCSPLOWO2_02_FULL_41_8
TATGTTGTGGGGGCTTACTTTGACCCCCAGAAGATGGATTTACACGAATACTTGGTTTTTATTCCATCTACGACATTCAAAAAAAGTGCTGTCATTGTAAATAGGGGCAAAGTAAATGAAAAATATGTTTTAACCTCACCGCTATCCCCAGGTTATAGTGGCAAATACTCTGACTTCATAATTAAAAAAGAGAATCTTGTAAATGAGATTTTCGATAAGTTTAGAGAGATTGAACAATACCTTAAATAATATGCCATCTAACTCAAAAAATCTTTGGCTTCTAACCGAGGAGCGTCCAAAGGTAAAAGTAATTGAAAAGATAATTCAAAAGTTCTCTGATGACAAAAAGTGTAAGTGTGTGTTTAGTGACAGGGGAATCAAAATCGTCCCAATTGTTCAGAATGGAAGGTTCACCTTCACCTATAAAGTTCTTGGAATAGAGTGTGGCGAGATTAAGCAAATCTTTATTAAAACTGTAAGCGGTAAATCAAGTTTTGTTGACTTTCTATTGTTTTACCAAGACGACCAGCCAGATTACAGCTCCACGCCCATATATGCAATTGAGGAAACCAAAACAGACGATACAGAATCACGAAACACTGGTATCTATCAACGTAGTAGCAAGTTTGTGTTTGTTGAGTTCTACTACCCAGACGCAAAGAAGATAATGCTTTATAACATACGAATAGCCCAAAATGATGAACCGTCAGATACAAATATTTTCGGGACAAGAATGTTATTGACTTTAGGCGTAGAGATTATTGGGAAAAAACTTGACCCCAAGGTTATGACTCCGTTCAAAAATCTTGATGAACTTATTGCCTTCAAACGCTCAATGAGGCGACCCCCCGCAGGCAATACCCCGATTCTAATCGATAAAGAAGGCAACAAGATAACCGTATCTGGACGACTTTATAAAGCGGGCAATATCGGACACGACCCCAATATAGGAGCTCTGTCGGCAATAGCCAGTTGCATTCGAAAATGGGACAATAAAACACCAATCGAGATTACGTCTCACGGCTTAAAGCAAAAACACATTCATAGTGAAAATAAGTTTATACAAATAGCTAACAAGCTGGGCGTTACGCTTAAAGGATTAACCTTACCCGCATCACGGCTTCAAGATAACTATTGGCATTACGCAGAAAGCCAAGAAAAAGTTGCTTCAATTTTTGTTCACCTTATTGTCGAAAACTTTACAAATGGTAGGTCAATTTATGAGAATCACGGCGGTAGCGAACGTGGCTACTTTATAAATAAATCTGGAGACCTAATCACTATTCCAAAATACAAAGAAGATGAAAGGGTCAGCTATAAAGCGGGCAACAAGAACGCAATTATCTATATTCCAGACCTAATACTTTTTGACGTAGATAGAAATCAAATCATAAACATTGAGGGTAAAACCTATGCGAATAGGGCGAATGGAATTGAGGAGTTAAAAAACTATGTCTATATTGAGGAACGCTACATAGTTCCGTCTTATAAGCCCTCAAAAATTGTTAGGACGGTTGTACTATCTGGAAGTGATGCAACTAAAATAGAAAATGACGGCGTAGGTTTTATATTAAATAGTGAGGGACAGATAATAATAAGCGACAGCACTCCAGAAATAATAAAAGAAGCAGTTGGTAAATTATCTGTGCCTTAACAGGTAGATTTGTTCTCGGATTAACTTTTTGTTAGGGGCATCGCCATTACTATTACTCCTAAATCTTCTGTAATCAATCTCGATTAACTGAACATCGCCA
>MFDZ01000052.1:6572-6799 GCA_001777455.1 Candidatus Daviesbacteria bacterium RIFCSPLOWO2_02_FULL_41_8
TTCTGAAGTATAGCTTAATAAGAGATACTTATATTTTGACTCCCTGGCTATTCTATCAAGGGCTTGAAGGGCTGATTTTTCATTACAAAACTCTGATTTCTGATTGTCATAATTTCTCATTCCCGTAATACCTCGAATCTCTGGATTGTCATATTTTGCTATGGTTTCCAACAGATGATAATTAGGGGCATACTGCCTTTCGTTATAGGGTGGGTCCAGGTATAAAA
>MFDZ01000052.1:6852-9551 GCA_001777455.1 Candidatus Daviesbacteria bacterium RIFCSPLOWO2_02_FULL_41_8
TTCTCTCCGACTCCCTGGTGTATTTGAATGGGTCTAATCGCAAGCTTCTTTAATGCTCTCGGGTCATATGTTTTAAGGAATGCGGCATAAACCCCAGAAATATTCGCATAAAAAGGAACGCTCTCAATTAGACAAGCGAGCAAAATATAATATTCGCTCTCCTTTGTTAGTTTATGAGATTTCCACTCTTCAATTTGCTGGCGGATAGCATCAATCTTCATTCCGTTTTCTCCAGTAAAATAACGCCTTGGAGATTTACTGTCGGCAGTTCCTTCAATCGTATAATGTTTGTAAATAAAACCTTTTTTGCCGTTAAGATTATTCAGGTAAGAGCAGACCAGCTCTAATGGGGTCATCAAAAGAGCTACCTTATCAGGTTTTATTTTAGATAAAAGTTTTTTGAAAGACGGCTCAAGGTTGTTCCTGATATACGCTTCCTGTAAGACGTAAGAAAAGTAAAGTAGGTCCGAAGAAATTATCTGGAATCCCTTTTTCTTAAAAAATCTGCCGACATTTGCTGTTCCAGAAAAGAAATCACAAAAAACCCCGCTATTTATACCAGTGGAAAGAACGACTTGATGTATGTTATCAAGCAGATTTTCTTTATTTCCTATAAACCTCATTTAGTAATTCGTTATGAGTAATTCTATGACTTTGCCTCTCTTATCTTTTTTACAATTAAGAGAGCGACCCGAATAGACCTTGTGTCTATTATAATTAGAATACAGATTGCTGATAAAATGACAATCTGAATTAGAAAGCATAACTTTTATTCCCTTCTTTGAAAGCTCATCTATGGTAGATTTTAGACGTATCTGGTCTTCTTGATAAAACTTTTCTTTTGTATATCTCGTGAAATCAGAATAAACAGAAACTGGATGATACGGGGGGTCGATATAAGCAAAGTCTCCCTTTTTAGCCGTAGTAACAAGATTTTCGAAATCCAAACATTTAATTGTCGCTTTCTTTAGGACTTCGCTTGAAGAACGAATCGTATCTTCATCGCAGATTAACCTGTTCAAGGAACTTCCAATTGGAACATTAAATTGACCCGCCTTATTAACTCTGTAAACACCGTTGAAGCAAGTTTGGTTCAGATAAATCATTCGTGCGGCTACTTCTATATTAGTTAGTTTAGAAAGAATATCTAACCCTCTATCGATGCTCCTAATCTTCATATACAACTCCTTTGAATGCTTCGCCTTTAGTTTCTTCAGTAAACCAATAACTTGTTCTGGATTATCCCTTACGCCCTCGTATGCCCTTATTAACTCTAAATTACTGTCCCCTAAAATGGCTGATGTCGGTTCAAGATGAAAGAACATAGCACCGCCACCGAGAAATGGCTCAAAGTATTTATTGAATGTTTTTGGTAAAAACTTTTCATACTGGGGAATCATTTCTCTTTTTCCTCCAACCCACTGAAGAAACGGTTTTGCCTTGTCATTCTCAACGCTCCTTGGTTCACGAAGGGCATAATTAGTGAGAGGAGACCCTTGTAGCAGATTGAACAAGGATAGTAGCGTTCTATTATTTTCCAGGGAAAAAGATTGAGAAGATTTTAGCATACCTTGATTATATCAGATTAAGACCACTAACTTATCCATAGCCCCTATATTATTCATACCCGATATAGTTATATGACATTAAGTCCTTCAAAACACTTAAAGACATCTCCAGTTTTATGTTTAATATCCAGCTCATCGTCATAAACCAAAATCATATCTAAACTCCTATGTCTGCTGAACTTCCTGACGTCCCTGACCTCCAGGACCGACAGTAGGGCGGTGATATAAAAATGACGGAAGCCGTGCGTGGTCTTTTCAATATCCAGGGATTTTAATAATCCTCCGATTTCCCGCTTAATAGCCATCGTGCTTAATCGTTCTTCCTTTCTGTCCCTTATACTCTTAAACAACGCTCCACTGCCTGCCCTATTCAACCTGATATGGTTTTTCAAAGCCCTAACGGTTTCAGGGGCTAAATGAACGAGTTCCTTATCATCTCTGCCTTTACCTTGAATAAAAGCCGTCTTATCGGCTAAATTAACGTCTTTAACGTCAAGACGAACTATCTCAATCTGTCTTAATCCTTGAAAAGCCAATAAGCAAAAGAAAGCCCGCAGACGGGTATTTCTGGGATTATCGGGCAACTCTTTTATCTTTTGAACCAGAGCCAATATCTCTTTTTCATTCAGTCCCTCCCGTTTGTGTTTCTTAATCTGGGCGAATGTTTTTATGTTCTGGGTTATATCGGCTGGCAGTATGCCTTGCCTGTTTAACTCTTTAAGAAATACCCTGGCAGATGTCAGGTATTTATTTTTCGTGGACACCGTGTAGTCGGCTCTCTTCTCAAGATACCTTTTGAAGTCAAGAAAACTGTTCCGATTTAACCCCGACCCAGCTATATGAGATAAAAACAGCCCTATTCGGGCTTTGTAATCTTTTCTGGTCATCTCCCTGGCATCCAACGCATCAAACACCAGTCCCGCCCTTGCCTTCATATCGTTCAGGTCTATATGTTTTATTAAATCCATTAAAGTTTAGTTTTATCCAGCTTACTAAAATACTCATCCTTGCCTTGAGGTTTTAAGCTCTTCTGTTCATCTTCAAAAAACTTTCTTTTGTCTGCTCCGCCAGTTCTGCCCTTCTTGGTATGAACGTCAAAAGCATAATCGGGTATGGCTGGCAGTTTTCCAG
>MFDZ01000053.1 GCA_001777455.1 Candidatus Daviesbacteria bacterium RIFCSPLOWO2_02_FULL_41_8
ATATTAGAGATAATTCAGACCAAAAATTTAGGTGGCCTGAGACAAAAAATCCCATTTTAATTATCGTAAGATTCTTTGGTAAATTTTCAATTCTTCTTTTAATCGGAGCGGTCTATTTATTTAACAAATTAGGGATTAAATCTGAGTTACCATTTTTAATTATCATGAATTTTTTTCTACTGAGCATGGCTTGGCTTTTTCTTCAGCAAAAACTCAAGGTTTATAAAATCTTGGGATGGGTGGTTGTTTTTAGTACAATCTACATGTCTTTAGCGAAACTATTTCCTGATGTATTTGCAATTACACCCTGGTGGTGATTAAATAAAATTATGGCAAAAAGATGGTATCAATACTGGCAGAGCTGAGTAACTATACTTCTTCTATTCTTTGTCCCGACTTTTCTTATTGGAATTTTAGTAATGTGGTTGGCAGCGCCATGGAGCAAGAGAGCGAAGTGGTGGATTACGGGTATAGGTTTAGGGATACCAGTATTAGCGATATTAGCATCTTTCCTTTTACTCCTGGCCTTCCCTAAAAAACAATTGTCTATTTCTAAGGATGCAGTTAGGAGGGCGGGAGTACAAGAGATATCTACTCAGGCAAGACGTTTTTGTTTGAATGTAGGCAGATGCCCGACTAGCGTTATAGAAATTCAACAAAAAGGTTACATGGGAGAAATCCCTGTAGACCCCGATACAAAAGCTAATTTTTTCTATCAGGTAACTGGTGACGAGAAAGATTGTTTGGTAAAAGCTGTATTGAGCACTAAGGAAGAGTTTTCTCGCCCCTGCACTTCTAGCTATACCCCGTAAATATTTTTGACAGCTTTAACGTTGTTTAGGTTTACACCTCGAAGGTGGCAGGCTAAACTTGGGATAAAAAATTTTCAAAATGTTCACGATCGTGAATAAAATGAAAATAATAGAGATTGCCACCCTTCGACAAGCTCAGGGTAAACTCGCTCGCAATGACATTTTCTGTATTTGGTACAATGGGTGGATGAAGGCATCGGATTTAACTTTTGAAGACACAGACCAGATTATAAAACTTTTAAGAAACGGGAAGGTTGGGGTGATGCCGACGGATACAATTTATGGAGTCGTCGGATCTGCCCTAAACCCGGAAACTGTAGAAAAAATTTATGTTTTAAGACAAAGAGAAAAAGATAAGCCATTTATTATATTGATTTCTTCTATTGATGACTTAAAAAAGTTTGAAGTTAAGCCAACAAAAGAGCAAAGAGATTTTTTAGAAAAAAACTGGCCAAATCCTTTGAGCGTAGTTTTGGCAGTTAATGCTGAAAAATTAAAATATCTTCACCGGGGTAAAAATTCTCTGGCTTTTAGGATGCCTAAAAATAAATGGCTCCTGAAAATACTCAAAAGGGTCGGACCCTTAGTGGCGCCCAGTGCTAATCCGGCGGGAGCTAAACCAGCGGAAACCACAAAGGAGGCAAAAGAATACTTCGGCAGTGCAGTTTCTTTTCATATCGATGGAGGACAATTGAAATCAAAACCTTCAACAATTATCCGATTACTTGATGATGGCACGAAAATAGTTTTAAGAGAGGGCGGTTTCAGGGTATAATGCGTAAGAACGCAATTTGCCAATATGAGAACCGTCGGACAAGTATTAAAAGAAGAAAGAGAAAAAAAGTTTTTTTCGCTGGAGGAAATCGAAAAAGCAACCAAAATCCGGAAAGAACTACTGGAATTTCTTGAGGCAGGTTTGTATTCTAAGCTGCCTCCTCCGACTTTTGTCCAGGGGTTTATTAAAAATTACGGCAAATTCTTAAAACTGGATCAAGAGAAGCTATTGGCTATTTTCCGGAGGGAATTTTCGGAAGGACAACACCCGCCCAGAGTCTTGGATTCCTTCAGCAACCCTGTTGATAGGAAACGGTTTAAGCTGACTCCGGCCAGAGCCTTGGGGGGAGTTATTTTAAGTTTGATTATAATTTTTTTTGTCTATCTTTGGTTTGAATACCGGTTTTTGGTGGGAGGTCCGTTTTTGGAGGTCAGTCAGCCGGTTGATCAATTCAGTGCAACTTCTCCGGCGATTTTAGTGACAGGAAGAACTGATCCGGAAGTTAAATTAAGTATTAATAATCAGGAAATCGGGCTTGATTCGGCGGGGAGATTTTCTCAGGAAATTAATCTTTCCGAGGATATTAACAATATTGTAATTGCCGCGACCACAAAAGGTGGACAAGTCACCAAAGTCGAGCGGACTGTTTTTTTAAAGCATTAACTGGTAAGATAGATTTTATGGATTTTCTGCAGGTGGCATTAATTTTTCTGATTTTACTGCTCTCCATCTTTTTAAGCATCACCGGCATCCAGGTGTTTTTTATTTTACGGGATTTAAAAAAAGCTCTGGATCGGTTTAATGCCATTTTGCAAACCGGTGAAAATATCGCAGAGGATATTGAAAAGCCGGTGGCGGTAGCCAGCAACCTGGTAACCGGAGCTGGTGCATCGGTAGCCGCAGGCGCAGTTAATGTTATCCGGAAAATGATTAAATCAAAACCCAAACCAAAAAGGTTCTATAAAAAAGTTCTATAGTTGACACTTTTGGTCGCAAAAGTGTCCAAAACTCCTGCAAGTGATGTTCGAGCTAAAATTTCCAATTTCGTTAACGGGGGCTCGCCCCCTCACGAATTCACTAATCGTTCAGTTCGTGGTTCCCCTTGTTGCCTCATTGAAAATTTTTTGACGCTCTCTGCATCAATTGCAGAAATAAATGAGAAAGTAGTATGCTGAGTAAGTGAATAGACAAAAGTGCATAGCGCCGATTTTAATAGTTATTTTAATTGCTGTAGCAGTTGGCGGGTATTTGTTATACCAAGAGCAGACCAAACCTGTGGTCGTACCTCAAACAATTTCTCAATCTTCACCGAGTCCCGTCGTCAGTCCGGTAGCATCCAGTTCTGCCGAAATTGCCAACTGGAAAACATATACGAATATTCAGGACGGGTATTCAATGAAGTATAGACAGGATTTTGTGGTAACAAATCGGGATACGTGGACTTTTTTTAAAAGTCCAATCGCTGCTAAAGGAGGAGGTTATCCCGATGAAGATTGGTTTAACTTAGCGATCTCCATTAAAGATAATCCTAATAATCAAACAGCACTGGAATACGTCAACGAATACGCTAACTCAACTATTACAGAGAGCTTAAAACGTATTCCTACTTCGGCGGTAAACCCAGAGTTGCGTAAGTTTTACGACACACGGGCTAATAATGTACGATCCTCATTTAAAAATTACTCCAATGAAATTATAGAGGGAGCTATAGGGGATACTGATGGTTATGAAAATCCAAATACTGCTGTAATCTTCTCAAAAAATAAAAAGATTTATATATTTGAATTATTGGGCGGTCCAAATACCGGAACACCACCAACAGAAACGGCAGAAAAGATTTTTCAACAAATCCTTTCCACCTTTAAATTTATACCCTAATCGTCATTGCGAGCGATTAGCGTGGCAATCTAATTAATGCTTTGTACGACCTAGATTGCTTCGTCGCTGACTCCTCGCAATGACAAGGTGAGTTATTCCTGTTAAAATGGCTTCATGGATTCTAAACAAATTAGAGAAAAATATATTAAGTTTTTTGTGAATAAAGGACATAAGGAAATTGCTCCGGCGAAGTTGGTACCGGAAAATGATCCCAGCACGCTTTTTACCTCCTCCGGCATGCAGTCACTGGTCCCCTATTTGCTGGGTCAAGTTCATCCGGTCGGAAAAAGATTAGTTAACTCCCAACCCTGTTTCCGGGCTGAGGATATTGAAGAAGTGGGAGACAACCGCCACACCACATTTTTTGAAATGTTGGGCAACTGGTCGCTAGGGGATTATTTTAAAAAGGAACAACTGCCCTGGATTTGGGAATTCTTTACTAAAGAGCTGAAGTTACCAGAAGAAAGATTATATGTTTCTGTTTTTAAAGGCGGAAACGGCGTATCCAAAGACGGGGAATCATTTGAAATCTGGAAAAACCTAGGGGTACCGGAAGACCACATCTTTTTTTATGGAGTTGATAAAAACTGGTGGTCAAGGTCTGGAAGCCCAGACAAGATGCCGGTAGGAGAAATTGGCGGACCTGACTCAGAAGTTTTTTATGAATTTACAAAAGTTGAACATGATACAAAATATGGAGAAAAATGCCACCCCAATTGTAATTGCGGCAGGTTTTTAGAAATAGGCAATTCTGTTTTTATCCAGTATCTAAAACAAGAAGACGGAACACTAAAAAAATTATCCCAAAAAAATGTTGATTTCGGTGGGGGACTGGAAAGATTAACGGCAGCAGTCAACAATACTTTTGATATTTTTCAATCGGATTTATATGTAGCGATTATTCGAATAATCGAAACAATAACAGGAAAGGGCTACCAAGAAAACAAAAATGAAATGCAGGTAATCGCCGATCATATTAGGGCCGCAACTTTTTTGATTGCCGACGGAATAATTCCGGCTAACAAGCTCCAGGGTTATGTCTTGAGAAGATTGCTCCGGAGGTCGGCTGTGAAAATGAGGCATCTGAATAAAGATACTAAATTAACAAGCCTTTCCGAACTAATTGAGCCGGCTTTAACTGTGTATGGAAAAGAAGATGACGGAATGATTCAGAAGGTCGTGAATGAAGAAATGGAAAGGTTTTTCAAGACACTGGATTATGGTTTAAAAGAAGTTAGCAAGATTGAAAAAATTGACGGCAGAAAAGCTTTTGATTTGTATCAGACTTTTGGATTTCCTTATGAGGTGACTGAGGAATTATTCCGGCAAAAAGGGCAGGAAATTGACCGGGAGCAATTTAAGACAGAGTTTGAAAAGCACAGGGAATTATCCCGGACTGCATCAGCGGGAATGTTTAAAGGGGGATTGGCTGACCAGAGCGAGATTGTTACCAAGTATCATACAACTACCCACCTTTTGCACCAAGCTTTGCGGGATGTTTTGGGGCCGGAAGTTTTTCAAAAAGGATCCAATATTACATCTGAGAGGTTGAGGTTTGATTTTTCCTTTGAGAGGAAAATGACAGATGAGGAAATTAAAAAAGTTGAGGATTTAGTAAATGAAAAGATTAAACAGGATCTGAAGGTAGACAGAAAGATTTTAAGTCCAGGTGAAGCGAAAAAGATGAATGCCATTGGGCTGTTTGATGAAAAATACGGGACAAAAGCCAGTGTTTATGGAATTGGCCCAGGATCTAGTTTAGATCCGAAAACAAAAGATCAACGGATTAGGGGCGGATACTATTCGCTGGAGCTTTGCGGAGGGCCGCATGTTGAACACAGTGGACTAATCGGGAAAATTAAAATTACCAAAGAAGAAGCTATATCTGCCGGCATCCGACGGATCAGAGCACAGATTGTGGCGTAGAGAGTAATCCTTATGTTAAGATTAATTTAATGAGCCTCCTGGATAAAATAACTGCCTTTTTACCCCTCGGGAAGAAAGAAGAGAATAAGGAATATTTCTTTGCCATTAATATTGGAGCGGAAAATTTAGCAGCAGCCCTCTGGACTATAGAAGGCAAAGAGTTAAAGATTCTGGAAACAGCCTCAGATAATTATTCTTCCCTAGATGAGATTATTACAGTGACGGATAAACTACTTGATCAAGTTTTGGGGTTAAGAGAGGTTGAACCGCAGAAAATCCTTTTCGGTGTGCCTCATTCCTGGTTGATTGACGACAATCTGAAGGATGAATACTTAAAAATTCTCCGAAAATTGGTTAAGGAGTTGGAGCTTGTACCCATGGCTTATGTGGCAACCAGCAATGCCCTGATTCATTTTTTAGAAAAGCAGGAGGGTGTTCCCCCGACTTCAATATTGGTAGGTTTTGAGAAGCGGCATTTATCGGTTACAGTGGTGAGAGCAGGCAAGCTTGATGGGGTTAAAGTTATCACAAGAGGAGAAAGTTCCGCCTCAGATATTGAAAAAGCGCTGCTGAATTTTACGGATATTGAAACTCTGCCCTCGAAAATCCTGATTTACGGTCCGCCGGCCGCCGGATTAAAAAATCAATTATTATCCTTTTCCTGGATGAGCAAACTTTCTTTCCTGCATTTTCCCAAAATAGATGTTTTGGAAGACGAGATTGAGATCAAAGGCGTGTGTCTGGCCGGAGGATCAGAAACAAAGGCGGATATTTCTTACATAGACCGTCCGGTTAATAAGCAAGCGGAACAAGTGGGAATTTTGGAGGAAGAGACAGAGACAGTAGAATCAGATGAGCCGGGGGAGGGTCCGAAAGATCAGAAAACCAGCGAATTAGAGGAAAAGAGAATTAGTGAATCAGAAGAATCAGAAGATTCTGAAGCTCCGGAAAAAGGAGATAATTTTGGTTTTGTGGTGGGTGATATTGCAGAGCAGGCTGAGCAGGAAGAAGAGGGCGAGTTGCTACAGGAGCAGGCAAGCCCGAAAGAGAGTGATATGGCTGAAGATGAGGAAAATTTGATGGTACCTGAACAGGCAATACCGGTTGAACTGGCATCAACTGCAGACAACAAACCAAAGAGGAAATTTAATTTCAAGAAATTTATCCCAAAAAGCTTTATAAGTCCCGCAATTATTCTGGCAGTAGTTGGGATAGTGGGACTGCTTTTGGGAGTTTATATTTTCTTGCTGAAAGCGGAGGTAAAGATTTTTGTGGAGCCAAAAATTGTAGAGAAAGATGCGCAGGTCGTGGCTGATCCCAACCAAAAAAC
>MFDZ01000054.1:0-1356 GCA_001777455.1 Candidatus Daviesbacteria bacterium RIFCSPLOWO2_02_FULL_41_8
GACTGCGGTGTAGAGCCATCTTTTCCACTCATCATCCGTCATTTGTTTAAACCTTTCCTCAAATAAAATTACTTTTTTAGACTCCGAACCCTGAGCTTTGTGTACTGTCAGCGCGTATCCGAAATCAAATAAATCACCTTTCATAATATTCTTTCTTTTTTCAGTGAAATTCATGGGTTTGTCGGAATTAAATTGCAAAACGGAAATTAAACCTCGATATACCTTATCTTCTCCGTCCATATTAATCTCTGCCTCATACCACTCCGCATCTTTTTTCTGGATCCGGATAATTGTCCCGAGCATTCCGTTAAATATATTTTTTTTGTGATTATTGCGCAGACAAATAACTCTGTCGCCGGAAGAGGGGTTTGGGGATTCAAAGCCCAAGACGCTGCGGATGTGATTGTTTAATTTCCGGCGGGTTGTATTGTAGCCGCACAGGATCAAAGTACCGGCGTTAAAGTTTAAAAGCATCTCTCCCATTATTTCCTGTGTATCGAAGTCTTCCGGAGAAAATTTCCTGACTCCCGGAGAATATTTTCCCGGACGGACCAAGCCATATTCTCTTGCCTGAATAGATAATCCGATAATCGGATTTTGTCTAGCTTGGCGGTGAATTTCTTCCAGCCGGAGTTCCGGCTCCTGCATTAGATTAAAATTACCCTTAATCGGGGGAAGTTGGCCGTGATCTCCAACCGCAATAATCGGCACCCGGTAGCTCAATAGGTGATGCCAGATCAGTTCATCTACCATAGATGCCTCGTCAATAATAATTAGATTACATTCGATTTTATCTTTAATCTGCCAGCCGATAATTTCTTCTTTGTCGTTAACAATAGGTGAATAAATCAGGCTGTGAATTGTCCCGACCGAATCACCGGGAAGTATCACATTTTGGCTCTTTAATTTTGTTTTTAAAACTCTGGCTGCCTTGCCGGTAAAAGAGACAAAACCTACCTTTAATTTCCTGTCAATTTTAACCAGCTTTTGTCTTAAGACGGCAATTAAAGTGGTTTTACCGGTGCCGGCGTAGCCCCCCAGGGTAATAAATTGTTTGGTTTCTTTCCTGAACCAGGAAAGAATAGAATCTAAAGCTTTTTGTTGGTCTGCTGAAAGATCAATCATCCTTTGAATTCTATTATATCTGCCGCAGGTTTGTCTTTCATCAATTTTTTGCCGAATATTGCCATATGTCGCCGAATGTGGCTGAATGGTAAAATAAGGTGTGATCAGGCCGAAGTGGCTCAGTGGTAAGCAGAGCTTGCCCCTTCGCCACGGATATTGTGATATAAGCCGAAGTGGCTCAGTGGTAGAGCAGTACTTTCGTAAAGTACGGTTCGTGGGTTCGATTCCCAC
>MFDZ01000054.1:1382-23754 GCA_001777455.1 Candidatus Daviesbacteria bacterium RIFCSPLOWO2_02_FULL_41_8
CCTCCAGGGGGACGCCTTGCAAGGCTAAATAATAGTTTTTTTTCATGAGACAGTCACAATGCAGAAAACGGATCTTCTGCTTAGAACATTTTGATATATATTGTCTGGCTTGATTTTTTAAATAAGGATGAGTTATTGTTATGGATATGAGCAATGACGATTTCAAAAAAATATTAAATGAGGCCATAAAACCACTTAGTGACGCACAAGAGGAATTCAGAAAAGACCTTAGTGGAGTTAAGGAAGACCTTAGTGGAGTTAAGGAAGACCTTAGTGGAGTTAAGGAAGACCAGGCTGATTTGAGAAGAATCATAGAAGAACGCGTACTACCTCCGCTTGTCTATATCGAAACTACCGTAAAAAGTTATGCTGATAGGTACGTAATTAATGAAGATCATATCGGAAGACTGGATAAAAGGCTAAAGAAAGTTGAAGATAATCTTGGGATTCAACCTGCGCAGGAGTTAACAATACCCTCGTTCGATTAAAATTAAGTGAGGATTACTTGTTGGCTTCAGTCAGGCCCTGATTGGCTATCTGATTAGTCGGATCAATGCTTAAAACAGCCGTAAAAATTTCTTTGGCCTTATCTTTTTGTCCCATTGTCAAGTAAACCACCCCGAGATTAATTCTCAAATTGAGATTGTTTGGGCTAACTTGTATGGCTTTCAGCATGTTTTCAACAACTAAATCATATTTTTTCTGTCCGAAATAGACGGCGGCTATATTTTGATAAGACTGCCACAGCCCGGGATTATATTTAAGGGCGTTTTGATAATTCTCGACGGCTTTGTCCGGTTGCCCCAGTTCCGCGTAGGTATTGGCCAGGTTATGATATGCATCACCGTAATTGGGTTTTAGCTCAATAGCCCGTTGAAATTCTTTAAGGGCTGCCTGTTTATCCCCATTTCTTCCGTAAACGTCTCCCAGATTATTGTGCGTATTAGGAGAAGACGGGGAGGTTTTGCCGGTGGCGATCCAGAGATTATCTTCATTCTTCCAGTCAATATTGCGGATGATCGTTCTGACAGAGAGTAATATTAATACAGCAACAAATAAAATATAAGTAATTTGTTTAAATTTAATAGACCGGGTCAATTTTTCAAATCCAAGGCCGGCAATAACTAAAATGCCGAGGATTGGCAGATACAAATATCGCTCCGCCACAATCCAGTTCCATCTAAAAGGGGTTAAAGTAGGAGCCAGGGCAATCAGGAAAAATGAACCCCAAAAAAAGATTGATTTATTTTTTTTAAAGCAGAATAATACTCCGGCCAGAAAGATTAAGGTAACCAGAATTCTGATAATAAATCCAATTGGACCAAACGCCAGTTCCGAGTGATAGAGCGTGAGGATCTTAGGAAAAAAGATGAGTTCAAAATAAGAGGATACGGCGGTAGGAATAAGAAATAAAAGATTATCAACCCCGCCTTCCTGGTAGTGAATGGATTTTAATGCAGTTTCCCGCTCCGGCAGTGCGCTGAGCGAAATTAAAAGATAAGTTATTGACAAAAGCAGGAAGGGGATTACCCTGGGCCAATTTTTTCTTAATCCGCCGGTCGGCGGACCAAAACAGAGTTCATACAAGGGGAAGATTAAAAAAAGGGCTAAGGGCATTTGCGGGTGAGACATAAAGGCTAGAAGATAGAAGATAGAAGATAGAAGATAAACAAGTTTGTCGCTAACGCGATAGAATGATTTTTTTTTCTCTGATAAGATATAAAACAAAAAAGAAAGCAGGAAGAAAAAAGCGTACTGTGGGTAACTTCCCCCGGAGATCCAGACAACCGCTTCGGAAATAGCCGGGTGAACGGCAAATATTGCGGCCACAAAAATGGCCAACCTTTTAGAATAAAGTTTATTAAGTAGAATAAATACTAAGAAAACCGAACCGGTATGAAAAAAGATATTGATCAGCCTGAAAATTAAGGGATTTAATCCGCCGATATGAAAGGCCAGCCAGTATAAAATCAACCGGATAAAGCCAAACGGATGGGTAGAAATAAAATTAAACCGGCCGATATCAGGATTATTGACAATTTCGGCAAGATCATCTGATAAAAAAACATTATTAAATGAATTTACATAAGTTAAGAAGATTAAAATAACTAAGAATAGAAAAACGGGCCAGTTTTTTTTAATCACCTGGAAATTATACTAGATTACCGGGGTAATTTTAAGACCAGACCCGGTTCAATTAGGTCCGGATTAGATATATTATTTTCCTTGACTATTCGGTCAAAGGCCATAATGTCGCCGTAAGCCCTGGCGGCTATAGTAGAAAGCCAGTCGCCCTCCGTTACTGTGTAGGTATTGCCGTCGATTTTGGGACCCCAGATGGTGGTGTCACCTCCGCCTGTTCCCAGAGATTGTTCCTGTTTTGGTTCAGCGGATGCCGAAGGCTGGGGTGTCGCCTGGGTTTCCGGGACTTGAGCTATCTGTGATTCCAGTTTCGGAATTTCAATTATTTGACCGGTTTCCAGCAAATCGGGATTTTTCAGGTCGTTTGCTCTGGCGATCTCTGAATATTGGAATCCGTCACTATAATATTTCTCTGCGATGGTAAATAAGGTATCTCCCTCTTTGACGGTGTATTTACCCGGGAGCTTATCCGGTGCGACATCTTCTTCCTGGCTTACTTCTGTTTGTTGCGCCGGTCCTAAATCGGCTTTATTTTTATTAAAATAATTGAAGACTAAGATTCCGACAACCAAAACAATCAGGGCGCCTAAAACCAAACTAACCTTGGATTGGTTCGACTGGACTTCGCCTTCAAGTTTTTCAAAATAATTAGTAGAAGTTTTCTTTGCCATTTTATTTGGGGCAGACAGGAGGACAGTTCTTGTTGGATACTTTTTAATCCAAACAAAACTATTTGTCAAGGGGGTAAATATTCTGTTACAATACGGTGAGTGTTTTGGGGCCGTAGCTCAATTGGTTAGAGCATCTGATTGTCAATCAGAAGGTCGCGGGTTCAAGTCCCGTCGGTCCCGCAATAAAATGGAATTCTCCAATGCAAAAGTTGCTAAACTTCTACGTAATGTGGCTGCTGCGTACACGTTAAAAAAATTCGGCAACTTTTTCCAAATCAGGGCCTATGAAAATGCGGCGGACGGTATAGAAAACTCAACCGCTGAAATTTACGATCTTTGGCAAGAGGGGAAACTTTCGGAAGTTCCCAATTTAGGAGAAAAAATCCAAGGCTATTTAAATGAATTATTTTCCGGCGGAAAGGTAAAACACTTTGTAGAAGTGCAAGATGGTATACCGCCGGTTATTTTTGAAATGCTGGATATTTCCGGTGTAGGGCCAAAAACCGCTTCGGTGTTGGCAGAGTTGGGTGTTAAAGACCTAAAGGATTTAAGAACAAAACTAAAAAGCGGGGAACTGGTAAGTAAAGGGTTTTCTGCCAAGATTGCTCAAAAGGTTTTAAAAGGATTGACGGAAGCTAACCAACGAGGCAACAGGATGCTTTTGCCTTACGCGGTCGCGCAGGCTGAAAAGATATTAAACTATCTAAAAAATAATGCGGATACCTTAAAGGTGTATCCTTTAGGGTCACTCCGCAGGATGGTTGCGACAGTGGGGGATTTAGACTTTGCGGTGTGTTCAAAAAAACCTAAAGAAATTGTTGAATACTTTTGTGCAATGCCCGGGATAACCCGGGTAGTCGACCGGGGGGAAAGCAGGGCTACAGTGGTTCTCCGGGGCGGCTTCCAGGCTGATTTGCTGGTGGGAGAGCCGGGAAGTTATGGAGCTCTACTGCAGCATTTTACCGGCTCTAAGACACATAATATTAAACTTCGGATATTGGCAAATAAGAAAGGACTTTCTTTATCTGAGTATGGGGTTAGAAAAGGGGAAAGGGGAAAGGGGAAAGGGGAAAGAGAGGAATCAATCAAAACTGAGACAGAAGAGGAGCTGTATGGGATGTTGGGAATGCAGACTCCCCCGCCGGAGATAAGGGAAGATACCGGAGAAATTGAGGCGGCACTAAATCACAGACTGCCGGAACTTGTAGAAATTAAAGAAATTCGCGGAGATTTGCACACGCATTCAAATTTTCCCAATTTGCATCCTTCCCATGGCCCGGGGGTAAATTCCATAGAGGAGATAATAAAGAAGGCGGAAAGTTTAGGTTATGAATATATCGGGATTACGGATCATACTCTTGCATTCAGCGCTACGAGTAAGGAAGAGAGGATTAGCTGGGTTGAAAAGAGGACAAAATTTATTCAATCGATAAAATCGAGGACAAAAGATACCCGAGTATTAAATGGACTCGAAATAGATATTCTGACAGACGGAACACTCAGTGTGCCCGATGAGGCTTTAGCTACACTGGATTATTGCATAGCCGGGATTCACTCAGGACATGCCGATCCGAAAGAGCAAATTACCAAAAGATTATTGTCCGCCTTAAGTAATCCTTATGTGGATATAATTTCTCATCCGACCGGCAGGTTGTTAAACGAACGGGAGTCCTCTGATGCTGATTGGGATGAAGTGTTCAGGGTTGCCGCTAAGAGAAAAAAAATTCTGGAAATAAATGCCCATCCGGTGAGACTGGACTTAAGAGATGATTTAGTAAGGCGGGCTTTAAAATTCGGTGTTAAATTCATTATAAACACCGATGCGCATGAGGTTTCGCAAATGGATAACATGGGATTCGGGGTCTCTGTTGCCCGCCGGGGTTGGGCGGAGAAGAAAGATATTGTTAACACTTGGGACTGGACAAAGTTGACTGAGTGGTTTAGAATTTAAAAGTAAACCACGAAGTCATCCCGATGAAAATCGGGATCCATAAAATGATAACTTACATAATAATCGGAATAGTAGTTTTATTAGCTTTCTGGCTGTTGGCAACCTACAACGGCTTGGTTACCCTCCGTAACCGCGTCCGGGAAGCCTGGTCGCAGATTGATGTTCAGCTCAAAAGACGTTCTTCTTTAATTCCAAACCTGGTTGAAGCTGTTAAGGGTTATGTGAAGCACGAAAAAGGAGTCCTGGAAGAAGTAACTAAGGCAAGAACCTCTTTAATGGATGCTAAAAACCCTCACGACGCCGCTGCGGCAGATAATATGTTAACCGGAGCCTTAAAATCCCTGTTTGCTGTGGCGGAAAATTATCCGCAATTGCGGGCGTCTGAAAATTTTAAGGCCCTGCAGGATGAGCTGTCTGACACCGAAACAAAAGTAGCCGCTTCCAGGCAATTCTATAACACCAATGTACTGGATTTGAATAATAGTTTAGAAACAGTTCCCTCAGCGTGGATAGGCCAAATGTTTAGCTTTAAAAAAGAAGAATTCTTCAAAGCTTCAGAGGAAGAAAAAGCTGATATCAAAGTGAATTTCTAACCCCCCACATTGTCATTGCGAGGAGCGAGTGAAACGAACGACGTGGCAATCTACTACCACGGAAGATTGCTTCGCTAATCGCTCGCAATGACGAAGGAAAAATGTTAAAATTGGCTTGATATGACAAAGATAAATACAGCCTGGGATCATGTTTCACAGAATTTATTTAAGACCTGGGTCATCATGTTCTTTTTTTCTATTTTTGCAGTGGCAGTTATTTATGCAATCTCTATGGGGTTTGGGCGTGGGGAGATAGGAGGCTTGGGTTTAACCGGTATGGCTTTAATTATGGCCGGAGTTATGAATTTTGTTTCATATTTTTGGTCGGATAAAATAGTTTTAGGGATTTCCGGTGCCAAACTAATCGAGAAAAAGGATAATCCGGAAATATACCGTTTGGTGGAAAATTTGTGCATTGCGGCTGGTTTGCCTCTTCCGAAAATCTATATCATCAATGATACGGCTACCAACGCTTTCGCCACCGGCCGTGACCCGAAACATGCCGCCATTGCCTTTACTTCCGGAATCTTACAAAAATTAAACAAGCAGGAACTGGAAGGGGTGGTGGCTCATGAATTATCGCATGTCGGCAACAGGGACACTTTGCTGATGAGTGTGGTGTCGGTTTTAGTCGGTACCATTGCGCTTTTGTCGGATTTTTTTATGCGGAGCATGTTGTTCGGCGGGCGCAACAGGGAAAGCAAAGGGAATACAGTTATGTTGGTGGTAGCGATTGCGGCGGCAATATTGGCTCCGATTGTGGCCACCCTGATACAATTGGCTGTTTCCAGGCGCCGGGAACTTTTGGCAGATGCTTCCGGGGTGCTTTTAACCCGCTATCCGGAAGGGTTGGCCAGCGCTTTGCTTAAAATCTCGGCAGACAAAGAACCGCTGGAAGTGGCCAACAGGGGTACCGCGCATTTGTATATTTGTAATCCCCTGAAGGGTCAGGAAGCCAAAGCCTGGCTGGCAGGCCTTTTTAATACTCATCCGCCAATTGAGGTCCGCGTTAAGGCTCTGCGCGAAATGGAAGGCTTAACTTAACTTGGACCGGCAAAGTATGTTCTTAGTAATTTTATTAACAATATTTGTGATCCCGTTAGTTTGGGCCTTTACTGATCCGAGAACTTCCAAAGAAAAATTCAAGAATTTTTTTAGACTTAAAACAATGGCCTTTTCTTTTGTAGAGGCACTAATTATTGCAACGACATTTTTAAGCGCTATTTTTTTCCCCTGGCCAAACATCCCGTTTAGTAGTTTAATCACAGTTATCGGATTAATTGCATATCTTCTAGGGTTATACCTGGCTGTATGGGCAAAGTTAACCATGAAGTCGGTTTGGGGTACACCGGCAGAGCATAATATCAAAAGACAAAATAAAATTATTCAAAAAGGCCCGTTTGTTTTTTCCCGGAACCCTATCTATTTGGGATTTATTTTGACAGTTCTAGGATCTTCCTTAGTGCTAAAGAGTTATTCCATACTTTTTGTTCCGTTTATGGCCCTATATTTTTATAAGGCCGTCTTGAAGGAAGAGAAAATTTTAGCTAAATATTTTGGGAAAGAATATTTAGAATATAAATCTAGGGTAAGAAGATTTATTTAGTGATCCAGGAGTTTGACAATAGACGATGGAATGTGGAAGGTGGAATTTTGAGGGTGGAGGATTGAAGGTAGATGGTTCTTCTATTTTCTACCTTCTAACTTCAAAGTTCTACCGTCTATTCTCTATTTTCTATCGTCTATAATACAATTATGTTAATTGATGAAGTAGAAATTACACTAAAAGCAGGACACGGGGGAGCGGGGAAGGTTTCCTTTAATCCCGGAAATTCTGCCGGTCCGAATGGGGGAGACGGCGGTAGGGGCGGAGATATATATTTAATTGTTACCTCAGACCTCCGGGCGCTCAACCAATTTTCCGGGACCAAACTGAAAGAGGCAGAAAATGGGGTAGCTGGGGATAATTTTCAAAAGTCAGGTAAAGACGGGGCGGATTTGGAAATAGAAATGCCGATTGGAACGGAGTTAACAGATTTACAAACAAAGGAAAAGTTTGTGCTGGACAATTTGAACGCCAGGATCTTGATTTGTAAGGGCGGTATAGGGGGACAGGGGAATTTTGCGCTGAAATCTTCCCGCAATACCTCCCCAAAATATGCCCAAAGGGGACGGTTTGGGCAAGAGAGAAATTTAAAAGTAGAGTTAAAATTTATTGCCGATTTTGGACTGATCGGCCTGCCGAATGCCGGCAAGAGCAGTTTATTAAATGAGCTGACTGCAGCCAATGCTAAAATTGCCGATTATCCTTTTACAACGCTGGAACCGAACCTAGGTGTATGGCATGGAAGGGTTATTGCGGACATCCCCGGCTTGATAGAAGGGGCATCGGAAGGAAAGGGTTTAGGGATAAAGTTTTTAAAGCATATTGAAAAGGTAAAATTGCTTCTTCATGCCGTCCCGGCAGATTCAGAAAATGTCACAGTGGATTACCAGGTAGTCAGAAAAGAGCTGGAAAAATACAATCCGGAACTTCTGGACAAGGAAGAAATTATTGTTTTAACTAAGACTGATTTGGTAGATAAAAAGCAGATCAAAGAAAAGATTACTCAATTGAAGAAATTTAAGAAAAAAGTAATTCCTGTTTCAATTCATGATTGGGATAGTCTAAAAGAGCTGGAACAATCACTTTGATATACAAAATCTATCTTGTTTTTTATCTTAAATAGAGTTAATTTAATATCATGGATGAAAACAAATTTAAGGCTATAATTGAAGAAGCTATAAATAAAGCCGTTGAACCTATTAGAGAACAGCTTAATGGAGTAGTAAACAGGCTGGATGATCCAGACACAGGGTTAAAAAGAATTAACGATAGATTAGACGCCAATACCAGAGCAATCATGGAGCTTGAAACAACAGTCAAAGGATACGGCGATATGTATAAGCAAAGCTTGCGATAACTTCGTTATCTAAAAATGAATGACAGCAACCTCAGAAAGACGGAAAAGAGGGTTGAGACTTTGGAAGATAAAGCCGGTGTAGTTGTACCGGAGGAATTTCATCTTGCAGCAGCGTCAGATATCTAAGAAAAAGTAATCTCCGTTTCAATCCATGTCTGGGATAGCCTAAAAGAACTGGAAAAAGCTCTGAAAGAGAATAGTAATTGAAAATAATAGAATAACAACTAATAATATAAATTATGGAATTAATAGCTGAATCGGAAAAAAGAACACGCCCACCATATGTTGCTGTTATAGATACACAGCTAATTGGCAGTATTGATGAAGCACGTATGAACTTCGAAGCCCAAAGTATACAAAAGCCTAAAGCGATGATTCTTTTGGTAGATGCGACTGGCGGTTCGAAGGATATTCTGAATCCTTTTATCAAAGAGGCAGTAGATGAAGGTACACCTGTTTTCTTATTATCTAAAAATTATGGAAGGAATACTGGTATACAAAAAGTAGCCTATGGTACACAAAGTGATGCTGTCGAAGCAGGAGCAACTCCTTTAAGAGATATTAATGTAAACAGTACCTTGGAAGTTGTAAACGTAATCCAAGCTGCAGTGGATCAAGGGTTAACAGGTAGTGAATTAAAAGTTGCAATAGTTGAGCAATTCGGTTCCCCAGTTGTTAAACCGACTAAGTAATTAGTTTTTAAGTTGGTATATTCGGAATTATGTAACTTTTAAACTTGAGGTAGTGAATGTTGCAGTTCGCTAAAACTTGAAAAAGAAGTAGCAGGTTGACCGTATAAGCTAACAAATTTAGCTTCAGGTGTTCTCTCGATTAAAATAGGATCATTGGTGGCAATAAATACCTGCAATCTGGGACTGTATTTTCTTACTGCTCCCAAAATCATATCCCGAACTTTGAATAAATTAAGATAATCTAAAGCTATCGTAGGCTCATCCATGAAAAGGATTAAATGAGCATCTTCAGGTATATCCAAAGGTTTTCCTTTAAACTGCCAATTCCATTCATCTTTTGTTCGTGGAGTAGCCATGATTCTTTTTTCAAAAAAATCTTTAACGGATTCAAATTGTCTTTCTAAATACTGAAGCTGTGTAAGTCCCACACTTTTAGGCTCAAATTGTCTTTGGAGTTGTTCTATTAGAAAATCTCCATAAGTAGGCGCATTTACAAATTGTCCATCATACCTTGTTCCCGGGCTGGGTAAAATCATTTTTGCATAGGTGGGTACATCGTCCATCCCTAGTTTCAAATACCCCCAAACATTTAAGTCCGTCTTTTCGCCAAAAACTGTCTTTGCCCTTTTGACCTCTTTCAAGGTTTTCCTGGGGATTAGATGGCCGCTCTGGTTAGCAATGTAGTCTCCTGTGTTTATATTAAACCGTGAATCACTTGCTAGAAAATTTAAGATTTTATCGGATAGGTCAACACTTTTATTTTCATTTCTTACCCTTCTCGCTAAGGCATAACGTTCCTCTTCATCTAGCCAAATACTTTCACTTGAATAACTGACGTAATCAGAAGATAGGACATGTATTTGACCTGATATCACAGTTTGATCAGGGCGGAATCCTGGGAGGTTTGCTCCTTTGTATATACTTTTCTTCAACAAAAAAGCATATGTCGTTTCTTCGTCACTAATTACCCAATAATCCTCTCCGTTTTTTTTAATCCTCGGATTAGAGCCAAGCTTCAATTGATGTGTCTCGAATCCACCTCTTAAATCTGAGGTAACCTCACCCGCGTTTAAGCCGGTTCTTATTTGGGTAGTGTTTTCAGAAACTCTATCACCAAGATTACAATATACTGGTGGAAGACCTCGAAAATCAGGATCAAAAAACCTGTCAGTTAGAGTATCGAGCCCGTACCAATGCCACAATTGAGAAATGCCATGTTCTTTGAAGTATTCTCTGAATCCTAGGGAGGAGTACATCATTCTCAGTAGTCCGGTTTTACCGGAACCATTAGGACCTACAACCATAACTACACTTGAGTCGGTTGTGATTTCATGTCCCTGAGGAAAACAGGGCTTTAATGCACCAAGTTGATCAGTATTAACAACAGTTGCTTGTTCTAACATAAGGGGATATTATATCACTATAAGGCTTAAACTGCATCAATAACTGAAATTTTTGTTGCTTAACAGAGTTCGATGAATCAAGTATAATCGGACTATCTATGAAACTTACTTTGGAGCAGGTTAAACATGTAGCAAAAAAAGAATTTCAACTTAGGCTAAAAGGCAAGACTGCGGTTTTTATAGATTGGGCTAATGTTTATGGCTGGGAAAAATCATTAAAAAAAGAAATTAAGCCGGAGAAACTGTTTAAATATTTGAAAAGTTACCCGAAAATAAAAGCACTTAGTTTTTACTACGGAAAAGATAAGCATTCTAAATCAAAGCAGTTGCTCGAAAGGGCCGAACGGATTGGGTTTCGCGTAGTAAGCAAAGAAGTAAAATATATTCCGGTTAGCCTTGATTCTTCCCACTTTAAGGATTTAACCGAACTGGTAAGAAACTCCCTAACAGTAAATAATAATTTTAAGCCTGATGACATTGAAAAGATTCTGTCACTTTTAAATAAGAAAATTCTTCGTCGCAAATGCGATTTTGACATGGAGATTGCGCTAGATTGTTTTGAGAATCTAAAATTATATGATAGCTTTATCTTTTTCTCAGGAGATGGCGATTTTGCTACACTTTATACACGGCTTATTAAGCAGGGCAAGCAAGTAATAGTAGTTTATGCTCCTGGTCACATTGGCAGGGAAATATGGGAACTAAGAAGAGGGCTTTTTAAGGTTAGTATTGAAAATATGGGGCTCTAAAAAATCGTCCCCCCGGTTTCCCGAGGGGCGTGATTGCCTATATTAAAGCAAAAACAGAGGGTTTTGTCAAGTAGGAAATATATGAAAATTGATGTAAAACATGTAGCAAAACTGGCTAATTTGCCGCTGACCCCGGAAGAAGAGGAAAAATACTCGGAACAACTTTCCGCTATTTTAGGTTACTTTGAAAAACTAAATGAGGTTGATACAAAGGAAGTGGAACCGACGTTTAATGTTACCGGACAAAGCAATGTTATGCGGGAAGATGAAACTGCGTCTTGTTTAACTCAGGAAAAAGCATTATCGAATGCTCCGAAAAAGAAAGACGGCATGTTTGAAACAAAAGGAGTGTTTGAAGAATAATTCAGGAATTGTTCAATTGCTAGATTGTTACATTGCTGAAAAAACAATTTAACAATGCAACAATAATAACAATATATTATGGACATTACAAATCTAACTCTAATAGAAACGATTGAGGCTATAAAAGCAAAAAAATTCTCGGAAGAGGAGTTAAATAATGCATACCTTAAAAAAATAGCAATAATTAACCCGAAAATAAATGCATTTTTAGAAATTCAAAAAAAATCGCGCGGTATTCCTGCGGCAATAAAAGATGTTATTTCAACCAAAGGAATAGTTACCACAGCCGGTTCAAAAATATTGAGTAACTTTCTCCCTCAATATAATGCGACTGTTATTGAGAAATTACTGGAACAAGGAGTTAGTGTGGTTGGAAAGACCAATTGTGATGAATTTGCCATGGGTTCCTCAGGAGAAAATTCAGCTTTTGGTCCGGTAAAAAATCCATGGAATCTAGCTAGGATCACTGGAGGCACTTCTGCCGGTTCGGCAGCGGCTGTTGCGTCAGACATGTGTGTTTTTGCCCTGGGATCGGACACAGGGGGTTCAATTAGGCAGCCATCCTCGCTTTGTGGAGTTGTTGGGCTTAAGCCTTCATACGGCCGCGTTTCCAGAAACGGGCTTATTCCGGCCGTGTCTTCGTTTGACACCATTGGCCCTATTGCAAAATGCGTGGCAGATGCGGGGTTGATTTTGGATTGGATCTCAGGAGCTGATGGAAAAGACAGCAATTGCAGTGAGATTGCTTCGCCACTTCGTGGTCTCGCAATGACGTCATTGCGAGGAGCGGCAGCGACGAAGCAATCCGTTAAAGGGTTAAAAATAGGGATGCCGAAGGAGTATTTTAGCGAGGGTTTGGATTTAAACGTCAAAAAAGTTATAGAAGATGCAATAAAAAAGCTGGAAAGTTTGGGGGCAGAAATTGTGGAAGTGAGCCTGCCGCACAGCGAATACGCTCTGGCGGCCTATTACATTATTAATCCTTCCGAAATTTCTTCCAATATGGGAAGGTTCGACGGGATAAGATTTGGATCCGGCAGGGAAGATTTGGGACCGGAGGTTAAAAGGAGGATTATGTTGGGTACTTTTGCCCTTTCTTCCGGATATTATGATGATTATTATGCTAAGGCGGCCAAGATCAGGACCTTGATTAAACAGGATTTTGAAAAGGCTTTTGAAAAATGCGATGTTATAGTTGGTCCGGTCTCCCCCACCACAGCCTGGAATCTGGGAGAGAAAATTGATGATCCGTTAAAGATGTATCTATCTGATATCTATACAATTTCTGCCAATTTAGCCGGGATTCCAGGGCTTTCTGTGCCTTGTGGATTTTCAGAAGGTCTGCCGGTGGGTTTGCAAATTATAGGCAAGTATATGGATGAAGAAACGGTGTTAAATGTGGGAGAAGTTTACGAGCAGTCGACTGAATGGAGAAAGGAGAAACCCAATTTGTCATTCTGAGTGATTAGCGAAGAATCTTCCCAGCCCGTGGAAGATTGCCGCGTCCTCGCCTACGGCGAGTCCTCGCAATGACGAAAAAAAGAGATATGAATAATTACGAACCAGTGATTGGACTTGAGGTACATGTTGAATTAAATACTAAATCCAAAATGTTTTGTAAATGTAGCGCAGACTATTTTGGCAAAGCGCCGAATACGCACACCTGCCCGGTTTGTTTAGGCTTACCCGGAGCGTTACCTTTTATCAATAAAGCCGCGATTGAAGGTTGCATGAAGATTGGTCTTGCGCTAAATTGTACAGTTTCCGAAAAATCCCTTTTTGAAAGAAAAAATTATTTTTACCCGGATTTAGCTAAAGGGTATCAGATTTCCCAGTATCGTTGGCCGTTATGCGTGGGAGGTTGGATGGACGTAAAAGGATTAGAAGGCAAGAGAAGGATAAGAATTAACCGTGCTCATCAAGAAGAGGACACTGGGAAGTTGACTCATGCCAGCGGTACAACATTAATCGATTTTAATAGATCTGGCGTGCCTTTGGTGGAAATAGTAACTGAGCCGGACTTTAAAAATACAACTGAGGTTCGGGATTATGCCAAAAAACTGCAGCAGCTTTTTAGGTATTTAGACGTTTCCAATGCGGATATGGAGCGGGGGGATATGAGGCTAGAGGCGAATGTATCAGTTAGGGTAAAGGGTGAAGGGGAAAGCGGAAAGGAAGAATTACCAAATTATAGAGTAGAATTGAAGAATATTAACAGCTTTAGGTTTATGGTGGCGGCAATAGAGTATGAAATTAAGAGACAAATTAAGGAGTTGGAAGAGGGTCGGACCCTCAAACAGGAAACCAGGGGATGGGATGAGGACAAAAAGTCTACATATCTGCAAAGGAGCAAAGAAGATGCTCATGATTACCGCTATTTTCCCGAACCGGACCTTCCCGAACTAAGAATTAAGCAGTTAGAATCAAGAATTAAGGAAGAAATACCAGAACTACCTTGGGATAAAGCTAAACGATTTGCGGAGGAGTATGGAATTAAGGATGCAGATGCGCAGATTCTGACAGAAACCAGGCAATTGGCTGAATATTTTGAGGCGGCAGTAGTGCACGGTAAAAAACATGGAGTAGAAGCAAAAGCAGTAGCAAATTATATAGTCAATGCAAAACCGGATATAGATAATTTTCTGCCGACACAGATTATAGAAGAGATAAAGGGTAAAAAAGTTGGAGTGATAGAGGACGAAAAGGAATTGGAGAAGCTGGCTAGTGAGGCGATTGAAGAAAACCCGGGACTTGTGGAAACATACAAAAGAGGGAAAGTAACGGTAATTCAGGCAATAATTGGATCAGTTATGAGAAAAACCGGCGGAAAAGTTAACCCCAACAAAATCAGGGAAATTCTGGAAGAAAGACTGCGTTTAGAAAGATTGCCACGCTAATCGCTCGCAATGACGTGTGGGGTGTGTTTTGCCACTTGAAATACGCTCCATTGGTGCTGTTAAAATGACAGTCACAATTGTCATCCCGATGAAAATCGGGATCCATATAAATATTTGTATAGATTCCTGCTTTCGCAGGAATGACAGGAGAAACTATGGCTAAGTTCGTTCACCTTCACGGTCACACTCAATATTCTCTCTTGGATGGTTTGTCAAAAATTCCGCAACTTGTTAAAACAGTCAAAGACGCCGGCATGGATGCGTTGGCTATTACGGATCACGGTGTGATGTACGGGGCCATTGAATTTTATAAGGCCTGCCGTGAAGCCGGAGTAAAGCCGATTATTGGGGTGGAAATGTATGTGGCTAAGCGCTCTTACAAAGATAAGGAAGGAAAGCTGGATAGCGAACCTTTTCATCTGACAGTTTTGGCCAAAAATTATCAGGGTTATTTAAACCTGATGAAGCTGACTACCATTGCCCACCGCGACGGCTATTATTACCGCCCCAGGGTGGACAAGACACTTTTAAAAGAATTTCACGAGGGGTTAATTGTTTTATCCGGCTGTCCCTCCGGTGAGTTTATCCGGTCCATCAATGATAAAGATCCCAAAAAAGCCGAGGAAGTATTAAAAACCTATCTTGATATATTCGGTGAAGGCAATTTCTATCTGGAACTGCAAAGCCATCCGTATCAGCAGTCGCTGGATCTGGCTGTGGATGAGACAGTCAGGAAAGATATTAAGGAATTGTTGGATATTCAAATCCAAACGAGATCAACTGTGAAGGATTTATCCGTGAGGCTGGGTATTCCGGTTGTGGCAACCAATGATTATCACTATGTGGGAAAAGAAGACGCTGAGGCGCAGGACGCCCTGCTTTGTATTCAAACCGGCAAATTTCTGTCTGAAGTAAACAGGATGCGGATGATTGACACCCCGGATTATTTTGTGAAGACTCCGGAAGAAGTGGCGGAGGATTTTAAAGACTTACCACAGGCGCTGGAGAGCTCTGTCAGGATTGCCGAAGCGGTTGATCTGGAAATTCCGCTGGGGGTGGCCCGTTTTCCGGTATTTGCCACGCCCGGCAAGCAAACCTCCATGGAATACCTGCGGGAGCTGACTTACCAAAAAGCAGAAGGCAAGCTGAAAATAACCGGTAAAATCAAAGAGCGTTTGGAATACGAACTGAGCGTGATTGAACAAAAAAATTACGCGGATTATTTTTTAGTGGTGTCTGATTTTATGGAATGGGCGCACCAGCGGGGAATTATCACCAATACCCGGGGTTCTGCCGCGGCATCGATGGTGCTTTATTGTCTGGGGGTGACTAATTTGAACCCGCTTGACTACCTTTTGCCGTTTGAGCGGTTTTTAACCGTCTACAGGCCGACTCTGCCTGATATTGATGCGGATATTGCTGACGACAGAAGGGATGAAGTAATAGAATATGTCACACAAAAATACGGCGCAGATAGGGTGGCGCAAATTGTCACATTCGGAACAATGATGGGCAGGGCGGCTATCCGGGATGTGGGCCGGGTTTTGGGACTGGCATATGGCGATGTGGACCGGATTGCCAAACTGGTTCCTCCGCCCCACCAGGGTTTTCACAAACCACTCTCGGACGTCATCAAGGAGGTGCCGGAGCTAGCCGGCCCGTATAGGAGCGACCCGCAGATCAAGAAGTTATTGGATTTGGCTATTAAAATCGAAGGCACAGTCAGGCATGCTTCAGTTCATGCCGCCGGATTAGTGATTGCGCCGGATGAAATCACTAATTTCACTCCCCTTCAGCGTGAGTCAAGCGGAGAAAGATTGGTTTGTCAATACGATATGTTTTCCCTGATGGATGAATACGGCGGGATAGGACTGGTTAAAATGGACCTTTTAGGGATAAGGAATTTGTCTATTTTAGGCAAAGCTGTGGAATTTGTGAAGGAGAACAGGGGAGTCAGCGTGGATTTAAACAAAATCCCGCTTGATTACAAAAAAGCCTTTGATCTTTTGGCCAAAGGGGAAACTATGGGGATATTTCAATTGGAAGGCTCCGGTATGACCAGATATGTGATGGAGCTAAAACCAACCAGTGTTTTTGACATTCAGGCGATGGTGGCGCTCTACCGGCCGGGACCTTTGAGCGTAATACCGGAATACATTGCCCGTAAACACGATCCCCGGAAAGTGAAATTTTTTGATCCCCGGATGAGGGAATATACGGAAAATACTTTCGGCTTGCTGGTTTATCAGGACGATGTGCTATTGACGGTTATTAATATTGCCGGATATTCGTGGGAAGAGGCGGATAAATTCCGGAAAGCCATGGGTAAAAAAATCCCTTCGGAAATGGCTAAACAGAAGGGTAAGTTTATTGAAGGCTGTGTATCCAAAGGTATGAGGCGGGCAAAGGCAGATGAATTGTTTGCGCTGATTGCTCCTTTTGCCGCGTATGGCTTTAATAAGGCTCACGCCGCCAGTTACGCCATTATTGCTTATCAGACTGCCTATATGAAGGCCAGTTACCCGGTTGAGTTTATGAGCGCGGTAATGACAGCTGAATCAGGGGACAGCGATAAAATTGCCGCCGCCATTGAAGAATGTAAAAGACTGGGGATTGTAGTGTTGCCGCCGGATGTAAATAAATCCGGTATTGGATTTTCATTGGAAAAGCTGAAAGAACTAACCCAGGCAGATTTGGAGAGAAGTTTATCTGTTGGTGAATCGGAGGTCAAACAGGGTATCAGGTTTGGGTTGTCTGCCATCAAAAATGTGGGAATTTCCGCCATCGAATCCATCATTTCGGCCAGAGAAAAGGGGGAGTTTGCTTCCCTGCCGGATCTTTGCTCGCGGGTTGACAATAGATTGGTAAACAGGAAGACCTTGGAAAGTTTAATAAAAGCCGGGACACTGGATCACCTGGGTTCCCGGGCCGCTCAGCTATTAATTTTAGATCAATGTATAGAAGAAACCCACAAGCAAAGCAAGTTTAAGTTGTCAGGACAGGTTTCTTTGTTTGACAGCGAGGAAGACAAGGGTGATATAGCCATAAAACTGCCGGAGGTGGCGGAGTTGGCTTTGGAACAGTTACTGGTCTTTGAAAAAGAACTGTTGGGATTTTATTTACATGAACCGCCGTATCTTGCTTCCTTGAAAGAGCTGTCGAAATTCGTTTCCAATAAATTGTCTGACCTTGGGGATGAGCATATCGGGAAAAGTTTGAAATTAGGCGGGGAGATTACTGCCGTAAAAAAAGTTATCACCAAAAAAACGGCTAAAGAGATGGCCTTTATCAAAATTTCTGACGGAATTTCCAGTGTTGAAGTGGTGGTGTTTCCCAAAACTTATGAAACTAGCAAAGATTTTCTGGTGACCGATGAGGTGGTTTTTATAAACGGCCGGGTGGAAAAGCGGGAAGAAGAACTGTCTTTAATAGTGGAGCAAATAAGCGTGTTTGATCCAGCAAAGATGTCTGGGGAGATACCGGAAACCGGTCCGGCAGTAGAAATTACCATTCCGCCCGGGACTGATGTGACGGTATTGCAGAATATTAATAAAACCTTAAGAGGTTTCCCCGGAAGAGTGCCGGTGGCGCTACTTTTGCATGGCAGTGATGGAGGCATCAGGAGAATGGACCTGCCTTTTGCAATAGATCCCGGCATAGACTTGGAAGACAAAATAGTGGAGATTCTGGGTGAAGACTCTTTCAAATTAGTTTAGATTGTGTTAATATTCCATTCATGATTTCAATTCAGGTTGGCGAGGAAAATATACATATCGGTGACGTTGTTAGGATTCACAATAAGGTAGTGGAAGGAGCTAAGACCCGGATACAGGTTTATGAGGGTATCTTAATCAGGCTGCGGGGTCGGGATGTGAACAAAACTTTTACTGTCCGTAAAATCGGTGCAGGAGGGGTGGGAGTTGAACGAACCTGGCCGCTGACTGCCAATTCTATTGTGAAAATAGAGGTTAAGAAAAAAGCCACCAAGGTCAGAAGAAGCAAGCTGTATTACCTCAGAGATTTGACGGGTAAGAGTGCGGTAAGGGTGTAATTATTGTTCGAGCGTAGTCGAGAACATACCTTAAGAATATAGTCTTTAAGATAACTTCTCGATTCGCTACGCTCACTTCGAAGAATATTTTAATGATACTTCCTAAATTCTATGTCAAATAAAGATGTAGGCAATAGTGGGGAAGAAACTGCTTGTAGATATCTACAAAAACAGGGTTATAAGATCCTGGGGAGGAATTACCGGATCCGCGGTGGGGAGATTGATATTGTAGCAAAAGATAAGGAAGCTTTGGTTTTTGTGGAAGTAAAAACCCGCTGGTCGCACGAGTATGGTTCTCCTGCAGAATCCATGACCCCCTGGAAAATTAAGTTTCTATTAAAAACTGCCAAGTTTTATGTCCAAAAGATTGGCTGGGGCAACAGGGAATATAGGTTAGACTTTGTGGGGGTAGATTTTGCCGGGTCCGGGGATAATCCGAAAATTGAATTAATTAAGAATATTACTTCTTAGTCACAGCAAACGGGATTTCCTCCCAATCGCGGACCTTGCGGATTTTTTTATTTATATTCCAAACTGTTTCTAAAAGCTTTGGATCAACCCTTAATTCTTTGGCCCGGCCGATAAGCGCTACCACATCTTTAGGAAAGCATTTTCCGCCAAAGCCCTTGGCAGTTGTCACATCTAAATGGGAATCAAAAATTCGGTGGTCTGCCACCACCATACTTTTAACTTCTTCGTATTTAATACCTAAAGCCTGACACAGCGCAAACATTTCATTAGCAAAGATAACTTTAGTGGCAAGATATGCGTTAGCCATATATTTAACCATCTCAGCTGTAGTGGTATCTGTTTGAAAAATCTTAGTGTGCGGAAATCTTTGGCGGTACAGCGCCACCAGTCTTCTGGAAACTAAATCATTGTTGGCGCCGACCACATTCCGGTCGGCCGCCACAAAATCCTCCAAGTAATTAGCTTCAGTTAAAAACTCCGGGTTCATGGCGAAATTGCTTTTAGGATATTTCTTCCCCAAAGAGGCAGTGATGCCGGGGGAAACTGTCGATTTGATGACAATAATTTTGCTTGTGTCATCAGTATATTTGGTTATTTCGGCAATACTGTCTTCTATGATAGATAAATCAATTCCGCTTTCGTCCGCTTTCATCGGGGTAGGCAGGCAGATAAAAATAAATTCGCTCCCCGAAACTACTGATTCCAAGCTCTCGGTTTCTTTATATTTATCGTAATATCTTATTTCGTATTTATCTTTAATTTCGGACTGTGAAAAGCCATATGCCAAAGCTTGCCCGACTATGCCATAACCGATGATTCCGAGTTTGGCGGGGCTAATAAGCTTGTTGGCGGCTTCGTTAAGAGGTTGATCCATTGCTAGAAAGTATAGCATATAATAATAAGTATGAGAACCATCCGAAAGGTGGCTTTGGCTATATTTAAAGGCGGAAAACTCCTGCAGGTGAGAACCAAAAGCCAGGAAAAGGTGTTTTTTACTTTAGGTGGAAAAATAGAGGAGCGAGAATCTGAAATAGATTGCTTAAAGAGAGAGACTAAAGAGGAGATAGGTTGTGAAATAGATGAGCAGTCTATCAAATTTTTGACAGAATTTGAGGATGTGGCTCACGGCAAAAATGGGGCAATGTTGAATATCAAGATGTACGGCGGAAAATTGATTGGTGAGCCTAAACCCTCCTCAGAAGTAGTGGAAATTGGCTATTTTGATACAAATTCTGATAAAAAAAATCTTTCAACAATAGCTCAACGGACAATTTTCCCCTGGTTAAAAGAACAAGGATATATAAACTAATTGAATCCAGCTTGAGTAGGAAGCCTAATTCCAGTATAATACTAAAGATTGCCGCGTTCGTCTAGTGGCCTAGGACATTGGGTTTTCATCCCAGAAATCACGGGTTCGACTCCCGTACGCGGTACAGAAAAAAGAGGGCTCAATGCCCTCCTTTTTTATGTACTGATATGGAGTGAACTGCGTCGTCCCGACGTATGTCGGGACAAGACTGTTCGTTCTCCGCTGAAGGCGGAGGTATTCCTCCCCGCCTGCCAGACCGCCATCGGCTTTGCCGAAGGCATGTCGGCGGGCAACGCTTTGTGCGTAGCAATTGCGGGCAGTCCGTACGCGGTACAAAAGGAAAATATAGGACGTTGTAACACCCTAAAGGACAGATTAGTTGGAGTTTGAATTAGTAAATTTAATATTATTTAGGATAGATTTTGCATCTTCCTGTAATTTACCAGACCCAGGGTTAGAATTCATAACTTCAATTAAAAAATTATTATAGACACCAATATATGTTGGATACGTTTGATCTCCATATTCGGTTTTGGTATCCCAAATAATAGGAATAAATTTTACACCTCCTATCTTTGTAGCCTCCAACACTGTTGGTTGGCTTTCCTTTCCTGCCAACAAGAATTTTTCTTTGAAAGATTCTAAACTAAGATTATCTTCATTCTTTGTACAAACTATATCAGCTGAAGCAGAATAAAAAATACTATTGCTGCCCAGTGGTTGAGCAAAAATTGTTATTGAATGATCCATTTGATTAAGATTTGGACCTGTCCTTCCCGCATATGTTATAGCCATACGCTTGCTTGTTGCATCCAAAGTCCATAAATATTCTTTTCTTCCATCAACCGTCTTTCGCGGGTAAACTATTTCTAAATTACATTCATTATCAGTGTAAAGAAGTCTATCCCCTGAAATGGGAACTGGTGATGCCGGGGTTGAAGAGACCTCTTTTGCGCTTGTTTGAGGAGTTTGAGAAGGAGTTGGAGTTGTGTCAGGACTCTTGTTAATTAAAGCTTGAGCAGTATTTAAGGAATTATTTGGGTTAGTATTAATCTCTTTTCTTAAATAAAAATATACACCTCCCCCAATAATAACAACTATAATCCCAATTAAAACCAATATTTGTGCGAAACCTTTTTCTTGCATAATTTAAACTTAACACAAATTAAACAATAATTTTAATTATTAATGGTAGTTTGACTCAGATTTCTATAAATTTCTAATTCACAAGAAGAAAATAAGCTAAAATAGGTTCTAACTTTTTGCCGTACGCGGTACTTTCGGTTGTTAAGAATTATCTAAAAGTATTTTGTCTATAAATTTTGCAAAACCCTCATTTTCTATACTATCTGTTACATAATCTGCTGCCTTTTTTAGTGTTTCAACGGAATTTCCCATAGCCACCTTATACCCGACTGATTCAAAAAGCGGCATATCATTATTGCCGTCTCCGACACCGATAACTTCTTCTTTCTTAACCCTTAAAATTTCAATCAACTTCTCAATTGCATGCTTTTTTGTGGCTAATTTGTGAATTACGTGTATATCCCAATACTCCCCGGGAGTCCATGAGGGCAAAATGTGTACAGCTACATCCGGTATATTGGATAAAGTCTGTACTAAAGATTGTGTATTTTCTTTTTTAACCCCAAGCGCCACCATTAAATTGGATCTTTTGGGGACTTTTTTAAAGTCATTTTTTATATTCAGGAAAACTCCGTTTAAACCAAAAGTGCCGGTATATCCTTTTGATCTTTTCAGTACCTCCTCTATAGCTCCTTCAGGGAGACATTGCTCCCAAATAATTTCTTCGGTTTTGGGGTTTATTATTTGTGAACCGCCGTTAATTATGCATGGGTCCTCGATTGCTAATGCTTTCCAGATATCTCTGCAATACTGAATAGCCCTGGCAGAAGCTGTGGAGAGCTTGAACAGCTTTTTTGCTTTTCTTGCTGCCTCAACAACAGCGCCGGAAGGCATACCCTCCATAACACTGGGCACAACCGTCCCGTCCAGGTCAAAAATAATTGCCCTGTATTTCATGACTTTAAGTATATCATTTGAAACATCCGGGGATCTGATAAATATTATTTCTCTGCCTGTTCCAGTATGCCTTT
>MFDZ01000055.1:0-26537 GCA_001777455.1 Candidatus Daviesbacteria bacterium RIFCSPLOWO2_02_FULL_41_8
CTTAAGAGAAGCGTCTTTTATGGGCGAAATTTTTGATGTTGCCGGAATCGGTTATATTGTAGATCCATATCTCGATCCAAGAAGAGATGATATGCATCCGGACAATATGAAATATTATTATACATTTTTAAAACAGTTATCGGAGAAGCCATGGTTATCTTTAGTAAAAAATTCCCCCATTCCTCTTCTGAAAACAAAGGAACATCAGGATATATTTTTTACCACACCGAATATCTGGTGGGTAATAGGTTCAGATAGTATTTATAATGAAGCTACAAAAAGCGCCAACCTGAAACTTTCTAAGAATTCGATGATTTTTGCTGAAGAATATTCTGGTTTGGGTAAAAGAATTGATGAATTACCTGAAGCTAAAATTGTACTTAATAATAAGACTAATTCGGATTTGGCTGCAAATTTTATAGATGCGGCGGATTTGATCTTTCCGGCGAAGGGTTTAAATTTTGAACCGAATAAATCAGGATGGTGGAAAAGGGAGACGGCTGATTTAATCAGATGGAGAAGTTTCCTACAGGCGAAGTATGGAATTGACAATCAGGATTTTGATTTGGGTGGGGGGTGGGCGGTGGGAGAGGGTAATTTGAAATTTGAAATTAGAAATTTGAAATTAGAGAAAGATAAGATATTACTTGCGAGAGTGATGGAGAGTTCAAGAAGTGGAAGCCTTAAATTCTATCAAGGAGATAAATTATTAGGTCAGATCAGTACCAAACCTTGCAAGGTCAGACCTTGCAAGGTTGAAGAAACAAATGTCAGGTGGTTTGAAGTGGGCAAGCTAGATTCCGGGAATGAAATAATAATTATTTCGGAAGGGGATATTAATGTTGTTAATGCCTTGGCAGTATTGGATGAGAAAAAATGGGCGGAGTATAAAGAAAAAGCTCGGGAGTATCAGGACCGGGGGAGGATAGCAGATTTTGATGAAAAATATGCACAGGTTTCATCTGCAGATATTACATTCCAAAACATTAACCCTACTAAATATAAGGTTTCAATTAAGGGTTTAGCTGAGCCTGTATTTTTAATCTTCTCTCAAAACTTTGACGGATTATGGAAGATAAATGGTCAGACTTCCCTGCCGGTGTATAGTTTATTAAACGGATTTAGAATAGAACGGAACGGAGATTACCTTATCGAATTTGAGGCTCAAAAATATGTAAACATAGGTTTAATAATCTCAGGCGTAACATTAACGGTTTTATCTTTGTGCATCATAGGGTTTTCTCGCCACAAGAAGAATCGCTTCTCGCAATAAGAGATGCAGTTTAGATATAATGGGATTATGTTTAAATCTGTACTTTCAACCGCCACCTTTAAACAATCTCAGATAACCATTCTCGGCACAATCATTAATGGGATTTTGGGAGGCGCTTTCTATATTCTAATGGCAAGATATTTGGGCCCTTCGGATTTTGGGCTTTTAATTGTTTCAATAACTACTTTAACTTTGATTGCAGATATTGTAGATTTTGGAACAAATACCGGACTTGTTCGCCATGTTTCTTCAAGTTTGAAGCTGGATAAGGAAAAATCATTTAAGTTTTTAAAACTGGCCATAGAATTTAAGCTGGCGGTATGGATTCTAGTTTTGTTAATTGGTTTTTTTCTGACCCCATTGATTGCAAAAAATATATTTAACAAGGAAGCCTTAATAACTCCTTTAAGATTGGTAATGGTTGGTGTTGGAGGGGCGTTGTTCTTTTCGTTCGCTTCCTCAGCGCTGCAAGCTCTTCAAAGATATTTTATATGGAGTGTTGTTAATATTGCTGTAAATCTTCTTAGACTTTTTTTTATTTTTATATTATTTGCTTCAGGTGGTATGAATTTATTTTCCGGTTTAGCCTTGTATATAGTTATGCCCTTTTTGGGTTTTTCAACCGCACTTTTGTTTCTGCCTGTGAAGAGGATACTATTTATCAAAAATGAATTAAGTGTAGCAAAGCAATTTTTTCATTATAACTTTTGGGTAGCTGTTTTTACCATCATTGCTGCAATTTCAGCGCGTTTGGATACATTTTTATCTGCAAGGTTACTTACCGGTTTTGAGCTGGGATTGTATGGAGCGGCCACACAGCTGGTTGCTGTTATTCCACAATTAAATAGTGCGCTGGGTGTAGTGGTAGCTCCGAAGTTTGCTTCTTTTCAAAATGATAATCAAATGATTACCTATTTAAAGAAAATTCAACTTTTAGTTTCGGGCTTTGTCTGCTCGGGGCTGTTGTTAATTCCTTTGGCAGTTTATCTGATACCAATAATATTTGGCCAACAATACACTCAGGCTATAATTCCTTTTATCATATTGTTTATTGCGATGCTTATCTTTTTATTCTCTCTACCAATCCATGCCAGCATTATTTACTATTTTGCAAAACCTAAAGTTTTTGTTTGGGTTTCGATTGGGCACTTATTAATAATCGGATCGCTAGGTTATTTTCTAATTGCAAATTACGGAATTACAGGTGCGGCGGTATCTGTACTGATAGGCATGGTATTCAATTTCTTGTTGCCACTCACCTGGCTTCTCTTGAAAATATGGAAAAAACGTTGAGCTAATCTTTTTCAGTAAAATCTTTATGAGCTATTAATAAACCGGAAATCCTTGGGAAGATAAAAGCAAATGGTGTCATAAAATAATACAGAGATTGTATAATAGGAGTATACCAGGCTATTATATTGAACGGCAATTTAATTCCTATTCCATTAACTGAATATCCCCTTTTTGTAAAATCGTTTACATTCCAGAGTGAATGGTGTTGGTCGAAATAATTTGTGGAGGGCATCTTAAGCCAAACATTTGGTGTGGTGATAATCACCCTGCCATTTTTTGCAATAATCCGGTCGATTTCATTCAGGAGTTTTTTTCCGATTTCCTTTTTCATGTGTTCTATTACTTCACTGCAAATGATCAGATCAACACTATTATCTTTGAAAGGAAGTTTTTTTGTGATATCTCCCGCTATTAGTTTGTCGTAAATATTGTGTTTTTTTGAAAAAAACAGGAAACTTTTGGAGATATCCATGCCAATTAACGTTGAATTTGTTAAATCTCTTTGCGTTCTTATTAAGAAGCCCACCATGCCTTTACCGCATCCGATATCCAGTATAATTTTGTTTTTTAAGTCAGGTAAAATGGCGGATAAAAATGGATGATAAACTGTGGGGTGAGTGCCTCCAAAAGCATCACAATCAACGTCTTTTCCGTTTGCCATAACGATTATTATAATCTCACTTCCTATTCTAGACAAGCCCGAGGTTCACTTCCTGTAATACGAGCGTTATAATAAAGGAATATATTATGAAAATTTGGGTTAACACAATTGTACACAATGAAGAAAATTTTATCTGGTTTGCCATCATGTCGGTGATCGATTTTGTAGACAAAGTATTAGTTTGGGATACAGGATCAACAGATAAAACAGTTGAGATAATTAAAGAAATAATAAAGATAAAAGGCGATAAAATTGAGTTTAAGGAAGTAGGATCTGTAGATAAATATGAGTTTACTAAGATGCGCCAGAATATGCTGGAAGAATCGAGATGCGACTGGACCTTGATTTTAGATGGGGATGAAATTTGGTGGAAGGAATCAATTTATAAATTAATAAAAAAGATCCGTACAGAGGGTAAAGACATTGAAGGGATAGTGGTACCGGTAATTGTTTCAGTTGGTGATATTTATCACACGCAAGAGCAAGAGGCCGGACGGTATGAAATTTTAGGACGCAAAGGTCATTTTAACTTAAGGGCAATAAACAAAAAAATACCTGGTCTGCATGTTGACCAGCCATATGGCAAGGAGAGTTTTTTTGATGAAAATAAATTACCAATTCAGGAGAGGCCGAAGATAATTTATTTAGATTCGCCTTATTTACATGTAACCCATTTAAAAAGATCTAATTCAAAAAGAATATTTGATAAATATAAGCTTGAAGTAGGAAATCCGTTAGTTTTGGATTTTCAATACCCTGAGGTGCTTTACCAAAAATATCCACAGATAGTTTCTTCTCCCTGGTTGAAAATGTCGGGATTAAGATTAATAAAGGCAAAGTTTTTAACTCCTTTGCGAAAACTCAAGAGGAGATTGTTGTGAGCAATAAAAATGGTACGGAAATGTTGGAATCCATGAGTCAGGCGGTATGGTATAACCAGTGGTTGGTCGGAAAATTTAATAAGTTCCTAAAAGGAAAAATACTAGAAGTAGGCTGCGGAATTGGTAATTTTACCGGGAATTTGACAAACTACGGAGAAGTGTTTGCAATCGATATAGACAAACAACATATAACAGAGACAAAAAAAATGTTAGGGAGCAGAGTAAAAGTACAATTTGGGGATATAGAAAAAAGTAGCGTTTTTTTTAACGGACAAAAATTTGACACCGTGGTTTGTTTGAATGTTTTGGAACATATTAAAGCAGATAAGACAGCGTTAAAGAATTTATATAATCTTCTGAATAAAGATGGGACTTTGATATTGCTGGTGCCTGCCCATGAGCTTTTATTCGGGGAAATTGATAGGTCCATCGGTCATTTTAGAAGATATGATAAAACGAAATTGGGTAAACTTATGACAAATACCGGCTTTAAAATTATTAGCGGAAGGATTATTAACATGTTGGGAGGTATAGGTTGGTGGTTTGCTTCTAAGTTTTTGGCAAGCAGTAAAATAGAAACAAATAAAATTAAAATCTTTAATTTCCTGGCGCCAATTATTTTACCACTTGAAGATATTGTTGAGCCGCCGATAGGAACCTCGATATTAATGGTGGTGCAAAAATGATACTTTCAGTAATTATTCCGGTTTTCAATGAGGAAGGAACCATTGAACCTCTACTACGAAAAGTAAATAAAGTCAAAATTTCGGGAGTGCGCAAACAGCTTATTGTGGTTGATGATTGTTCTACTGATAATACGTCCCAAATCTTATCCTCTTTGAAAGATATCAAATTTCTGTATTTAAGACAGAAAAGTAATATGGGAAAAGGCGCAGCAGTAAGAATGGGCTTAAAAGAGGCCAAAGGCGATTTCGTTATTATTCAGGATGCAGATATGGAATATAATCCGGAAGATTATGCTAAATTGCTGCAGCCAATATTGGAACGGAAAACAAAAGTGGTTTATGGTACAAGACTTACTAATTACCCATTGAAATTTTGGGGTCCTGATAAAACTGTTTTACCGGTTCATTTATTGGCAAACTATTTTTTAACTTTTTTGGTTAATATATTATATGGCTCGCATTTAACGGATATGGAAACCGGTTATAAAATGTTTAGCAAGGAAGTTTTAAAGAAGCTAAATCTTGTTTCAAATGAATTTGAGATAGAGCCTGAAATTACAATTAAAACTATTAAGTTGGGGTATACGATTTTTGAGATCCCGATAACCACAAAGCCAAGAAGCTATGAGCAAGGAAAAAAGATTAGTTTTATTGATGGAATAATAGCTGTTTTTACAATTCTCAAGTATAAATTGTTTTAAGCGTATGAAGGATAAAGTTAACTTTTTAAAAAAATATAAAGTATATATATGGCTAATTTTGATTTTTAGTCTTGCTTTTTTTCTGCGGACTTATCGGTTGCCCGATATTTATGTTTTTAATCTGGACGAAGAACATCAAGCCGAGTATGCTTGGACAATAGTCCAGAATTTTCACATAATTTGGATAGGTGTTGCGTCGTCGCCGCTTGAATTTTACCTGGGACCGTATTTTACGTATTTTACTGCGTTTTGGCTTTGGATATCCAAAGGCGATCCTTTAATCACTGCTTATATTGCGGCATTAACAGGCTCAATTACTTCTGTGACTATTTTTTTAGTTATTTGGAGGTTATTTAATTTCGCAGCCGGTGTTGTTTCTTCGGCCCTATATGCAACGCTACCTTTATTTATTTTTTTTGACCAGAAATATTGGAATCCGATGTTTGTTCCTTTGGTGGTTGTGCTTCTTTATTTAACTCTAAATTTAGTTAAAAAATCGAAATGGTGGTGGATCCTATATACAATTCTTTTAGGTGTTGTTTTAAATACTCAACTTGCTCCTTTGCCACTGTTTTTTATTGGCGTGTGGCTCTTTATAAGAGGTAATTTTTTTAAGGATTTAAAATTACTTTTTATTCTTTTATTAACTTTTATGTTGTTTTATTGGCCTCTTGTAGTGTTCGATTTTAATCATAACTTTAGTAATATGAAAGCTATTGCACCACTTTTCAATAAAAATACTGAAATAAAAATTGTCTTTGATCCTGTTACAAAATTTAATTCACTCTTTGATAGTTTAGGGAGATTTTGGTATCTAAATCCCGGCATTCCTAACTCTGATGAGATTAATTTTGGGTGTACATCTTTATCCCATGCAAATGATTTTAAAATAATTGATAAGTATACTCAAAGAACAAGATCTCCACTTTGGTTATCCTTGATATCCGCTGCATTGTTTATTTATTTTTACCGTTTTGTAATTAAAAGAAAGAATTCAGCACTAAATTTGCTAGCTGTTTTCTATCTAGTCTTTTTTACATTTTTTTTGATCTATCCCGGTGGAGCATTTGAGTATTATTATCTTGGTTTTCTAACATTGTTTACCTTTATTCCGGGAATTTTAGTTGCAAATGCAAACAGGCATCGATTGCTTCTTTTTGTAATAATTTGTACAGTAATTTTGTTTGGAGTAAATACAATCTTGCGGACATCCGATGAATTTAGCCTGCGGCCCAAAAAATTGCTAATTAAACAGGTGATGGATATTATTGGTAAAGAACCTTTTTCTATCGACGGAAGAGGAATCTGCCATAATTACGAAGGCTGGAGATATCTGTTTAAGATTTATGGGAGATTACCGGAACAAAGTTATAGCGATAGGCTTTATGGCTGGATATACACCAAGGAAATTACAGATAAACAACCTGTTTATACAGTTATTCTATCCGAGGATCGTATACCGCTTGCAGAAGATTTAACTAGTTTGCCCTCTATTAAAGTTGGAGGCTACAGAGCATATATAAAAAAGAATATACTTTAGATATATACAGAAAAATGAAAATTGCGTTTTTAAGCAGATATCAAAATTCGGTAAATAGGGGAGCTGAGACATTTGTTTTTGAATTATCTAAAAGACTATCTAGAAAATTTAAGATAGATATTTTTTCCGGAAAAGAAGCAAATTGTGTGAATAAAATTATCAAAGGCAATTATGACATTGTAATTCCGATGAATGGACGGATGCAAAGCTTAAAAGCTTCTGTGGGGCGGCTGACAGGCGGATACAGAGTATTAATTACCGGACAAAGCGGTATCGGTAGGGATGATATCTGGAATATAGCAATTGCAAAGCCGGATATATTTGTGGCTTTAACTGATCACAGTTACAGATGGGCAAAAAAATGGGCTTGGGGAAGCAAAATTGTAAAAATCCCCAATGGGGTGGATGTTGAAAAATTTAAAGCCGGTGGAGAAAAAATGGAGATTGGATTACAAAAACCGATTGTTTTATCGGTGGGCGCGCTTGTTGGATATAAACATCATGAAAAATTAATATCTGCAATGTCGAAAGTAAATAAAGGGTCTTTATTAATAGTAGGTTTGGGAAAAAATAAAGATGAACTGGAGAAGATGGGTCGAAAGTTATTAGGGGATAGATTTAAAATAATGCATTTTGATTATGAGGATATGCCAGAGGTTTATGGATCATGTGATTTATTCTCCTTGCCATCTTGGGACAGGGAAGCTTTTGGAATTGTTTATCTTGAAGCTTTATCCAGCGGACTTGGTGTAGTTGCTCCGGATGATGAAACAAGAAGGGAAATTGTAGGTGAGGGCGGTTTATTTACAGAAGTTGATGATCCTGTTGCATATGCGGAATGCATCGGGAAGGCTTTAGAAATTGATTGGTCAGAAAAAGCCAGGAATCAGGCAATGAAGTTTTCCTGGGAAAAAATAGCTTTGGAGTATGAAAAAGTCATGTTGGAATAAATATATTTATGAATCCTGATTTGTCCGGTTACTATGAAAACTCAAAAAGACTGCAATACAATCCCCATTCGTCCTTTTTAAAAAAAAGAACTGGTGCAAAAAGGCTGATTGCATTTGAGGATAGGTTTGAAGAAGTTAAAAAGATTCTGGAAAGATTAATTTCTCAAGAAGACAGAATACCTTTAAAAATATTGGATATAGGGGTAGGAGACGGTATCTACGAAGCTATCTTAGAAGATGATATTAAAAAAAAGTGTGATTTTTTTGGAATTGATATAAGTAAAAAACAAGCGGCAAGAGCAAAGCAATATTTGAAGGAAATAAAAATAGTTGATATTAATGCCGAAAATTTGCCGTATAAAGACAATTATTTTGATATAGTTATTGCATCAGAAATTTTGGAACACGTTTTTTATCCTGAAAAAGTATTGAGTGAAGCTAGAAGAGTTTTAAAAAGAAACGGTTTTGTGATTTTAACTTATCCAAATTCTTCCAGTTTGCAATTTAGATTAGGAATATTTATTAAAGGAAGATCACCCCTATTAAATTATCCTGAGAATAGCGAGCATATAAGATTTTTTTCAAGTTCCGATATCCAAGGGTTGACAAATGATAATTTTAAATTACTTAAAAAAACTGGCGTGGGATCCTTCCTTTTTGATAAATGGAATTTTCTTTTTAGGATTCCAATGCCCAGATTTTTACAAATTCTTGGGAATAGATTATTGCCCAATTTAGCATTAGGAAATTTATTGGTTTTACAAAAAAAATGATTAGCGCAGTTTTAATCACTCTAAATGAGCAGAAAAATATTCGTAAAGCACTAACAAGCTTGAAGGGGTTGGCGGATGAAGTGATTATCGCTGATTCAGGAAGTAGAGATAATACTTTAAAAATCGCAAGGGAATTCAATACGGAAATCTATTTCCGAAAATTTGATAATTTTGCCAATCAGAAGAATTTTGCCTTGTCAAAGGCAACTAATGAATGGGTGTTAGCCCTTGATGCAGATGAAGAAATACCGTCTGTTTTGGCTGAGGAAATAAGAAAAGCAGTTAAAAATGAACAATATTCGGGTTATTTGATACCTCGAAGAAATTTTATTTTTGGTACGGAAATTAAATATTCAAGATGGAGCCCTGATGCACATATCTGGTTATGGAAAAAAAATTCCGGCAAATGGGTCGGAGATGTTCATGAGGAAGTTAAAATTGCAGGAAAAGTGGGTTTATTGAAAAGTAGCAAGATACATAATTCGCACCAAACCCTTAGTAGTTTCTTTCGGGCAAATAATTTATATTCTGATTTGGAGGCTCAATCTTTATATAAAAAAAACATTAGATTTTCGTTTCTTAAGATGTTTTTGACACCCATTTTTGAATTTATTTTGAGATTTTTTTATAAAAGAGGTTTCTTGGATGGAAAGATAGGTTTTGCTTTATCCTTTGCAATGGGTATTTATAAATTGAGTGTTTGGATAAAACTTTGGGAATTGGAGAAAAAAAAGTGATCTGGATTATTATTGTATTTGGTTTAATATTGCGTTTAATCAGTCTTAACCAGAGCCTATGGCTGGATGAGGCAATTAATATATTGGCTGTTAAAAATTTTTCTTTGCCCGGGTTAATAACACAATATGCTATTGCTGATTTTCATCCGCCGGGTTGGTTTATTATTTTGTGGTTTTGGGGAAAAGTTTTTGGGTATTCAGAGATTTCTATGCGGATACCGTCTGTAGTTTTTGGTGTTATTGCGATTTTCGTGGTTTACCTGATAGGGAAAAAATTATTTTCCAAAAAAATAGGTTTGCTTGCAGCGCTACTGCTCAGTATTAATCCTCTACATATATATTACAGCCAAGAGGCAAGAATGTATTCAATGGCTGCTCTAGCTGTTGCGGTAAATATTTTCATCCTGATTAAACTTCTTCATAAAGAACGGATAAACATTATTTTTATTGTAATGAGCAATTTGTTTATTCTGTTAGCTGACTATGTGGCATATTTTATTTTTCCTGCTGAGCTGATGCTTCTAATACTATTGAAAGAGAAAAAACTTATAAATAAATGGCTTGTTGCCGCGTTTGTCGCGTTAGTTTTAACGAGTTGGTGGATACCGATATTTGTCAATCAATTAAATGCCGGGGCAGTTGCAGCAGAGAATTTACCGGCATGGAGATTTATAGTTGGCGGATTTGATTTTAAAACTATTCCTCTAACTTTTGTGAAATTTATCATCGGAAGAATTAGTTTAGCAGATAAAATGCTCTATTATGCTCTGCTTTTGCCGGTTTGCAGTTTATTTGCTTATTTATTGTTGATCGGTATAAGAAAATCAAATAATTTTCAGAAAAAGTTACTTTTAACATGGGTAGTAATACCCCCGTTGATAGCAACCGCTATTTCATTGGTAGTGCCCGTATATAATTATTTCCGGGTGCTTTTCATTTTACCCGGCTTTATTATCTTAATTGCTGTCGGAATGCTGCATTTTAAAAATAAATTAAGAATTATTATTTTTGTGATTGTTGTTTTAATAGAGTTTATTTGCTCGTTGCTGTATTTATTGCTTCCCGGTTATCAAAGGGAGGATTGGAGAAGATTGGTATATTATTTCCAGAGTTTTAAGCCGTCAATTGTTTTATTTGAAAGTCCGGGAATTCTGCCGCCTTTTGACTATTATGCGAAAGGGAGTATTAATGCAAAAGGAGCTTTAGATGATTTTCCTGCCAAAGACGAACACGCTGTTTCCAATTTAGATTCTATCGTAAAGGGACATAAAGAAGTATTTCTGGTGGACTATTTAGTGCAGATTAGTGATCCGAACAGAGTGGTGGTCAGAAAGCTTAATGACCTAGGATATATTCAACTTGATATTAAAAATTTCACCGGTGTAGGATTTATATATCATTATATTTTGAAATGACGAATTTTTTTGACGGGAGAAAAATAATTTATTTATTTTTAGGGTTAATTTTATTAACTCATATACTAATACTTTCAAAACTAATTTATTTCCCGTACCCTGAACTTTTTATTTATCCGTATTTAACAAATCATGGCTTAAAACCCTATAGTCAGATCATAGACCAGCACTTCCCGGGTTTGATGTTTTTACCTCTAAATTTAGATAATTTGGGAATGACAACTCCGGAGATAGCTAGAATTTGGTCAATTATGTTGGTTCTTGCTACGCAGTTGATGCTTTTTTTTGTTGGAAAAGAAATTTTTAAAAGTAATACTAAAGCTATACTGGTAAATTTACTTTATTTATTTTGGCAGCCCTTTTTTGAGGGTTGGGTTTTGTGGATTGACAGTTTCTTGCCGGTAATACTGCTGCCTGCTTTTTATTCTTTTTACAAAAGGTGGATTTTCCGGACCGGGTTACTTTTAGGTTTAGGAATTGTTTTCAAGCAGGTTTTAATTCCGCTGGCTTTCTTTGTGTTAATTTGTTTTTTCTGGAAAGATGAAAAGTTTAAAGTTATCCTAAGGTATCTATCAGGTTTATTAGTGCCGATAATTTTTATGGTAATTTATCTGTTGGTGATCGGGGTATTTAGGGATTTTTGGTATTGGACGGTTATTTTTAATTTAACAGTCTTTGCAAAATCCGGCAGGGGAGAGATCCCAACATTGGCTCATCTTTTCCGGGTACTGCTGGTGTTCGGTACCCCTTTTTTAATATTAAGAAAAATTAGATTAACAGAGGCACAGATATTAATTATCTTTTTAACAGGAGCATTACTGGGGCTTTCCACTAGATTTGATTTTGTTCATTTCCAGCCGGCTTTGCCTTTTGCGGTTCTGGCATTTGTGTATTCGCTGGGAAGCTTCAATAAATCCCCGCAAGCCTACCAGGCATGGTCTGGGAGGTTAAAAATAGTTGGTATATTCGGTTATTTTCTAATTTTATTTTGGTGGTTGAATATTTTTTACAAGGGACACTTGGGAAATAGAGTTATAGCCTTTGATTCTCAAATAAAAGAACTGGCCGTTAAAATTAAAGATTACACAACCCCCGGAGAGAAGATATTCGTTTTCGGCAGAGAACCACATCTTTATCAGATGTCAGAAACACTCCCGGCAGGAGATGTTTTTGTATTTCAATTCCCCTGGTTTTTTCAAGTTGCGGAAAAAAGGATTCTGGAGGGGATAATCAGGGATCAGCCGCAGATAGTGATTTCAGACAGGACAACAGAAATTGAAAACCAAAAGATTACAGATTTTGGCAGGACTATTGATCAATATATAAATGAGAATTATCAAAAGATAGATAATGTTGGAACAGCGGATATTTTACGGAGGAAGAGTTAAAATAATAAATATGAGAGGAAAAATACGGATCGGTATGGATATATCTCAACTCGCTCATACCGGCGGAGTTGCGACTTATACCCGTAATCTGGCAGAGCAGTTACAAAAACTGCAGGATTTGGAAATGATATTTTTCTATTCCTCATTGAGAAAACCATACAAGGGGGAACTGAAAAATGTAAAAAAATACCGGTTGCCACCGACACTTTTTGAAATGCTTTTTAACAGATGGAGAAATGTCGGTATTGAAAAGTTTATCGGTTCGGTTGATATTTTTCATTCCTCGGATTGGACTCAGCCGCCAAGTAAGGCAAAAAAAATCACCACGTATCATGATGTTGTTCCTTTAAAATATCCACAGTGGTCACATCCTAAAATTGTCTCTGTTCACAAAAGAAGGCTTTGGTGGGTGGAAAGAGAGATAGACTGCGTCATTGCAGTTTCAGAAGCTACAAAAAAGGATCTTCTTGAAGTTTCAAATATCCCGGAGGAAAAAATTGTAGTAATTTACGAGGGGCCTACCGGAAATTTTAAGCCGCAACCTGAGGAGAGGCTTAGGAATTTTAAAAAAAAGTATGGCTTGCCAGAAAAATTTATTTTGAGTATTGGCGGAATAGGAGAACGGAGAAATTTAAACAGAATTAAGGAGGCAAGCCGGGATTATAATTTAGTTATTGCCGGAGTGACGCTTCCCTGGTTGGGGACAGACGAGCTGGAACTGTTTTACGGATCGGCCCAAGTATTGTTGTACCCCTCACTTTATGAAGGATTCGGTTTGCCGATACTGGATAGTTTTGCCTGTGGAGTTCCGGTAATTACTTCAAGCGTTTCCTCTATGCCGGAGGTGGGTGGGGATGCTGCCGTCTACGTTGACCCATTGGACATAGAAGATATTAAAAAGAAGCTTAAAACTGTTATGGGTGATAAAAAAATGAAGGAAGTATTAATTAAAAAGGGATTTGAAAGAATTAAATGTTTTTCTTGGGAAAAAACTGCTGAACAAACCTACCTTGTGTACAAAAAAACTCTTAAAAATGCTTAGTTTATTTATCAAGAAAAATAAAATTTTATTTTTTATAATATTTTTATTTTTTTTTGCTGGGTTCTTAAGATTCTATAATCTTCCTAATATTTATATTTTTGGTTTTGATGAAGAATATCAGGCAACTTATGCCATGACGTTAATAAAAGACCTGCACTTAATTTGGATAGGTGTAAGTGCGGGGTTCATAGATTATTACATGGGCCCATATTTTACTTATTTTACTGCTTTGTGGCTTTGGATATCCAAAGGCGATCCTTTAATTACCGCATATATTGCAGGATTAACCGGAATTGCTACAACAGCCGCAGTTTTTTTTGTAGGTTGGAAATTTTTTAATTTAACCACCGGAATTGTCAGTTCCCTGCTATACGCTGGTCTGCCGTTGTTTGTTTTTTATGACCAAAAATATTGGAACCCGATGTTTGTTCAACTAATCGTATTATTGATGTTTACTGCGATTATGCTGATTAAGAGATCATCCTGGTGGTGGGTATTTTATGCGGCTTTGGTTGGAGTTATCTTCGAAACCGATCTGTTGCCCATTCCGCTGGTGTTGATCGGACTTTGGGTTTTTTTGAAAGGAAAATATTTTTTAAACAAAAAAGTAGTTTTTATTTGCATTTTAGTATTTTTATTATTTTATTGGCCTCTTTTAGTATTTGATTATTTTCACAATTGGAGCAATTTAACCATCTTTACCCGTTACAACCGCCAGGCGGAACAAGTTGGAGCTAAGCTTGATCCTTCGAAAAAAATTCTTACATTTCTAGATACAATGGGAAGATTTTGGTATTTAAAATCAGGCTCCTCAAACGCTGATGAATTAAACACTGCTTGTTATTCGAAGTCAGCAAAAAAGGAATTTCAATTTATTGATAAATTTTCTGAAAGGACTTTTCCCAATATTTGGCTGTCGGTTGCATCGGTTGCTTTATTTTTGTTTTTTCTAATTAAGATAATTAAAGAGAAAAAATATCAGTACTACCTTTTAGCGTCATTTTTATTGGTATCGGTTGGTTTCTATATATTTTATAGCGGAGGTTCTTTTGAATATTATCTTCATGGCTTTGTAACATTATTTACTTTTATACCGGGAATCCTAATTAGTCAGATGAATAAAAAATACCGAGTGCTAGGTTTCATTGGTTTGATAATTATTTTAATATTTGGTGCGATTACCGTTCTTCAGGCTTCTGATAAATTCAGTTTGGGTCCGAAGAAAAAAATAATCAGTAGGATAATGGAAAAAATAGGAGATAATAATTTTTCCATTGACGGAATTGGAGCTTGCCATAATTATGAAGGTTGGAGATACTTATTCAAGACCTACGGTAGGACCCCGACCAAAAGCTATACAGATTCGAATTTCGGTTGGTTATACCCTACAGAATTAAATGATGCTACAGTTAGCGCAAATGTGATTTTATCCGAATCAAGAATTTTTCCAGGGAAAGATATCAGCGGATACGATAAAATTGAAGAAGGGGGTTATTCGGCCTATCTTAAAAAAATAAAATAATGAAGATTTGGATTGACGGGTATGAGGCAAATGTTCTGCAAAGATTGGGTTCTTCCCAAGTGGCTTTTGAGCTTTTAAGAAGTCTGGAGAAAATTGATCGCGAGAACGATTACACGATTTTACTGCCGGCTCCCCCGCTCGGGGACCTGCCAAAGACAAGAGTCGGTTGGCAATATAAAATCTTAAAACCCAAAAGGCTTTGGACCAGAATCACCCTTCCCTTGGCACTATATACGGCAAGACAGAAGCCTGACATATTTTTTTCCCCCACTCACTATATTCCGAGATTTGCGCCGACCAAAATCAAGAAAGTGGTCACGGTATTTGATTTATCTTTTCTGCACTTTCCGGAGATGTTTATCAAAAAAGATCTTTGGCAACTTAAAAATTGGACTAAGTTTTCTGTAATGAACGCTGATCGTATTATTACAATCTCCAGATTTTCTCAAGACGATATTGTTAAGCAGTATGGATTGGCTAGAGAAAAAATTACAGTGGCTTATCCGGGATACGATTCAGAGAAATTTAAAATTCAAAATTCAAAACTTAAAATTTTAAAAATCAGGAAAAAATACAATATCGGAGATAGCTACATTATATATATAGGTACGATACAGCCAAGGAAGAATCTGGAAAGATTTATTGAAGCATTCAGCCTGGTTGCGGAGGGTGGGAAATTAGAACTGGTAATTGTCGGCAAGACCAGTGGGGAAGGCAAACAGGGGTGGATGTATGAAGATATCTTAAAAGCCCCTAAAGAATTGGGAATTGAAGACAGGGTTAAGTTTTTAGGTTTTGTATCGACAGATGATTTGTCCGCTCTTTTGCAGGGAGCGCGGGCTTATATTCAGCCGTCGTTGTGGGAAGGATTCGGGATTCCGGTATTGGAGGCAATGGCTTCCGGTACTCCGGTTATAGTTTCAAATACCTCTTCACTGCCGGAGGTGGTCGGTAAAGCAGGTCTTTTAATAGATCCTTATTCATTGGATCAAATAGAGCAGGCCATCAGGACAATTGTTTTTGACAAAAAGCTGCAACAAAAATATTCTAAAGAGGGGATAATACAAGCCAAAAAATTTTCCTGGGACAAAATGGCGAAAGAAGTTTTAAAAGTTTTTGAAGAAATCTCAAATATTTAAATTTTAGTAATGGCGCTTCTGCGGAAATATTACAACAAGATCCGAATGTAGCTTCATTTAATAATCAAACTATATACGATCGTGTATAGTTTGATTAAAAGTAAAACTTTCATAGATTCGGCTGGAGTTTGCTTCTAGCGGGATTTCCCCATATAATTAACTTAATATGGCAATTTTTCAAGATAGGATGGGGAGGCCTTTGAGTACAACTGAAGCTTCCAGGAAAGCGGTGAACAGGGCATATAATTGGATTCTGGATTTGGAATTACTATTGGTTACTTGGGCTGGGTTGGTGCCGTGCCACTACTTCCGTCTTTTCTTTTACGCACTGGCAGGAGTAAAAATAGGCAAAGGTTCCAGGATTCACATTGGAGCCAGGTTTTTCTATCCTGCTAATATCAAAATCGGCACAGGTAGCATACTGGGAGATAATATCTTTCTAGATGGCAGAGATAAGTTAATTATCGGCGATCATGTGGATATTGCCTCCGGTGTGATGATTTTAAACTCCGAACACGACATCAACTCCGAAGATTTCAAAGCCATTTCTGCCCCGGTGGAGATAGGGGACTTTGTCTTTATCGGTCCCAGGGCAATCATTCTACCGGGGGTAAAAATAGGAAAGGGTGCTGTGGTGGCGGCAGGGGCAGTGGTTACCAAGGATGTAGCGGATTTTGCGATAGTAGGCGGAGTACCGGCCGTGGTGATAGGGGAGAGAAAGACGAAGGATTTGCATTACAAATTAGGAAGAGCGAGATTATTCCAGTAAATAGAATTGACCTAATTGATCTAATTACTAATTAACCTAAATAATATTTGATGACTCAGGATTAATTTAGACAATTAGTCATTAGGATTTGATTAGAAATTAGAAATTAGAAATTAGAAATTAGAAAATCAAATATGATTAAAAAAGTTTTTATTTTATTCTCGCTCTTATTGCTAATCTATATGCTCTGGCCCGGGCCGGGCAAAATTGCCGATTTTGCTCCGCTCCCCTCTTCAGTAAAATCCACGTTGGCAGGAGATAACATTGAGCAGGTATCAAATGTGGCAGCGTATTTTTCTGATAATTACCGGGGATTTGTGGTTCCGTATTATTCAAAAATCTATCAGAGTTTAAGTCACCTTCCTTTTCCTCCCATGCGGTTAAATCATCCGCCGGAGTATTCCTGGAACGTTATAAAAAAGCACACCGATTCGACATACATGGAAGAATTGGTTTATCCGTTGCGGGATTCGCTGTATGTTAACGGTTTTGAGCCTTTTTACGAAGATGGTTCTCTTAAATTTTGGGGGTCTACAAAATTTACTGAGGGCAGTAGTCCCGATTTATGGTATACCAAAGCAACCATACGGTATTATCCTGCAGGTACGACAGTTAAGTTTCTGGTTTGGGGAGGAATTATCTTTTCAATATATTGGCTATTTAGATTGGGAAAGAGAATATTTATTTAAATTATGCAAAAGTCAGTAACCTTACTAGGCAGAATACTTTTTTTACTGGTTTTATTTCTTTTTGTCTTTATTCCCCTTTATCCAAAATTTCCCTTATTTAACGTTGCGGGAACCTTCGTTGCTATTAGGCTGGAAGATTTAATGATTGGATTGACTGTTGCGCTTTGGGGAATTTATATGGTGTTATCCAATCAATTTAAAACTTTGATAAAAGATAAACTGTTTTTGGCAATATTGCTGTTTTTCTTTATCGGGGGGGTTTCCGTCTTTTCGGCAATTTTTTTAACCCACTCCGTAACGCCGCACATAGGTTTCTTGCATTTCTTCAGGAGAATTGAATTTTTAATGCTTTTACCTATTGCGGCCAGTGTAGTTAAAACAAAAAAACAATTTATTTGGATACTTATCTTTTTGGGACTTACGGTTTTAACAGTTAACGGATATGCCTTGGGCCAGCAGTATCTGGACTGGCCGGTTATTTCTACCACCAATTCGGAATTTTCAAAAGGCCTGATTTTAGGTTTAACTCCGGGAGGTAGAGTCAATTCAACCTTTGCCGGGCACTATGATCTGGCAGTATTTTTGGCTATGGCGATTGTGATTCTGGCGGCTTTATTTTTTGCGGTAAAGAAAATTATTAAAATTCCGATTGTTATCCTGGCAGGGCTTTCATTTTTGGTATTGATGATGACAACAGCGAGGCTATCTTTTGCCGCACTTTTAGTAGGAATTCTATCGCTTCTGCTTCTAATAAAAAAACGGAAATATATTTTACTGCTGGTGGTTTTCGTGGCGGTAGTTTTAACTTATCCTTCACAGTTGCGTGATAGATTTATTTCTACAATTACCGTTAATATTTTTCACCAGGGGCAAAGATATGAAGGCAGAACAGATGATCAGAAACTTAGAAGTCAGTTGAATATTCCGACTTTGGCTATAAAGACTTCCAGTAATTCTGCAAGCACTTCTACTTTCGCAACAGCATCAGGTATAGCTACGGATATCACTCCGGGAGAACCCATCGACACAACACAGTTAGGAGTTTATAGATCTTTTCAGATCAGATTAAATATAGAATGGCCTAGGGCAATCACGGCTTTGAAGAAAAACCCTTTTTTGGGTACAGGATATTCGTCTTTGGGCATAGCAACAGATAATGATTTCTTAAGGTCTTTAGGTGAGGTTGGCTTTTTGGGAACAGCAGCATTTGTTTTAGTTTTATTAGAGGCGGCAAAAAGAATTATTTCTGGTTTGAAAAATGAAAACACATTAATCAGATTTTTTTCAGCGGGAGTTTTATCTATGTTTATTGCATTTATAGTTAACGGATTATTTATAGATGTATTTGAAGCGTCTAAAGTGGCATCTTTGTTCTGGTTGATTTTAGGACTTAATTTAGCGGCGTTGAAACTGAAGGAATAAATGAAAATATTTAAAATATTTGCAAATCAATATTTTTGGGTTTTATTAATTATTTTAATTGGTCTGTTGGTCAGACTTTATAAAATCGACTCCCCCATCGCGGATTGGCATTCATGGAGACAGGCCGATACGGCCGCTGTGACAAGGAATTTTATTAAAGAAGGGCTTAACCTCTTTTTTCCAAAATACGATGATATGTCCGGATCTGCGGAAATGCCTATTGTTAATCCGGCCAGGTTCCGGTTTGTCGAATTTCCTGTTTATAATATTTCGGTTTATCCGTTCTATTTTTTCTTTGGTGTGTCAGATATGTATAGCCGTTTAGTCTCCGTGTTGTTTTCTCTTGGCAGTATCGCTTTCTTGTTTTTTCTCTGCAAGAGATATTTAGGGGTTTTTTCTTCTTTAATTACAGTGGCAATCTATGCGGTACTACCCTTTAATGTATTTTTTTCCCGGACAACTTTACCGGAACCAACTTTTTTATTTTTTTCTTTAGGGATGATGGTTTTTGTAGACCGCTGGATTTGGCCCGCCTGCAACGCTTCGCGTAGCGATGCGGGCAGGGAGGTTTGCGGGATTTTAGGATTTATTTTTACTGCAATTGCATTTTTAATTAAACCCTGGGCAATCTTTTTCTTTTTACCGCTTTTATATTCGGTTCATAAGAAAGGAATTAAAGGGTTCTGGAAAAAATTTGTTATATTTTCCTTTTTTGCCTTGTTGCCTTTTTTATTTTGGAGACTGTGGATACTGCAGGAACCTCAAGGCATACCCGCCTCTAATTGGTTGCTGAATGGCGACGGTATCCGTTTTAGGCCGGCGTTTTGGTGGTGGTTAATTTCGGAGCGGATCAGCCGGGAGATATTGGGCGCTACCGGATTTGTATTATTTACGATCGGAGTACTTATTAAACCCAAAAGCGGAAATTATTTTATGCATACTTGGTTGCTTACAATGATTTTATACTTCTCAGTTTTTGCAACGGGGAATGTCCGGCATAATTACTACCAGTATATTTTTGTTCCCGTAGCAGCTATTTTTTTTTCGCAAGGGTTTTTGGGATTAATTAAGGGAATTCCGGGTTTCTTGCCGAGATTTTGGACGATAATTTTAGGGCTCCTTTTTCTACCGCTTTCATTTTATTTCAGCTGGACACAGGTAAAAGAATTCTATAAAATAAATAACCCGGTCATAATTGAGGCGGGAAAAATGGCGGATAAAATTTTGCCGAAAGATGCACAAGTAGTGGCGCCCTATAACGGCGATACCGCATTTTTATACCAAACAAACAGGTCGGGTTGGCCGGTGACAGCCTTGCCGCTTGCAGAGCTGGTTGCCGATTACGGCGCGACCCACTTCGTCTCCACGGCCCGTGATGACAAAACAAATTGGGTACTCCGGCACTTTCAGGTTTTGGAAGATAATCCGAAATTTATTATTGCTGATTTAACTAAAATTACAATTCCCCTAAACGGAGACCCGGAGCCGTGAAGATCTTAATGCTGACGCCGTATTTGCCCTATCCTCTGCTGACGGGCGGGCAAACCCGTTCGTATAATTTAATCAAAAGACTCTCTTCTTTAGGTCACGAAATTACTCTTTTTAGCTTAGTTAAAAACAGTAATGAAAGAAAATACCTCGGAGAACTGGAAAAATACTGCAGGGAGATACAAGTATTTCAAAGGCCGGAAAAACCCTGGACGCTTAGGAATATCCTCAAAACCGGCTTTAGCTTGTATCCGTTTCTGGTTATCAGAAATTGGGCACAGGGAGAAAAAGCAGCAATCGGAGAAAAGATTAAAGAAAAAAAATTTGATCTGATTCATGCGGAAACTTTTTATGTGATGCCGCATATTCCGCAAACCAAAATCCCGATACTGTTGGTTGAGCAGACAATTGAATATCTGGTTTACAGCCATTATGCCGACAGCCACAGAAATTTATTAATTAAGCCCTTTTTGTACTTTGATGTTTTAAAAATGAAATATTGGGAAAAAAAATTCTGGAATCAAGCCAATAAAGTTGCCGCAATGTCAGGTGATGATAAAAGGATCATGCTTTCTCAGCTACCCGGTTTAGATGTTGACATTGTTCCCAACGGTGTTGATTGTGAATTTTTTGGCAAATCAATTACTAAAAAATCAACAACACCGGTCGTCCTTTACCTGGGAAATTTTACCTGGCTGCAAAACAGGGAAGCGGTGAATGTTTTAGTAAAAAAGATCTGGCCAAAGATCAGATCCGCAATCCCCAAGGCAAAACTTTGGATAATCGGTAAAGATGCTCAAAAATTTTTTCCTGAATTGTCAGCAGATGATATCCGGGTGGAGGAAGTTGACGATGTGAGGGAAGTTTATCAAAAAGCTACTGTTTTGGTTGCTCCGATTTACGGAGGCGGGGGAACGCGCTACAAAAACTTTGAAGCTTTTGCTTCGGGGCTCCCGGTTGTCACGACTTCAATCGGCATTGGGGGAATTGATGCAAAGGACGGGGTTCATGTGTTAGTCAGAGACAGGCCGGAGGAGATAATAACAGCCGCCGTAGATCTTCTTAAAAATTCTGATTTTGCAGATAAAATTGCAATTAACGCAAAACAATTAGTTAAGGATAAATTCGACTGGAATCCGATTGCCAAAAACCTAGGTCTGATTTATGAAAAGTTAGGGGGAAGTAAGTGAAGATAGGAATAGATGCCAGATTTTTCAATGAGTCCGGAGTAGGAAGATATTTAAGAAATTTGATTATTAATCTTCAGGTGATAGATAAAAAAAATGAGTATTATGTTTTACTGCTGCAAAAAGATTGGGAAGCTCTTAAAGAGACTAAAAATTTTCACAAAGTTTTGGCTGATTTTAAATGGTATGGATTTGCGGAACAGTTTAAACTGCCGAAATTGCTAAAACAACTTAAATTGGATCTGGTGCATTTCCCACATTTTAATGTGCCGGTTTTTTATACCGGTAAATTTGTGGTGACTATTCATGATTTGATTCACCAACACCATCAAGCGAGCAGTGCCACAACGCTGGACCCTTTCAGGTCCAAATTAAAACAAATCGGCTATAGAAAAGCTTTTAAGGTGGCTGTAAGTAAATCACAAAAAATTTTAGTTCCTTCCAAATTCGTTCGGCAGTCATTACAAACTGAATGGAAAGTTAACGGAGAAAAAGTAGTTATCACATATGAGGGGGTTGATGATTCTATATTGAAGGCCTCCGCGAAAATCGGCAGTGAGGACATTAAAAAAGTTTTAAATAAGTTTAAAATCAAAAAGCCTTTTATATTTTATGTCGGCAATGCGCACCCGCATAAAAATGTAGAAGGGCTAATTAAAACTTTTCTGATTCTGCAGAAAAAAAACAAGGATTTAAAATTAGTTCTATCCGGTTATGATCATTTCTTTTGGCAAAGACTAAAAAAAGAAAATCAACAGGAAGGGATTATTTATACGGGATTTGTTACGGATGAGGAGTTAGTGGTTTTATACCACGAAGCAGAGGCTTTTGTGTTACCGAGTTTTGAAGAAGGCTTCGGCATTCCTGTTTTGGAAGCAATGGCCTGTTCTTGTCCGGTTGTCGCATCAAAGGTTGGTTCTTTACCGGAGGTGGGGGGTCCGGCGTCTGCCGAAGCAGCGCTTTATTTTAATCCGACATCAGAGAAAGATATGGCGGAGAAAATCTCCCGGGTATTGGACAGTAAAAATCTGAGAAAGAAGTTGATAGAAAAAGGGTTAAAAAGATATAAACAATTTAGCTGGAGGAAACTGGCAGAAAAAACTCTGGAGGCATATTCAGAGTAAACTTTTTTATGAAAGTTGCAATTGTACATGATGACTTGGTGCAGTGGGGTGGGGCGGAGCGGGTACTCTTGGGGCTTTGCGAAATCTATCCCGATGCGCCTATTTACACATCCGTTTATGATAAAAGTAACCGGCAATTGTCGCGCCTTTTTGGTTCCAAGAAAATAATTACTTCATTTTTGCAAAAAATTCCCGGATGGAAAAAATTGTATAAAATTTTATTGCCGCTTTACCCCATGGCCTTTGAACAGTTTAATTTTGACGGATTTGATTTAGTAATTTCTCATACCACCAGGTTTGCAAAAAGTATTATTACTAAGCCGAAAACCAAGCATATTTGTTTTTGTCATACCCCGCCGAGATTTTTGTGGCACTTTTCGGGAGAAAAAAATTACGGTTGGGGGGAGCTATCGATGACAAAATTGCGTATTTACGACCAAGTTTCGGCTCACCGGGTGGATTTCTTTATAGCCGGTTCTGAAAATGCCAAAAAAAGAATTAAAAAAATTTACAGGACAGATTCAAGAGTAGTTTATCCGTTTATTGACTTAGAAAGATTTAAGGAAGTAGAAAGTTTTGATGGAGGATATTTTGTAGTGGCGGGAAGGGCTAACAAATACAAACGATTTGATTTAGCAGAGAAAGCTTGCAGGAGTCTTGGTGTTCCACTTAAAAAAATAGACGGTAAACTGGATGAAAAGTGCGTTGTACAAATTCTTGCAGGGTGCAAAGCCTTGATTATTCCGGGAATTGAGGATTTTGGATTAGTTAGTTTAGAAGCCCAGGCTTTGGGTAAACCTGTGATAGCTTTTGCCCAGGGCGGCGCACTGGAAACCGTTATTCCCGGCAAAACCGGCATTTTTTTTGAAAGTCAAACTCAGGATTCTTTAAAAAAAGCTTTACTTAAGCTTGAGCAAATTAAAATTAACCCGGAAGACTGCAGAGATAATGCCGAAAAATTCAGTAAGGAGAATTTTAAAAAGCATTTTAAGCAAGCAGTTGCTTCTTTGTTGTACACTTAAGTTTATGATGTTTGATTTCTTAAAACGTTTAACGGATATAATAGGATCACTGGTGGGTTTAATTATTCTCTCGCCGCTTCTGATATTGGTTGCGATTGCTATTAAGTTGGATTCACCCGGACCGGTGATGGCCGATACTCCGATGAGGGCTGGTAAGAACGGCAAACTTTTCAGAATATATAAATTCCGGTCCATGGTGCAAAATGCTCACGAGATGCTGGAAAAAAATCCTAAATTGCTGGAGCAATATAAGAAAAACAGTTACAAAATAGTTAATGATCCAAGAGTAACCAGGGTAGGTAAGTTTATCAGAAAATATTCCATTGATGAATTTCCGCAATTTTTTAATATCCTAATCGGAGAGATGAGTTTGGTCGGTCCCCGGGCGTATTATCCTTATGAGCTTGAAGAACAGCAAAGTCATTATCCGCAGTCCCGTCAGTATGTTAAAGTTATTTTGTCTGGCAAACCCGGCTTAACGGGGGTTTGGCAAGTCACCGGGAGATCGGAAATTAATTTCGATAAAAGAGTCATTATGGATGCAGGATACGTTAAAAGAAGATCTATTCTTTATGATTATTGGCTGATGTTGAAAACAATTCCGGCTGTTGTGTCCGGAAAAGGGGCAGTCTAGATGTTTGTCAATTTAAACAAGAAACTAAAAAAAGAAGATAAAAATTATCTTAAAAAACGTCCCCACAAGGGTAGAAGACGGTTATTTGTAATTTTAATAATTTTCCTGCTGGCGCTGATTATTCCGTCTGTATTTGCTTACTTCGGATTGAAAGAAACATCCGCCCACGCAAAAGGTTTGGTGGCGGCATATAAAGGACAGCAATTTGATAATTTAAGAAATGAAGTTCAAGGCACAAAAATAGGTTTGCAGAAGTTAAATATTTCTTTAGGATTTTTATTTTGGTTTAAGCTGATTCCGTTTGCGGGAGGATATTATTCGGATGTAAAGGGTTTTGTAAGTGCCGGAGTTGAAGAATTGACAGCTGTGGATAAAATTTTATCCAATCTTGAAAGCGCAAAAGGGGACCTCCGGTTTGACGGAAATCCAAAAAGCGGTCCGGAGCGGGTGACTCAGGCTTTAAATATTTTAAATAAATCCTTGCCTGTTTTAGATCAGGTAGAGAGTAATTTTACTAAAGCTGCGAATTCAGTCAGGAACATTGATACCAATAAATATCCGGAGAAGTTTAAAGGTAAGCTCATCCGGAAAAACCTGGAAGTTGCCAAAAATTTTATACTGGGTGGTGCTGTGGCAATGAAGGAGGGAAAAAATGCATTGTCAATTGCTCCGGGGGCGCTGGGAATAGGGGGAGCAAAAAATTACCTGCTACTTTTTCAAAACGATAAAGAAATCAGGCCCACCGGTGGATTCTTAACAGCTTTTGCCACAATGACAATTAATAACGGACAAGTAAGCGCCACCACCTCGGATGATATTTACCGGCTGGATGAGAAATTACTTAATGTTTGTTTGAAAAAGATCTGCCCGTTAACTCCGCCGGCGCCTATTGTTAAATATTTACCCGAAGTTTCCGGCAAACCGCGCTCAGCCTGGAGCATGCGGGATTCTAATATCTCGCCGGATGTGCCGACTTCCGCCAAAGAATTTGAAAGGATGTATCAGATGTTGGGTGAAGGTTTGCCTTTTGACGGGATCATTTTTATTGATTCGCAGGTGGTTGAGGAGCTGATAGAAGTGACAGGTAAAATAGATGTATTCGGTACCACATATTCGGCGGAAATAGATAAACGCTGCAACTGTCCGAATGTAATTTACGAGCTTGAATCATACGCGGAGATTGCGGCCAAAGGAGAAAAAGACAGGAAAGCGGTTTTGGGAATACTGATGCAACAGATTTTGGCCAGGTCTGTCGGAGCGGATGTTGAAAAACTCCCCCAGCTTGTTGAGGTGGTAGCTAGGCTTGCAAACCATAAGCACGTTATGTTTTATATGCATGATGGTACTACTCAGAAGGCGCTGTCTGCTCTTAACTGGACGGGAGAAATTCAGAGCGCAGAAGGGGATTATCTGCACATTAATGATGCGAATTTTGCCGGCGGAAAATCGAATTTGTATGTTAAACAAACCGTTACGCAGGAAATAAGTCCGCAAAAAGACGGCACTGTGAAGAAGAAAATTATTGTTGAATACAAAAATGACCAGCCGTTCGGGATCTGGCTAAACGGGATAAACCGTGATTATGTCCGGTTTTATGTGCCGAAAGGCAGTAAGTTGTTTTCCTCCAAGGGTTCGGAAAGCGCTGTCAGTACCATTGAAGATGAATTGGGTAAAACCGTCTTTGAGGCTTTTATTCAGGTCAGGCCTCAAAATGCCAGGAAATTGGAGATTGAATATAGCGTGCCATACAAACCCGATGGCCAATATAAGTTAATGGTGCAAAAGCAACCCGGAGCCCAGGATTTCCGCTACATTATCAAAATAAACGGCTCAACTAAAGCCGATTTCAAGCTGGATCAGGACAAAGAGTTTAAATTCGAGATATAATAAGACATCTATGGTAAACTGCATTTTATGCAGGGGATTAAGGTTGAGGGGATAATTTTAAAAAGGCGCAATTTAGGGGAAGCGGACCGGATTTTAACTGTTTTTTCTCTACAAAAGGGCAAAATTTCCGTTTTGGCAAAAGGAGTCAGACGCATTACTTCCAGAAGGGCAGGCAACGTGGAACTTCTTAATCGGGTTTCCATGTATTTGCACCAAGCCAAAACATTTCTGATTTTAACAGAAGCCACCAGCCTGGATACATATCAAAAATTAAAAGAAGATCTGACTTTATCAACTTATGCTTTTCATATTAT
>MFDZ01000055.1:26559-29982 GCA_001777455.1 Candidatus Daviesbacteria bacterium RIFCSPLOWO2_02_FULL_41_8
GCGGAAAATCAGGACAATAGAATTTTGTACGAACACCTGGTAAGTGTACTGCAAAGGTTGTCCGGAAAACCCCGTCAGATTTTAATCCGGGCATTTGAAGTGAAGATACTTTCAAGTCTGGGCTTTGCAACATTTCGAAGCTCCACCCCGGGGGTGTCAACTCAATTACACTCCGGTCAATTCCACTCCGGGAGTGCGCATTCAAAGCTACTAGAAAATTTGGAAATTTTATCATGGGATGAGATAGAGAAACTGGAAATCAATAAAAAAGAGGCTCTGGAACTGGAGCAGGTGTTGCGGTATTATGTAGAAAGAGTAATCGAGGGCAGGTTAAAAAGCCGGCAGATGCTGGGGAGGATTTAATCTTATGGATAATAATTTGATGGACAAAATAGTAGCTTTGTGCAAAAGAAGGGGTTTCATTTTCCCCGGTTCGGAAATTTATGGAGGACTGTCTAATTCCTGGGATTATGGTTCGCTGGGGGTGGAGCTTAAAAATAATATTAAGCAAGCCTGGTGGAAACGGTTTGTTCAAAACAGGGATGATATTGTTGGAATCGATGCAGCCTTAATTATGAATCCTAAGGTTTGGGAAGCTTCCGGGCATGTGGCCAATTTTCAGGATCCGCTGGTTGAGTGTAAAAAGTGTCACAGCCGGTTCCGGGCAGATAATATTAAAGACGGTATTTGTCCCAATTGTGGGGAAAAGGATTCTTTTACAGGTGAGCAGATGTTTAACTTAATGTTTAAAACATTTATTGGTCCGACTGAAGAGTCTTCTAATACTGCCTATTTCCGGCCGGAAACAGCTCAAGCCATGTTTGTGGATTTTAAAAATGTGCTGGATACCAGCAGAAAAAGACTACCTTTCGGAATTGCTCAGGTTGGTAAGGCCTTCAGAAATGAAATTACTCCGGGAAATTTTATTTTCAGAACAAGGGAGTTTGAACAAATGGAGATTGAATATTTTTTTCCTACTCCACAAAATGATAGTGATTGGAATAGGTATTTTGAACTCTGGAGGAAGGAAATGTTGAGTTGGATTAAAGATGATCTAGGAGTAGGGTTAGAAAAGGTATATGAGCACGAGATTGAAGCTTCAGAGTTGGCCCATTATTCAAAGCGGACCATTGATTTTGAATATGACTTTCCTTTTGGCAGAAGTGAGTTGTACGGATTGGCATACCGCACTGATTTTGATTTAAGAAATCACGAAAAATCGTCGGGACAAAACTTAAAATACCGCGATCCTGACACAAACGAGGAATTTATTCCGCATGTAATTGAGCCGACTTGGGGAGTAGACAGGTCAGTATTAGTGACATTGATAGATGCTTACAGTGAAAAAGACGGCAAGGTAATCTTAAAATTAAAACCAAAATTGGCCCCGTACAAAGCGGCGGTTTTCCCGCTTTTGGCCAATAAACCGGAGCTAATCAAGGTGGCCCGCAAGATTTATCTTGACCTGAAACAGGATTTCATGATAGCGTGGGATGATAGGGGCAATATCGGTAAAAGGTATGCCAGCCAAGACGAAATCGGTACGCCATTTTGTATAACGGTTGATTTTCAGAGCTTGGAGGACAAAATGGTAACAGTTAGAGATCGGGACAGCGCAAAACAGGAAAGAATAAAGATCAGTGAGCTTAGGGAATATTTAGGAGATAAGATAAAATAGTTTGTCTTCCTGAACGACTAGTGAAGGATCTGCCATGGTCGCGGAAGATTCCTCGCTAATCACTCGGAATGACGTTGAATAACTATGGATAAACTAAAAGCTTGGTTTTTTCTGCACAAAGTGACGGCAATTTTGGGTGTTGTTATACTTATTATAGTCATCGGCGGATTTATTGCTTTCCAAAAAATTGCGTCGCAACCAACCGGTCCGGTGGAGGAGGTTGATCTTATCTTTGACGCGGAAGGACCATTCGCCCTGCTTTTCCCGAGACGTGACGGAAATGCCCTGGTACTTAATTTAAAAAGAACCAGCTCATACGACAGCATCTCTTTCGAGCTGGCTTATACCAGTACTCCGGATGAAAAGGTAGTGACGGGCGGAAAAATTTCCGAAGACGGAGAGGGGGAGGTTTCCGGATCAATAGACAGGGGAGTAGTGGGTGATATTGATACCAAAGATAAAAAAGGCGAATATGAACAGGAAATTTTATTCGGATCCTGCAGTAAAAATGTTTGCAAATATGACAAAGGAGTGGAAAACGGCACTTTAACGCTGCGTATAAAAAAAGGAAATAAAGCTTTTAAGATGATTACCCAGTGGCACCTGCAAAAGCCGGATGTAGCTTTAGGAAGTTTGACTTCCGGCGACGGACACCTGGTCTATGCAGTGGAAGGAGACAGGCAGGTCTTGTCCAACATTGGATTTACCATAATCAATGATCTGACCGGTGTTCCTAAACTTCCTTCAGGGAAATCCACAGTCGGCAAAATTTATTCACTGAATGCGCCGATTGCCAAAGGATTATCCGGCGGGGCAGTCAGCCTGGAGCTGGCGGAAAATCCTCCGGCCGGAGCGAAGCTTTTTAGGTATAACCAAAACAAAAGCGAGTGGCAGGAGTTAGATACCAAAATCGAGGGCTCTAAATTATCTGCCAAGGCAGAAGGCGCCGGAATCTTCACGGTGTTGGTTAACAAGTAACGCGCTACACCACTACGAATTTCGCAGTTGTCATTGCGAGGAGCGAGTCTTCGAGCGACGTGGCAATCTTTCTTGAATCAAGATTCCAACGCTCGGCCTTTAGCCTCGTTCTGAATGACAGCAAGTGCGAAACTTGTGATTACAAAAAAATCGCTAAACTAGGATCCCTTGGTTACTTTGTTCCCTCAAAATTCCCTCTTGACAAGTTAGTGTAAAATGGCGGAAAATGAGAACAGATGGTGAATCTGCCCAAAAAATATGTTTTTGGGTAGCTTTAAGACTTATTTCAGTGGGAAAAATAGATTGGTCTTACCTAGAAGATTTAGAAGGGAATTAGGTAATGAAGGTGAGTTTTATATACTTTTGGGGGGAAATGGTGAAATTTGGGGATTTGATCCGGGTAATTGGTCTAAAATGGCAGAAGGTATTTTAAGGTTTCCTCTTTCCGGTGAGGAGGGAAGGTTGAAAAGGCTTAGGCTTTTTCCAAAGGCTGAGGAGTGTATTTTAGACAGTCAGGGAAGGTTTATCTTGCCTCAAGAGTTTATGGAGAAGCTAAAGTTTAAGGAACAGGTTTATATTATCGGAGCCGGTGATCATTTTGAGGTTTGGGACATAAATCTTTGGGAAAAACAGCAGGAAAGCCTTAAGAAAGAAGATGAAAGGATTTCATAAGAGTGTTCTTCTTAAAGAGGCTGTCGGAGCATTGATTCCGGCCCGTTTAAGCCAGGATGGCTTGGTTGGGACGGGCTCGCCTCGCTATCGCTCCG
>MFDZ01000055.1:30010-32780 GCA_001777455.1 Candidatus Daviesbacteria bacterium RIFCSPLOWO2_02_FULL_41_8
ACCAGAGCGGCACATGGCTTGGTACCTGGACTGTACCTTGGGTGATGGCGGGCACTCCATAGAAATTATAGTAGCGGGCGGGAAAGTGATCGGAATGGATGTTGACCCGGAGGCGCTTAAAAGAGCGCGTCAAAGATTTAATAGCCTGGGGATTAAAGAAAATAAGTATAAGTTAGTTCAGGGAAATTTTAGGGATGTTGAAAATTTAATATTGCAGACGGACACTGCAGGACAAATATTTGCCGGGGCCAAGTCAGACTTGGCTGGCGCAATTTTTGATCTTGGGGTTTCCAGTTTGCAGCTTGAAACCCCGCAGAGGGGTTTTTCTTTTGCAAGAGAAGGACCCTTAGATATGAGAATGGATCCGGGTTTAGGAATAAAAGCAGCGGATCTTTTGAAAGCATTATCAAGAAAGGAGCTTTATGAACTATTTACTAGCTTGGGTGAGGAAAAATATTCTTGGCGCTTGGCTGATGTTGTGGTTCGCGCCCGTGAGGTAGCGCCTTTTACGACAACATCCGAACTGGCTGAAAAAGTTTCCCACTTCGTTCGTCCAAGCCGAACTTCGCGGGACAAACACCCGGCAACCAGGGTATTTCAGGCCCTGCGGATGGCGGTAAATGATGAACTGGGTGCTTTGCAGGAAGGATTGGAAAAAGTAAAGAATTTAATAAAAAGAGATGGCCGGATTGTGGTGATCAGTTTTCACTCACTGGAGGACAGGATTGTGAAGAACACATTTAAGCAGTGGGAAGAAACCGGAGTTGGTGAGATTTTAACAAAGAAGCCCCTAGTACCGACTGATCTGGAGATAGCGGATAATCCAAGATCCAGGTCGGCCAAAATGAGGGTATTTAAAATTATATGACAATCATAAAAAAATTTGATCCGGTTGAACCCGGGAAAAGATATTCAAAAAAGTATATTTGTGTAGTGGCATTTTGTCTGGTTGCGCTGATGTTGGTAGAAATTTGGGCCAGTAATAATGTTGTCACATATGGTGAAAAATTTGAGAAATTATCTATGCTTAAAAAATCTTTAAACATGGAAAATCAAATACTGGAAAATGAAATTGCACTGAAACAATCTCTAAGTAATATTGCCTCCAAATCCGGCGAACTTGGTTTTTCCGAGCCGCAAAGTATACAATATATCCGCTAACTCATAAGACGATGAAGCGGATATTTTGGATTCAAACAGTTTTCTTATTATTCTTTTTTGCGATTACAGCGCGCCTTTTCTATTGGCAATTTCCCCAAGCGCAGTTTCTACAAGCGCAAGCAGAAAACCAACATTTTACCAATACGAAAGTTATGGCCAACAGAGGAAATATCCTTTTCTCAGACGGATCAATATTGGTTTCTTCTAATCCGGTCTTCTCCCTTTATGGTTTACCTAAGGTAATTGATTCTGATCAGAAAGTTAAAATTGCCCGCAGTCTTTCAAAAATTTTAAGTAAAGATCCGGATGATTCCGATTTTGTAAAGGATATTGGGAATAAGTTATCGCAAAACCTCTATTGGGTACCGCTGAAAAAAAATGTTACGGCCCTGCAGAAAAAACAAATTGAAGAATTAAACTTACAAGGAATTGGCTTTGCACAGGATACCAGTAGGTTTTATCCGGAGGGTTCATCTTCGGCTCATTTGCTGGGTTTTTTAGGTTCGGATGCCAAAGGGGCGGGCAAGGGATATTTTGGACTGGAAGGTTACTACGACGGTGAGCTTAAAGGAATTTCCGGATCAATTAAAAATGAAAGAGATGCTCTGGGGCTCCCGATATTGATAGGAAACTTTTTTACCACTGAAGCCAGAAACGGCAAGAATTTAAGTTTAAATGTGGATGCTACGGTTCAATTTATTTTAGAAAAAAATTTGAAAGCAGGAATGGAAAAATACGGAGCAAAGGCCGCCTCGGCTGTGGTGATGGATCCTGTTACCGGAGGGATTTTGGCTCTCTCGTCCTTTCCTAATTACGACCCGGCCAACTATTTTGATTACCCGAAGGAGTATTATAAAAATTCCGTGGTAGCCGATCAATATGAGCCGGGGTCTACCTTTAAGGTATTGGTAATGGCTGCTGCGTTAAATGAGGATTTGGTAAAACCTGATACAAAATGTGATATTTGCGCGGGCCCCGTTTCTTTAGGTGGGTTTACTATCAGGACCTGGAATAATCAATACCGTCCGGACGGCACGATGAAAGATATAATTGTGCATTCGGATAATACCGGCATGGTCTTTACTGCGAAAAAACTGGGTTTGGATAAGTTTTATTCATACTTTCAAAACTTTGGGTTTGGCGAGCCGACCGGCATTGATTTGCAGGACGAATCATCTCCGGAAATCAGACCGAAAAGCAACTGGAAAGAAATAGATCTGGCAACAGCCTCATTTGGCCAGGGCATTGCGGTAACGCCGATTCAAATGGTCAGTGCGGTTGCCGCCATTGCCAACGGGGGAAATTTAATGGAACCTCATGTGGTAAAAGAGATTAAAGATGAAAATGGCAGTTTTGAAATAAAACCAAAAATAATCAGGCAGGTGATAAATAGTTCCACTGCGCAGTTGATGAAAGAGATGATGGTGGCGGCTGTGGAAGAGGGAGAAGCAAGGGTGTTCCGGACAAAGGGGTTTAGGGTTGCCGGTAAAACAGGTACGGCTCAAATTCCGGTGGCCGGTCATTATGATTCAACTAAAACCATTGCCTCGTTTGTGGGTTTTGCGCCGGCAGATAATCCGAAATTTGTGATGTTAGTGCGCTATGACGA
>MFDZ01000055.1:32791-43533 GCA_001777455.1 Candidatus Daviesbacteria bacterium RIFCSPLOWO2_02_FULL_41_8
AACAGCCGCCCCGACTTTTTTTAACATCGCCAAACAGCTTTTCCTTTACTACAAAATTGCGCCTACTGAGTAGGGAACGTTGTTATATAATAGCTTTCAATGAAGAGATTAATTAAAAGTTTATTTACTCAGCAAATGATTAATGATTTTTATCACTTGCCCATGGCTATCCTGGCTAATATTGTTTACAGCTCCCCCGCCGGGAAACTGAAAGTAATCGGGGTGACCGGAACGGACGGTAAAACCACTACAGTTAATATGATCTACCGGATTTTAAAAGCAGCCGGGAAAAAGGTATCCATGATCTCAACTATTAATGCTCCGGGTTTTCACACAACTTCCCCCGGTCCTTTTACAATTCAAAAATTTGCCAAAGAATCGGTTAGAAATAGTGATGAATACCTGGTTTTGGAAGTTACATCACACGCCCTAGATCAATTCCGGTTTTGGGGAATTAAATTTGATGTCGGAGTGGTGACCAACATTACACACGAACATTTGGATTATCATCAGACTTTTGAAAATTATCAAAAAACCAAGCTTAAACTTTTGAAAAATGCCAGGAAGGCAGTAGTAAACAAAAAAATTAGGGAATATGAGGATTTTAGGGTTTTCCGTGAGAAGGCAATCACATTTGGACTGGAGAAAGGGGATTTTAATCAGAAAGAACTAAAATTAAAGCTTAAAGTGCCCGGAGATTATAACATTGAAAACGCGTTGGCCGCCTTGGCAGTTGCATATGTTTTGGATATTGATAAGAACGTAGCTCAGACAGCTCTGGAAAATTTTGATGGTATAAACGGCAGGATGGAGGAGGTAAAAAATAAAAACGGCATCAGGATTTTTATTGATTTTGCCCATACGCCGAATGGCTTGGAACAAGCCTTAAAATCTTTGCGCTCCCAGCTTTCCCGGACCGCGTCCGGGAGGCTACTGGCAATAATAGGCGCGGAAGGGGACAGGGACACCGGAAAAAGAGCGATGATGGGAGAAATTGCCCAAAAACTTGCAAATTTGGTTATTGTTACGGCAGTTGATCCCCGGGGACAGCTGGAAGTTATTAATAAGGATATTGCCGGCGGAGCCGTAAAGGCCGGGGCAAAAGAAGGCATAAATTTTTTTGTTATTAATGACAGGACAGAGGCGATTGAATTAGCCGTTAATAGACTGGCTAAAAAAGGAGATATAGTAGGGATTTTCGGCAAAGGGCACGAAACAACAATGAATTTAGACGGGAAAGAGGTTCCCTGGTCGGATAAAGAGACAGTGATAGAGGCACTCCAATCGTCATATGGATCATAGATACAAACTGATAGTAGACTCTTTCGGAAAAGACAGGTTTAAGTTTAATGAACCGCTAAAAGAGTATACTGCCTCCGGAGAAGGCGGCTCAGCCGGATTGTTCTTTATCGCCTTTACAGAGGGGGAACTGATTAAAATAATCAGTATGTGCAGAGATTTAAAACTCCCCTTTTTCCTGTTCGGCACCGGCAGTAAGATTATGATTTCCGACTCGGGACTTGGCGGGCTGGTAATCAAGAACCGGACCAAAGGCATCCAGACAGTTTCAGTAAAAGGTAAAGTGACTAAATTCGGAATAGGAGTTGAGGAAGCAATAGTAGAAGTTGAATCCGGGGTCAGCATAAAAAAGTGGGTTGAGTATTTGGATTCTCAGGAATTGGCAACATTAGGCTTTGAAAATATCCCGGGCAGTATCGGAGGCAATCTTTTTTTAAACAGATTTTTGCAAAACCACGCAAAAAGTATTAAAGTATTAGATCTGGATTCAGAAGTTAGCCAAATAGCTGTTGAGAATTTAAGCCTAAAAAGGCATATAATAATATCAGCAGTATTTAGAATTAAAGCGAAAAAATAGAAGGATATAAAAACGTGAAATATATAATTAACGGCGGCTTGAAGCTTTCGGGAAAGGTCAGTGTTTCAGGCAATAAAAATTCAATATTTCCCTGTATCGGCGCAGCGCTTCTGACGGGGGAGGAAGTAGTTTTGGAAAATGTTTCGGATCTGGCGGATGTGGCGGTTTTGATAAAAATCCTGAAGAAATTGGGTGTAAGTGTAAAGAAGAATCACTCTGAAATTATTATTAAAGCGGACAAAATTGCCCGTTTCAGCTTGCCGGAAGATTTGATGGTGGCGCTCCGGGGATCTATTGTATTGGTAGGGGCAATATTGGGCAGACTGGGCAGAGTAAATTTTTATCATCCGGGAGGAGACATTATCGGCAGAAGAAGCATCATGACTCATCTGGCAGGGTTTAGCGGACTGGGAGTTAATTTTAAGAAAAGCAATCTTAAATATAGTCTGTTTGTTGCAGAAGACTCTTCCTTTAAAAAAGCGGAGATTTTTTTGCAGGAGGCATCCGTAACGGCAACCGAAAATTTGATTTTGGCTTCGGTGTTAGGAGAGAGGCAAGTGTTATTGAAAAACTGCGCAAAAGAGCCGCACATCGGCGATCTTTGCCGGATGCTTCTGCAGATGGGCGCTAAGATCGAGGGAGTCGGAACAGATACCCTGGAAATTACAGGAGTAAAATTCCTGCGCGGAACCAGGTTCCGGATAGGAGCGGACTATATTGAAGCAGGCACTTATGCCGTTGCTGCTGCGGTCACAGGAGGTGAAATCGAAATTGAAGGAGTGGAGGAAGCTTTTTTGGGTCCGGTGTTCTTACCGCTTAAAAGCTTTGGTGTAAAAACAGAGGTTACTGAAAGGGGAGTAAAAGTTTTCCCGTCAAAACTGAAAGCTGTTGCAAAGCTGGTTACAAATATCTGGCCGGGATTCCCCACAGATTTTATGAGTGTGGCGATTGTTTTGGCAACTCAATCCAGGGGAGTAAGCTTATGCCATGACTGGATGTATGAAGGACGGATGTTTTTTGTTGATAAGTTAATTACCATGGGCGCCAAAATTACGCTGGCCGATCCTCACCGAGTGTTGGTATTGGGGCCGGGCAGACTCCGCGGCAGAGTACTAGATACGCCCGATATCAGGGCAGGTATGGCTTTGGTGGTGGCGGCTCTTGCGGCAAAAGGCAAAAGTATAATTAATCAGGCAGAACTTATTGAAAGAGGTTATGCCGATGTTGCCCTAAAACTTAAAAAGCTGGGTGCTGATATAGAAAGAGTTGAAGATTAACTTTTCATGGATATTTTGAATAAACCGTTTCATCTTCTTCGGATTTATCTGGTCAGACAATACGTTAAATTATATCCTGCGGAGATGTTTATAGGTATTGCCGGATCTGTCGGTAAAACTACCACTATTACCGCCTGCAGAGCAGTTTTATCACAAAAATACAAAACTATTTCAACTAAACCGAATCTTAACCCGGTTTTCAATATTCCTTCCACCCTTTTAAGAATAAATCCTTCCGTGAAGAAAGTCCTTTTGGAAATGGGCATTGAGCACAGGGGAGAAATGGATTTTTATCTGTCTTTGGTAAAACCAAAAACTGCAATTTTAACAAAAATTGCCCAAGTGCATAGCGAAACTTTGGGTAACATTAATGAAATCTTGCAGGAAAAAAGCAAGCTGGTTGAAAGCTTAGACAAAGACGGAGCGGCAATACTAAACTGGGACGACCCAAGCAGTAAGAAACTGGCGGAAAATTGCAAAGGCGGGGTTTTTTACTACGGCTTAGATTCCAAAAAGTGTACAGTTTGGGCCGGCAATATCAGAACAGAAAATTTTACAACATCATTTGAACTAAACTTAAGTGTGGAGCGGGTTAAAGTAGATTTACAACTTTTGGGACTGCATCAGGTTTACGCGGCACTGGCAGCCGCGCTTGTGGGGACAATTCACGGCATTCCTTTAACAAAAATTAAGATGGGGTTGGAAAAAATTCCGCCAACAGAACACTGTTTACAAGCAATCCCGGGCCCCAATCATTCAATCCTGCTGGACGATACATATAATAATTCACCGGCTGCGCTTGAGGTGGCTATAGATACACTCCTTTCGGTGCCGGCGAGGAGAAGAGTGTTGGTTTTAGGCGAGATGAGAGAGTTGGGGCAATATTCTGAAAAGCTGCACCGGCAAATAGCACAAAGAATCTATAAAGAAAAACTGGACCTTATTTTTCTGGGTCAGGGAGATGCACAAATCATAGCCGATGAACTGAGGAGCTTAGGTTTTTGGGAAGAAAGAATGGAAAGTAATTTGCAAAACTCAGAACTTGTTACAAAACTCCTCAAGACCCTGGGAAAAGGAGATGTTTGTTTAATTAAAGGATCCAAAGCAGTAAGATTAGATGAGGTAGTAAAAAGGATAGCGAAAAAAACATGACGCAACTGTTGGGACTGGTTCTTTTATCATTTGTTGTTACTTCTATTTTAATGGTGCCTTTTATTGATTTCCTTTTTTATCTAAAAAGGCGTTTTGAAAAAATTCAGCGGAAGAACAAAGGGGGATCCGAGACTCCGATACACGACCAGTTGATGAAGGGGGATATCGGCACTCCTTCGGGTGGGGGGATACTACTGATTTTAATTCTGGTGATTTTAAGTTTGGGAATGTTCTTTTTTAATCGGCAGGTGGACAAAGTTAGTTTGGGGATCTTACTTTTTACCGTAGTCTCGTTCGGATCTTTAGGACTTGCCGATGACATTAAATTTATTATTACTAGAAGAAAAGGAAAATTTTTGGGACTGGGCAGAAAAAAGATGCTACTGATTCAATTCCTATTAGCTTCAGTTATTTCTGGTATGCTTTACTTTTTCGGGGGGATAGATAATTTATACATTTCCGGCCTGGGAAATTTTATTGTTTCTTTCTGGTATATACCGATAGCTTCTTTTGTGATTGTATCCTTTGCTAATGCATATAATATTTCAGACGGATTGGATGGCTTATCTGCGGGACTTTTGCTGATTTGTTTAATTGCCTTTTTGGCTCTTGCTTCTTCGAATCTGGATCTAACTTTGGCATCTTTTATCGGTATTTGGATCGGACTGCTTTTTGCCTTTCTTTATTTTAATGTCTGGCCTGCCAGGATTTTTTTAGGTGATGCCGGTGCTTTTGCATTCGGAGCCACCCTGGCTGTGGTCGGTCTTTTAACCGGCAAAACTTTGGCCATGGTAATTATTGGCGGGATGTTTTTTATAATTATCTCCTCATCGGCAATTCAAATCCTTTCCAAGAAAATCCTAAAGAAAAAATTTTTTCCGGTTTCCCCCATTCATATGTATTTTAAATATATCGGCTGGGAAGAACCGAAAATTGTAAGCAGGTTTTGGCTGGCAGGCGGAGTATTTGCTGTTTTGGGTTTATGGATAGCTTTGCTTTCAAGATGATTCACTCTCTTCCGCAAAAACAACGCCTGGATTTTCCTTTGCTTTTTACGGTAGCAGCTTTGGTTATCTTCGGCCTGCTCATGGTTTATGACTCCTCAGCCATTGCCGGTCTGAGGGATTTTAAAGATAGTCTGTATTACATCAGGCAGCAGCTCATGTGGGTTGTAGTGGGGGGAATTTCCATGCTCTTTTTTGCTCACTTCAACTACAAAAAATTTAAGGGTCTGGCAGTGCCGTTTTTCCTTTTTTCGCTGTTGCTTTTGCTGGCGGTTTTTATTCCGGGATTGGGAGTTTCCGGCGGAGGGGCGCACCGGTGGCTTCGTCTTGGCATGTTAACAGTGCAACCGGCCGAAATTATTAAATTGACAGGGGTCTTATATCTTGCCGTACTGTTTGAAAAAAAGGTTAAACTGATCCCCTTTTTAATTCTTATCGGTGGACTGACCTTTATTACGGCGGTACTGCAAAGAGATTTAGGGTCATCGGCGGTCTTTGCGGCAACGGCAGTTGTTTTATACCTTGGTGCAGGGGGCTCACTTGTGTATTTTGCGATAGGCATACCTGTTGCCGTATCTGCTTTTTTGCTTTTAATTTTTACGTCCGCCTACAGAAGCAAAAGAGTTTTGGCATTTCTGGATCCGTTTTCCGATCCGCAGGGTTATACATATCATATTTCACAAGTTTTAATAGCCCTCGGATCCGGCGGTCTGTTCGGTCTAGGATTGGGGCACTCCAGGCAGAAGTTTGAATATATTCCGGAGGTTAGCACGGATTCTATTTTTGGAATTGTCGGGGAGGAGCTGGGATTTTTAGGAGGAAGCTTGCTAATCGGGCTTTTTGTAATACTCCTGATAAGAGGGTTTAAAATTGCCGGGAGTTGTCAGGATAATTTCGGCAGAATTTTAGCCATAGGTTTAATTTCATGGCTGGGGATTCAGGCCATTGTTAATCTTTCCTCTATGACGGCACTGATGCCGCTGACAGGAGTTCCTCTGCCTTTTATCTCGTACGGAGGCTCGGCGCTGGTGGCAAATCTGACGGCCGTCGGCATTTTACTTAATATATCAAAACAATCCTCGTAAAAAGATTTCCACTAAATGATCAATTTAAAGAATTTATACAGAAATGAAATAGCGTAGGAAAGTAAAATTAGTCCGAATAATTTTGACAGCAACAAAATATACCTGGAAGGTATTTTATGTTTGGTTAGACTAACTGCCATTACCATCACCAGATAAAAAAGTACTAAACCGAAAGCCAGGAAGAATAAATTTATTATGGCCGCTTTATTTGACGTTCTGAAATATATGATCCAACTAGAGAAAGCCACAGCGCAATTGCCACCGGATTTGTAATGGCAATACTAAACCCCGCAAAAAAAGAATTTCGATCAAGCTTCTTGCCATTGTAGGATTTTTCAATATCCTCTTTTGTTAATTTAAAGGTACTAATTCCGATATAGCCAAGAATGAGAGTTCCGGTGATATAAAGCAGAATATTGGTTAATTTAAAGGTAAATAACTGACTGAGGCCGAAGTATATCAACAGTAAAACCAGGAAATTTCCCACGAATTCACCCAGGGAGAGCAGGAATCCTGAGAAAAATCCTTTTGTCAGAGTTCTTCTGATGATCTCAAAAAAAATAATTCCCGGAATGGCTCCGATTGAAATTCCGATCAAAGTGCTTTTAATAATATCCATAATATTAATATAGCATTCCTAAGATTTGATAAAAAGAAGCACGCATCAGTATGGATAGAGGATAAGGATACACATTGAAGGTGTATCCTTTAAGGCTCTAAGGCCAATCCTTTCGGTCGTAGTTAATCCTCTTCCAATATTTTTCGTTGAACAACGGAGAAATCGTCACTTTCTTCCACGAATGCTTTATATGTCAGTTTGGGATTAGTTTTGGAAAAATATGATAATACTTCTTCCGGATACACCCAGTCTGTTTTTCTTTTTCCCAGATATTCCGGATAAGATGACGCCTGCCCCCAGCCTTGCAAGGTCCGACCTTGCAAGGCTACTGAGCTCGTGTTGCTGTGATGGATAGATATTTGTTTATGTATATACTTGGTTAAATAAATCAACTGTTGCTCGTTTTCAATAAGGACAGCTTTATAGGTATCTTGGTACAAAAAACCCACTCTTTTATACTTACGATTGAAGTACATCGTGTATCTGGTACCCAAAGATTGCATAAATTTATCAATCGAGGTTGAGCTTTTCTGTTTGATAAAGAAATGGAAATGGTTCGGCATTAAAGCGTAAGCGAGTAAGGTGATTTCGTTTGAGAAATTATTTAAGCGTGATAACTTAAGAATCTTGTCTCTTTCTTTATAAGTGTTATTCGGACTAGAGAGTTGTTTCCTTAAGTCTTCTTCATCCTTAGGTAATAAATATTCTTTCAGGTAACGAAGAAAAACGGAGTAATCCTGTTGATCTAAAAATACTAGTCTTCTTTCTACCCCGCGATTGTATATGTGATAATAGCCATTCTCAAGGTACTGTTTTATTCTGTTGCGTGCAGGCATATTAATACCATATCATGATGCTTGTTAGCCTTGCAAGGTCCGACCTTGCAAATGTATTGAAGGAATATTGGTAATGACGTAGAATTGTGTTATATGAAGATATTAGTTACTGGGGCGCATTTCACACCGGCGGTGGCAACAATAGAACAATTGAGAAAAATGGATGATATAAGGATAGTTTATGTTGGCCGGAATACTACTTTGGAAGGGGACAGAGCCCGATCAGTTGAGTCGAAGTTGTTTCCACTGATGGGGATAAAATTTATTTCAATCACGGCCGGCAGACTGCAAAGATCTTTGACTGTGTTTACGTTATTGTCTCTATTGAAAATACCCATAGGTTTTTTTCAAGCCCTGTTAATCCTTTTTAAGGAGCGGCCGGATGTTATTTTATCTTTTGGCGGTTATGTGGGTTTACCGGTGGTGATAATAGGCTGGTTTTTTTCAATTCCGGTAATTATTCACGAACAGGCTTTAATTCCTGGATTGGCCAATAAAATCAGCTCAGTATTCGCCGATAAAATTGCTGTATCGTTTTCAAACGGCGCATTTACAGGTAAAAAAGTTGTTTTAACCGGCAATCCGCTCAGGAAGGAAATTATTGAAAAATCCCTAGATGCCAACATAAACCACCTCGCTCCGCCGGCAAAACCTTTGGCGACACGCGGCCAGGGCGGAAGGAAACCGGCAACTGTTTTAGTGATGGGGGGAAATCAGGGATCGCATATTATTAATTTGACGGTTGAAAAATGTCTTGTCCAGCTTTTGAAGATGGCTGTGGTCTTTCACCAGACCGGTGATTCAAAGTACCGGGATTTCGACAGACTGGAGAAGCTGGAGGGGTTAGGAAGTTTGGGGGAGAAATATATGGTAAAAAAGTGGATCGGAGAGGAGTATGCGAAAATTTTACAAAAAGCAGATTTGGTGATATCACGGGCAGGCATTAATACTTTGACGGAGTTGGCTTTTTTTGGCAAGCCGACACTGCTAATACCTATTCCCAACAGTGAACAAAATGAAAATGCCAAATTCTTTGAGGATTTGGGAATGGCAAGGATTTTACCGCAATCAAAATTATCTCCGTGGGCTTTATTGGAAAATGTCTCCTTTATGTTAAAAAGATTAGATAGTTTGAAAAAAAAGGCCGGGGAAACTAAAAAAGTGGTAATCCCGGATGCTGCTAAAAGACTCGCCTTAGAAACCGTACTTTTAGGTATAATGGAAACATGTGGAGAAAAAAAACCAGAAGATATCCGCCCGCCCGCTTAATTAAGTTATCAGCAGTAGTGATTATTCTGTTAAGTTTTTTCCTGTTTATAACAGGTAAGTTCAGTCCCTTTATTATTAAAAAGATCGGGATAGAAAAGAATAATATCCTTTGTGCCGACGATAACCAACTAATAAATGTCAGTAATTTATTGGAAAGAAATTTACTGTTTCCTCATTTTAAGGAAGTTGAAAAAAATCTGAAGGAAAAATTTATCTGTATTAGAAATATTGATTTCTCGTTATCTTTTTCAAATGAAGTTAAGATAAAAGTTTACGGCAGACTGCCTGTTGCTTCTTTTCTTTTATTGCAAAACAAGGAGGCGAGCGCATCTTCTGCCCTGGAAAATATTGCCACGCCAAGCGCCCAACAAGCGGGTGCAGCGTACCTAATCGACAAGGAAGGAGTGGTATTTGCCAAAGACATCGGGGCAGTAAATCTTCCCAACATTTTTCTCTACGACAGAACCGTTTCTTTGGGCAAGAGAGCGGTTGGAAATTCAGAAAACAGTTTAAAAATTTTGGATGGAACAAAAAAGCTGGGATTGGATATAAAAATCTCCGGTATTTTTGATGATATCTTAATTATATTCTCTTACCCCAGAGTAGTATTTAAACTGGATGGCAAAATAGATATGCAACTTGCATCTTTACAATTAATCCTCACAGAGGCTAAAATAAACTTAAGAGAACTAGAGTTTATCGATCTAAGATTTGATAAACCCCTGGTGAGGTTTGCCCCTAAGAAAAAATAGAAGAAATTTTTTTAAAATTTATGGCTAAAGATCGAGTTATTTGTGGAATAGATGTTGGCTCATCTAAAATAGCCACTTTAATTGCTTCGGTGGATGAAACCGGGAAAATTAATTTGATCGGCGTGTCCTCTACGCCGTCAAAAGGAGTTAAAAAAACTCAAGTTGTAGATATTGATGAGGCGGTTGGGGCGATCACCGAATCGGTTGAAGCGGCAGAAAGAATGGCCGGGTATTCTATTTCTTCGTCTTTTGTTTCACTGGGCGGACCGCAAATAGAAAGCATTAATCAACATGCAGTGGTGGCGGTTTCCGAGCCTGAGGGTGAAATTAAGGAATCAGATATCCGCCGGGTGAATGATGCGGCCCGGGCAATTCCGCTACCATCCTCAAGAGAAATCCTGCACGTTATCCCCCGCACTTTTACGGTTGACGGCCAGGAAGGAATTAAGGATCCGATCGGAATGACCGGCGTCAGACTAGAAACTGAAACACACATAATTACCGGTTCAACTACCTCCATGAGAAACCTTGTCAAGTGTGTATCTCAGGTCGGAATAGATGTGACGGAGCTGGTTTTTTCCGGTATTGCCTCCGCGCTTGCGGTTTTATCGGATACCGAGAAGGAATTGGGGGTAGTATTGGTGGATATCGGCGGGGAGACGACTGATGTGGTAATTTTTATAGACGGATCTGTAGCTTATTCTTCAGTTATTCCTATCGGCGCGCGCCACATTACATCCGATATGGCAGTTGGGCTCCGTGTTTCTTTGGAATCTGCAGAGAAAATAAAGTTATCGTTAGGCAAACCGCCAAAACAACCGGCAATTTCAGACGAAATGGAGGAAAACGGCAAAAGTATGCTAAACGGTAAA
>MFDZ01000056.1:0-1539 GCA_001777455.1 Candidatus Daviesbacteria bacterium RIFCSPLOWO2_02_FULL_41_8
TTGAAAACTGAAAACTGAAAACTTAACTGCTTACCAGCTTCGCCCTCACAACCAATCTATTCAAAAGCGTTCCCGGCGGATCACAGGTTTGCAAAGTTAACACCGGCATATCGTATCTATTGGTTAGATAAGAAACATCACTTGGTTGGGCAATGACTTTATCAAAAACTACATAGTCATATCTTCTGTTTTTATAAAAAATAATCACCCTGTCGCCCGACTCAAGTTCTTTTAGTAAGTAAAACACGGCATTAAAACGGACTATGTTCCAGGGAGCGTCTGTGGAGTGCGAGAAAAGATACAGATTGCCGGGCTGACCGGGCAACGTTGAACCTGCAGCCTCAGCCACTCCCTGCCGCAGTGCGTTAAGATACTCCCTTTCATTGCCCGGACTAACATTAGGGATTATTCTTGCATTGGCATTTATTTTCTCAATAACAATGCCGTACTCGGTTGATACCGGAATAATGCTGTTTTCCGATATATCAACACTGCTAAAGTTGACCGGCCCGCCTGCCATCGCGTTGCTCAGAGCATTGCGGGCAGGTCCTCCGCTTTCCGATTGTATCTGGGCTGAGGATGGGGCGGGTTCACCTTGTTCCGTGGGTGGAGCGGGTTGTTCCGGCGAAATTATCATTTCCGGAACCGTTCTTTTAATCCCCAAAATCCTATCTTTCCGGTAGCCAAACTCTGCTGTGGCAACGGGCCATATCATAAAGATAAGGGAGGTTAATCCCAAAAAAAATACCACATAGCCCAAAAATCTGACAGTTAAAATTAATTTAAAACGTTTTGACATAAAGAGGCGAAACGTAATAATTTCAAAGAAATTAAACGTTTCTGCCACGTAAGAATCTCTGATTCTGTACGTGGCGGCCCTGGAGGGAATCGAACCCCCTGCATCAGACTTAGGACGTCCGCGTTCTATCCGGTGAACTACAGGGCCATTATGGATATTTTAACACCTTCAGAGGTATAATGTTAGCTTACGGGGTGTAGTGAATCGGTATCACGCTGCGTTCGGGTCGCAGAGACACTGGGTTCAATTCCCAGCACCCCGACTACTCCCCAAACCACAACTGGATTTCTTTTTGAGCTTCTTCCGGAGAACCTGAGGCATGGATTAAATTCCAGACCGGCCGTTCCTCGCGGTTGGCATCCAAAATATTATCTGTCCCTAAATCTCCCCTAATGGTGCCCTTTTCAGCCGAAGCAGGATCAGTAAAGCCGGTGGTTTTGCGGGCGACAGAGACTGCATCTTCCCCTTCCAAAACCATAACTACGATCGGACCGGAGGTGATAAATTTGCGAAGCCAAGTCACTACTTTTCTGCCCTGATCTTCTGCAGAGGAAACCTGTTGGCCGGCGGCGATAGTTTTTTCACCGATCAAACGAAGGTAGCCGGGTTCCATCGGATAATGCTTCTCCACTATATCAAGCGGCGCCGTCATATCTTTTCTTTTAACCACCTTTAATCCCACGGCTTCATACCGCTTAATTATCTCGTCAGTAAAGCCGCCTTTGACACCGTCGGGCTTG
>MFDZ01000056.1:1552-2059 GCA_001777455.1 Candidatus Daviesbacteria bacterium RIFCSPLOWO2_02_FULL_41_8
TTTGTTGAAGCATGATCCAAGTATAATATCAAAAAGACAATAAAGGGTAAAGGGGCAAGCGTGAAGGGTAAAGAAATTACTTTCCCCTTGCCCCTTAACGCTTTACCCTATTTAATCTCCACATCTTCCACCTTCGCACTCCCATCCTCAAACACTGACACTACACCAAACCGGGGAGCCTGCGGATTCCGTTCTATTCCGGCAGACCCGATTGTAATCATCGGCAAGTTAGTTTTAGGCTCACTATATTCGGAAAAATAGTGAATGTCGCCGGCAAATACCTTTAACACCCCGGCGTCTTTTAACTGAAACACTAATCCGCCCGCCTGCAGTTTCAGATCTTTTTCCACCCAACCCATAACGTGCTCAGAGGAGGGGTGATAAAGCGGCTCATGAAGAAATACAAAAATCCCTGTTGCTTTTTCTGTTTTGGCTTTTTCCAACTCCCCTGTAATCCACTTTGTTTGTTCACTATCAAACCCCTTATAGTTATCGCTGTTATTAAGC
>MFDZ01000056.1:2072-4113 GCA_001777455.1 Candidatus Daviesbacteria bacterium RIFCSPLOWO2_02_FULL_41_8
AATTTTCAAAAGCAAAAGATTGAAACGGCGGACCAAAAACCTCTTTAAAGCAATCAGTCGGCGACAGAGAACGGTTGCGGCAATCCCACAAGTCATGATCGCCGGGTATCAGGAAATACCGGAGCGCGGAGCCGTCAAACACCTTTTTGGCCGCTCTCAGTTCAGCAATAGTCCCGACATCGGTATAATCCCCCAGCCCGATAATAAATTTAAGATCAGGATATTGAGCAATGGCTTGACTTAGCGCTTTCGCCAAATTGGCATTATCACTATGTGAATCAGTCACAATCATAAACCTGAAAGCCAGGGTTGAAGCAATTTCCTGCCCGGAATTATCCCCTGCCGGAATCTGTTGGCTTTGTTGTTTACCTAAGACTTTTTGATTAATTTGACCGGATAAGCCTTGTGTAATTTTGTTTGATGAAAGTACACTCAGAAAATTTTGCGGCACCTTGCCTGCCAGCATTTCTGACAAAACTGCTTGCGGGTCAAGTTTCAAAGGATCCAGGCCGGAGAAATGTTTATAAGCAGAATAAATTCCGCCCAGTAGTACTGCAAACATTACCACACTTAAACCGAGTCTTAATATAACAAAGACTATATTAGTAGATCGTTTTTTTTGATAATGACGTTTGAACATAATTTCAGAAACATCGGAAAAGATCAGAAGAAATCGGAACAAATCAGATAACAGATAAACCAGATAAAATCAGATTTCTGTTACTCTGATCTATCCGATACTCCGATCTAAGAGCGAGCTCGCAAGCTCCGCTTATCCGATTTTTCCGGGCCTCACATCCTCTCCGGCGCTTCTATCCCTAATAAGCTTAATCCTTTTTTCAATACTTTCCCCACTTCCTCCGATAACTTCAATCTGAAATCTTCTTTTTCTGAACCTATGACCCGGCTTTTTTGATAAAAAAGATTATATAACCTGGCTAGCTCAATTAAATACGAAGCCAGCAGATTAGGATGCAAAGCGCTAGCAGCCTGCTCCACAGTCTCTTGAAAATACAACAATGAGCGTAAAATTGCCCGTTCTTCTGTATCCAGGTCTGTATCTTCGAAGTTATTTGTATGGATCCGGCTTCGCCGGATAACAGTAGAATTTCTCAGCACGGATTGAATCCTGGCATAGGTATATTGGACATAAGGTCCGCTATCACCATCCAGTGAAACCGACTCCTCCAAGTCAAAAACCATATTGGGCCTGGGAGAAAACTTCAGGTATGAAAATTTAATCGCTCCCAAAGCTACCATCCGAACTATCTCCTGGTCAATGTGTAGCTTTGTTTGCTTAAGATCGTCAGATCGCAAGCTCTGCTTAGTTAGTTCTCTAACTTTTTCCGAGACGACGTGGTACAAATCGTCAACCGTAATAACGTTGCCGGTTCTGGAAGACATTTTCCCTTCCTTAAGGTCTACTAAACCATAAGATAGATGATGCTTCTTACCTTTCAAATAAGGGAACAGAAGTTCTGTTGCCTTAAAAATCACCTGAAAATAACCCTCCTGTTCAGAAGCTACCACATGAATTGCTCTGTCATAATTAAAGGTGTCGTACTCCAACTCTGCCAACCCAATATCTTTACCTTCATAAGTTGGGTTGCCTGCCGTAGTTATAAAAACTCTAGTATGCAGGCCGTATTTTTCGCCGGGAAAAATTACTGCTCCGGCGTTTTCTTCAAATATCTTACCCACATTCTCTAATACAAGTAGTCTTCCCCGCTCAAAGACTTCACTTTCAAAAAAACAGCGGTCGTATTGAGTGCCTAAAAGAGCATAAATAGGCTCAAAATACTGCAAACTCCACTCTCTTGTTAGCGTATAAATTTCTTTTAAAGCGGGATCTTTTTTGTATAGAGCAGTATTGATCTGGTCTATTTCCTTCTTGATACCCGGGTCTTCTTCGTAAAATTTGCTTCCTTCCGCATAAGCTTGACCTAAAAATTTGGCCTTTTCTTCTAAATTAAGTTCTTTTCCAGGCAAACCCACCTTTTTAATCCCCCAAATAGCCTTGGCAATGTGAAGACCAATGTCT
>MFDZ01000056.1:4130-4469 GCA_001777455.1 Candidatus Daviesbacteria bacterium RIFCSPLOWO2_02_FULL_41_8
GAAAACTTCATGCCCTAATGCTTCACAGATCCTACATAAACTTTCTCCTAGAATAAAAGTCCGAAGATGTCCAATATGAATTTCTTTTAAAGGATTAACGTGGCCATATTCAATAAATATTTTTTGGTGATGGTCAGTTTTCTGCAAGAGATCCAAACCGTCGGCATTTTTAATTAATTCCTTGTCCTTAATATAAAAATTGATAAATCCTCCCCCTGCTACTTCCATCTTTTCTAGACAATCTTTACTTGACTCTAGACTCTTGACTCTAGTCACTATTCCGTTAGCAATCTCTAGCGGTGTTTGCTTACCTTTACCATCTTTCAGCTTAGCAAGCTG
>MFDZ01000056.1:4500-5255 GCA_001777455.1 Candidatus Daviesbacteria bacterium RIFCSPLOWO2_02_FULL_41_8
TAGCATTCTTTAATAATAACATATATAAAGAGATTTCCGCAGATAAAAAACTGATTTTCGCGGATCACGATCCGCATGAATCCGCTCTTCATCAGTGAGAATCCTTTGTTCCATACACAGAAAGAGTCCAAATTATCGAAGCCACTATTAAATAGTACCCTGCCCAGAATATTATCCCCTGTTCCCCTACATACTCCCAGGCAAAAGGCAGGGAGGCAAAAAATTGGACAATATAAATAAAATATGTCAGCAGAGCCGAAACTGATAAACCAAGAAGCCAAGCCGCTCCGCCCCAAACGAAACTTAACACTAAACTCAGCATGCCCAAAATCATCGCAAATGGCACTGTCCATAAAATTAAGGCATTAGTTATTAGGGAAACCAGGGAAATTTGGTGGAAACTGATTGCAATTACCGGCGTTACCATCAATTGGGCCGCCAGCGTCACTGCCAGATCCTGACCCAGGACCGGAATCTTGTGCAAATATTTCATTAAAACCGGCGACACCACCACTACTCCGAAAGTAGCCAGGAAACTTAGCTGGAAAGAAAGATCGAGAATCCACTTAGGATTAACCAACAACATCAGAGCGGCTGTTACCAGTAAAACCCACCAGACTTTTTTTTGTCTGCCGGATAATGTTGCCAGACCTGCCAGGCAAAACATAACTGCCGCCCGAAGAATAGGCACCTGCACCCCGGTTAGCAACGTATAGCCGATAACTGCTAATAAGCTCAAAACGATGGCCTGCCTT
>MFDZ01000057.1:0-13969 GCA_001777455.1 Candidatus Daviesbacteria bacterium RIFCSPLOWO2_02_FULL_41_8
CTATTTTATACAGAGTAATTACCAGTAGAGAAGTGATTCCTATCCAGATGGCAGGAATAACAATCCGGTCCGGAATAAACATTTTTTTAAGATCTGTTAAAAAGAGAATTGCCAGAATAATGATGAAGAAGATTTTAAATATAAGATCAAAAGTAAAAACAAGCAAAGCTTGCGATTCAAGAATCTTTGAGAATTGAAAATTGAAAATTGATTGTAAATTGAGAATTGAAAATTGAAAATTCTTGAATGTCTGCCAAAATAAAAACCCGACCAATATCCCCATTCCCAGTTCCACCAGCAGATACTCCACGTCAATCTTTTTATGGCAATACCGGCATTTTCCGCCTGTTGAGAGATAAGACAGTACCGGAAAAAGATCATACCATGCCAGGCTATGTTTGCATCCCGGACAATATGATCTTCCTGTAAAGGTTTTCTGTATCAAACTTCTGTCGGCTAAGGCCTTGACAAAGCTTCCCAGAATAGTTCCCAGGACAAAACCACCAAATGTAAAAAGTAAATTTAAGCTGTCTTTCTCAGTAAGCATACGTAAGATAAAGGATGACAACTAAGAAAGGCCGTGGCGCAAACCTGAAGTCTGCAAACACGGCCTTTCAAAAAAACCAAACCTAAAAATCACAAGCCAAGGACATACTGGAACCAACTTCATAAAGATCAGCGCTGGTTCTTGCACCAGCAGTTTCCGTAGTATTGGTACCCCCATCCTGGCTCGCTTTAGGCGACTGTTGGGTCGATTCAAGCGCAGTCACAATTTTCCAGGAGTCACCATCAGAACAATAAGTGTAATGATTGGTGACGCTGTTGGGACTGGAAGCCGGATCAACCGGTAAAATTGGCACTGACACGCTTTTCTGAGCTGTTAAGTCAGCCAATACCCATCCCGTGCCGTCTGCAGCTCTTGAACCGCTAGTGCTTCTACCCGTACAAGGCGCTGATGTATCCTTACAAAGGATCTGGCCGGCAGAACCGGTGGCTTCCTGCAGCGTCACATTAATAGCCTGCTGTAAATTAGCAAGATCAGAAAGTCTCGCCGCATCACGGCCTCTCCGGGTAAGCTCTAACGGATTAATGATTAAAACAACAACCGCTGCCAAAATGGCAATAATTGCAATAACTACCAAAAGTTCAACCAGGGTGAAACCCATTCGAACTTGAGCAGATTTTTTCAAATTTCTCACCCCCTTTACTTTCTATTGTATTCACATAAACATTCATTTAGTCAAGTGGTCAGTTAAAAACTAGTTGTCAGCTGATATATCGGCATAATAATTGAAAATACCAAAAATGCCACTCCAATCCCTAAGATAACTAAAACTATCGGTTCAATCGCTACTGTCAGGTTTTTTACCATCTGATCCGATTCCGACTCAAAAAAATCGGCAAGCTTTAAGAATATCTCATCTAGCTTACCTGTTTCCTCACCAACCCTCACCATCTGGCTGACAATTTTAGGGAAAATATTGGCAGTCAGCAGCGAAGAAAAAGGTAAACCTTTTTCAACACCTTTGTAAGCGTCCTTAAGGGCATTTTTGAAAATCGGGTTCTCCGTTAAATCGGACACCATTCCGATTGATTCAAGCAAAGGAATGCCCGCAGCAGTTAAAAGACCAAAAGTCCGGCTAAAATTGGTCAAAGTCACACTAATTACAATTTTTCCCGCAATTGGAATTTTCAAAATCAGTTTGCCCAAAAAAAGACTCCCCTCAGGTGTCTTCTTCCACCGGTTAATACCCATTATAATACCAATCAAAATCATTCCGCCCAACCACCAATAGTTAACAAACAAGCTAGATGTCGCAATCAGGATTTTAGTCGGCAAAGGCAATTCCATGGTTGATTGAGAATACATAGATGTCAGTTTAGGAATAACAAAAATCATCATAATAATGATAACCGCAATCATCATAGTCACCACCACAGCCGGATAAATCATTGCCCCTTTAATTTTTCCCCGGAATTCCCGGTCTTTTTCCAACCCGTCAGCCATTTGCGCAAGTACAGAATCGAGCTTACCGGAAGTTTCACCGGCTTTGATTAAATTGACATACAGATGTGGAAAAATATCCGGAAACTTACTTAAAGACTGCGCAAGAGTAAGGCCTCCTTTTATATTCTGGGAAACCTCCATTAAGGCCCGCTTCATGGTCTTATTGGCCTGCTGTTCCTCCAGGATATCCAGTGCCTCCGACAAAACCAATCCGCTGTTGATCATTGTTGCCAACTGCCTCGTAACAACAACAAGTTCCGTAAAACTAACCCTGTTTAAAAACTTACCCAATATTCCGCCGATTGGGGGATTTTTGGGATTAATAGAAATAACAATCAAACCCTTCTTCCGTATAATCGCCACGGCTGAATGAGCATCCGGAGACTCTACACTACCGGAGTGATTTTCACCCTGCAGGTTCCTTGCTTTGTAGATAAATTCCATAATTAAAGTAACTTATTTAATAATTCCGGGCGCATTGAAAACCTAATGGCCACGTCTTGAGAAATCCTCCCCCCTTTAACTAAATCAGCCAGGGACCGCTCAATTGGTTGCATCCCCAGCTCCGCCGATGTTTCAATTGTATTATCGATTAAATATGATTTACCTTCTCTAATGATATTTCTGACAGCAGGAGTTGCAAATAAAACCTCACTTGCCAGTGTTCTTCCGGGCTCTATTGTTGGCACCAACCGCAGTGATATAATCGCCTCCAAGGTTGATGCCAGTTGAAGCCTAATTTGAGGCTGCTGTATTTCCGGAAAAACATCAATAATCCTGTCTACCGACTGCGCGGCTGAATTTGTATGCAGGGTGGCAAAAACCAAATGACCTGTTTCCGCAATTGTCATAGCAGATGCTATGGTTTCCAGATCTCTCATCTCACCGATTAAAACCACATCCGGATCTTCCCGCAGTGCAGAGCGCAGGGCATTACCCCAAGTCTTGGTATCGGAATACATCTCCCGTTGTTCGATCAAGGATTTACCCGGCGGATATACATATTCAATCGGATCTTCCACAGTAATGATATGCGCTGCCCGGGTCTTATTAATCTGATTGATAAACGAAGCCAAAGTCGTAGATTTTCCGTGACCGGTCGGACCCGTAACCAAAATGAAACCTTGTTTTAATTCAATCAGTGAATTTACAGATTGCGGAAGACCCAACTCTTCAACCATTGGTATACGATTAGGAATCAAGCGCATTGCCGCAGCGGAGTAACCTTTTTGTCTAAAAAGATTTACTCTGAATCTGGCTCTTCCTTCAAATTCAAATGAAAAATCAAGTTCAAAAACCCGGTTGTATATTTCTACTTGAATACTTGTAAGCAAAGGCTTAATTAGGCTTTCGATTTGCTCAGGTGTAACTAAATGCTCACCCGGAATACTTAAAAGCTCACCGTGGATACGAAGCATTGGCGGAAAACCAACGGAAAGGTGCAAATCAGATGCGTTTCTCTGAATAGTTAAATTAAATAATTGTTGTATGTTCATATCCTAATCCTGCGCTACGCGCAAGACCTCCTCCATCGTTGTAATGCCTTCTAAAACCTTCAGGTATCCATCCTGCTTCATAGTTACCATACCGGCGGAAGTAGCTGCTTGCTCAATAACCCCAGATGAAGCATGTTCTAATATCAATTTGGAAATTGGTTCCGAAATGGACAGGACTTCATAAATACCAGTTCTTCCCAAATATCCTGTATTTGCGCAATAAGCACATCCTTTTCCTTTAAAAAGCTGCATGGCTGTATATGCAGAGGCAGGTAAAAACTTTCCCAAAACCGATTTGATATTTTCAATTACTTCCGGTGCCGCAACCAATTCTACTTTGCAATGGGGGCAAACTTTTCGCACAACCCTTTGTCCGACAACGGCATTTAAGGCTGAGGTTAGTAAAAACGGTTCAACACCCATATCCAAAAGCCGCGGTGGAGCACCGGCAGATGAATTGGTATGCACAGTTGAAAAAACCTGATGTCCGGTCAAGGCTGCCTGAATAGCCAAATCCGCAGTCTCGGTATCCCGCACCTCACCGACCATTATTATATTAGGATCCTGCCTAAGAAAACTTCTAAGAGCTGAAGCGAAAGTCAAACCAACACCGGGATTTACCTGTACCTGATTGACTCCGGGGATTTGATATTCAACTGGATCTTCAATTGTTACAATGTTTACCTTTGTGGTTGAAATCTTTGACAGGATAGAATAAAGAGTCGTAGTTTTTCCGCTGCCGGTCGGACCGCAAATCAGGATAATGCCATGAGGTCGCATTAATTGGCTTTCAAGGCTCTTCAAAGAACTGCCCCTAAGACCCAGTTCAAGCAGGGAAGGTGCCCCTGTAGATTTAGGCAACAACCTCATTACTACCTTTTCCCCAAAAATAGTCGGCACAGTAGAAATACGAAGGTCAACAATATTTTTCCCGTAAGTAAAAGTAAACCTGCCATCCTGAGGCAGTCTTTTTTCATCAATTTTGAGAACCGACAGGATTTTAATTCTTGAAACCAGCGCATCATGAACTCCTTTTGGAAAAAGAATTTTTTCCTGCAGGATACCGTCAATCCTATACCTTACTCTGGTCCGCTCCTCTTGAGGTTCAATGTGGATATCTGACGCCCTGGTTTTTATGGCATATTCCAAAAGCTGATCAATAATATTGGAAACAGGAGCTTCCCGCAAAATTTCCGGCGCTGAACCTGTTTCTTCATCCGGCTTCACTGCTTCCACTTCATTTAATGCTGAAGTAACCTCTGAAGTTAAGTTTTGTGAGTATTGGTCTGAGATGGCTCTGAGAATATCATCTGCCTGCGCAAAAAAGGGTTTAACCCGAAACCCTGACCGTTTTTCTACAAACTGGCTGATTTGAATATCCAGAGGATCTGCCATTGCTACATAGAGTTCATCTTCCTTCTTATCGAAGGGAATTATTTTGTAGCGGCGCGCGGCGGCTTCCGGAACCAAATTTAAAACATCAGCCGAAATGGCCTTACCTTCAAGCTTTATATAAGGAATATTTAATATCTGCGCTTTAGCTTGAGTGATTGCTTCGATAGGAACGGAATTATATTGAAGAAGAATTTTCTCCACCGATTGTCCGGAATTAATGCTTTCCAGTTTAATGGCAGAACGTTGATCCTCGCTTAACAACCCTTTCTTATAGAGAATATCCTCCAGGGATAGGTTTTGCGGACCGGAACCGGTTGTAGTGGGCATATATCCATTATGTTAAAATCTCGGTGTGATTGCAAGGCTTTTAATTTCAGCAAGCATTAAAACAAGAATTAAGGAGATCGAAAAAATCCTGGCTACCCATTTTTCCGGCGGGAATTTAAGTCATCCAGATTTGCTGTATATCAAAGCCGGGGAAAAACTGGGGATTGCCGAAGCCAGGAAAATTAAAGAACATTTTTCCCTAAAACCATACTCTGCCAAAGGCAGAGGGGTGGTTTTGGAAGATGCCGGTGTTTTAACAGTTGAAGCTCAAAATGCACTGCTGAAAACTTTGGAGGAACTGCCGGAGGATGCAAGATTGATTTTAGGAGCCGACTCAGATGCTAACCTGCTACCAACTATTTTATCGAGATGTGAAATCGTCATTCTGGGGAACGAAGTGATTCCAGAATCAGGATTCTGGACAAGCCAGAATGACAAAATTGTGAAGGATTTGGAAGACCTGTTGACATCTTCCACAGAAGAACGATTTGAATATATTGAAAAACTAAAAAATAAAGAAGAATTTTTAGAAACACTGCTTCAATATTTTCATCAGGATGTAATCCGGCACAAAGACTTTCTGGTCAAGCTTTTACAAGCAAAAGAATGGGCTAAACATAATGTCAACATCAGGTCAATTTTGGAATATTTAATGCTAGTTATGCCTCAAAAAATATGATATTATAATTCTTCAATGCCTCAATCCAGCAAGTACAACGCAGAACAAATTCAAGTTTTAGAAGGTCTCGAACCGGTCCGCAAGCGGCCGGGTATGTATATCGGCTCAACCGATGCCAGGGGACTGCATCATCTGGTCAAAGAGGTTGTCGACAACTCGGTTGATGAAGCGCTGGCCGGACACGCCAAAAATATCTGGGTGGTGCTACACGAAGATAACTATGTCACTGTGGCGGACGACGGCCGGGGTATTCCGGTGGAAATCCACCCCAAAGTCGGCGTCTCCGCGCTGGAAGTTATTATGACTACTTTGCACGCCGGAGGCAAATTCGGCGACGGCGGATATAAAGTTTCCACCGGCCTGCACGGCGTGGGAGTTTCAGCAGTCAATGCGCTGTCTAACTATTTGCGGGCAGAGGTAAGACGCGAAGGTAAAGCTCACTTTCAGGAATACTCCCGAGGCAAAGCCAAAAGCAAAGTTGCGCCTATTCCGGCAAATCCGGTCTTACCGTTTAAAACGGCTTTTGAATGGCAGGTTAAAAACGGCACCAAGGTGACCTTTTTAGCGGATGACACCATTTTTTCTACCATTATTCCTGAGTTTGAAAGACTGGAAAAACAAGTTAAACAAGTGGCATATCTCGTGGCGGGAATTTTTTTCCACCTCTTTGATGAACGGTCAAAACAACAAAGGCATTTTTATTTTCAATCAGGTCTGGCCACTTTGATCAAACACTTAAACCGCAATAAAGCTCTAATCCACCCTGAGCCGATTTTGATTCACCGGGTAATTGACAAGGTAGATATCGAGGTCGCCATCCAATACAACGACGGCTTTAATGAGAATGTGGAAAGCTTTGCCAATGTGGTGCCCACCACTGAAGGCGGCTCTCATTTAACGGGATTTCGGATTGCCCTAACCCGCGCCATCAATGACTATGCCAGAAAAATTGAAGCCCTGAAAGAAAAGGATGAAAACCTAACCGGAGAGGATATTAAAGAAGGCCTAACCGCTGTTGTTTCCATAAAAATGGACTCCGACAATATCCAGTTTGAATCACAAACCAAAGAAAAATTAGGCAATGCAGAAGTTCAACCCTTGGTTTCTCAAGCAGTTAAAGATGGATTAGATATGTTTTTTGAAGAAAACCCAGCCGATGCCCGGCGGATTATGGAAAAAGTCCTCTTGGCAGCCAGAGCCAGAGCGGCCGCCAGGGCCGCCAAAGATGCCGTTATTCGAAAAGGTGCATTAGAAGGCATGGCTTTACCCGGAAAATTAGCTGATTGTCAAAATAGGGATGCCGCTGAATCGGAACTATATATTGTAGAAGGAGATTCGGCCGGAGGCAGCGCCAAACAGGGCAGAGACAGAAAATTCCAGGCCATTTTGCCACTTAGAGGAAAAATTCTCAATGTGGAAAGGGCCAGGCTTGATAAAATCCTGGAATTTGAAGAAATCAAATGTTTGGTAATTGCGCTGGGTACGGGAATAGGGGACACAGTTGATTACAGCAAAACCAGATATCACCGGGTTATTATTATGACAGATGCGGATGTGGACGGCGAACATATCAGGACCCTGCTTTTAACATTTTTCTTCCGGTATTTGCCGGAAGTAATCACCAGGGGCTATATGTATATTGCCCAGCCGCCGCTTTTTAAAATTCAAAAAGGCAAAGAGATTCATTATGCTTACTCTGATGAGGAGCGGGACGGGATCTTAAAAGAAATGAGAGTTGGTAAAACCTCTTCTGTCATTCCGACCCCGAGCGAAGCGAGTGGGCAAGCTCCGCTTAGCGAAAGCGAAGCAATCTTGTCCAGTGACGACGTTAAAAAAACTCCGGGTATTATCATCCAGCGCTACAAAGGTCTGGGAGAAATGAACCCGGACCAGCTTTGGGAAACCACTATGAACCCGGAAAACAGGGTTTTGAAACAAGTTACCATTGAAGATTCAGTAGCCGCAGATGAAGTTTTTACTATGCTCATGGGAGATGAAGTCCCGCCCCGCAAACGCTTCATCCAAACCCATGCGAAGATGGCAACCTTAGATATATAAACCTCATTGACTTTCTGTTTTAGTAGCGTTAGAATCAAGCCCAAATATGGCTATTGCATTAAACAGAGAGTCTACAGATCTAGCTGAATTAGCAAAAGCACGCGAAGCATTTGCAAAAACTCATGGAAAATCAATACAAATAGGAAGTGTTCATTACTACAAAAAATCTTTTAGGGGAACCGAACAGAATATCCAGGAATTACAGGCACTAACACAAACTCCGGAATTTCAGAAACAATATCCAGATCATCATGTTTATGCCCTCGGAGGAGAAATCATTGGTTCACGGCCAAGACAATTCCTAGATATCAAATCTTATAGAATGGCAGTTATGAAACTCAACCAAACAGTTGCAGAAAGAGGAATCACATTATTTGATTGCGCGATCATCTCCACTGGACCAGAAAGAACTGAATCCCTTCCCACTTATTAGCAATCATCAGACAAACATCATATAATTTATCCTATGGCTAAAAAAGTTCACTTTTTAGGGATAGGTGGAAGCGGGGCATCCGGGGCAGCTGCTATTGCAAAGGCTCAGGGCTTTGAAGTAACCGGCTGTGACCTGAATCCTCATAATGAATTCACAACCAGCTTTAAACCAGACCAACTCTTAACCGACCATAGCCCCAACCACCTCTACTGTCATCTCGATTCCTCTCTATGTCATCCTGAACAAAGTGAAGGATCTCTTGCGAATGCAAGACCCACATCCGTGGGAGATTCTTCGCTAGTCGCTCAGAATGACAAGAGTTTAGCTTCCCACTCGTCAAGTGGGAACGTAGATATTCTGGCAGTAACTCCGGCTATTTTTTCGCTTGATCCAAACAATCCCGAGCTTTTGGCCGCCAAAGAAAAGGACATTCCAATCATGACATGGCAGGAATTTGTTGGCCAGTATCTAGCTATCGAAAAGCTTGTGATTGCTGTTTGCGGTACCCACGGCAAAACCACCACCACAGCCATGATCGCAGAGCTTCTGGAAGATGCCGGACTTGATCCCACAGTTCTGCTTGGAGCTATCATCCCAAAATGGGGAACAAACTTCCGCCTACCAAAACAAAAACATGACGGCCGTCAGTATTTTGTCGTGGAAGCTGATGAGTTCAATGACAACTTTTTACCAACCAAAGCTGACATCTCGATAGTTACTAATATTGAAATGGACCACCCGGAATATTTTAAGGATTTTGAAGCCGTGAAGGAAAGCTTTAAAAAGTTTTTACTCCAAACCAAACAAACTGTGGTAGCCAACCTGACTGATCCCGGAGCCGCCGAGGTGGTCAAAGTAGTGATGAAAGATCCTGTCAAACCGGGCACGTCTCTGCAATTTCTGGATTATTCCAGAAACGAATTAGGAGTTGAATTACAAATTCCAGGTGAGTTTAACAGATTGAATGCCAAAGCCGCCATGCAAGTCGGCCTTCTACTGGGAATAGAGCCACAGGTTATAAAACAAAGCTTACAAAACTTCACCGGAACCAGTAAAAGGTTTGAATATATCGGGGAATATGGCGGTGCCAAGGTTTATTCCGATTTTGGTCATCACCCAACAGAAATAGAAAAAACTATGGAAGCTGTCCGGGAAAAGTTCCCCAAAGAGCGCATTTTACTGGTTTACCAACCGCATATGTTTTCCAGAACAAAAGCACTTTTTGACGATTTTGTCAGGGTATTTCAGAAGGTGTCGGCTGAGAGAACTTTTATCCTGGATATTTATCCCTCCCGGGAGGTAGATACAGGATTAGTAACCAGCAAACAACTCGTGGACACCATCCAGAAACCCAATGTGTCATACTTAGGACCAGTTGCAGAAGCATTGGAAAAAATTAAGCCGGAAATTAAACCTGGGGATATTGTCTTTTTCATGAGCGCCGGGGATACAGATAAATTAGCCCGGGGATTAGTCAGCTCCTAATTTTTTAACCCATTCCTTAAACTGATTTCCCCGGTCTTCGTAGTCTCTGAACAAATTAAAACTGGTTGAGGCAGGGGAGAGGAGAACGATTTTACCCGGAGCGGTATGTTTAAACGCAAGTTCAACTGCTTCTTTCATGCTTTCAGTATTAAATTTCTTAATTTTCAATTTTAAATTTTCCATTTTCAATTCAAGTGCTTCCCAGATCTTTATACCAGTTTCCGGAAAAAGTATCAGAGTTTTAATTCCAGATTTAGCAATAGCTTCCCCCAAAACAGAATAGTCTAAGCCTCTATCGTATCCACCGGCAATTAAGGTTTCTACGTTTTTACCCAACGCAGAAAGTGCCTCTGCTGTCGCCTGCGGAATAGTAGAAAGCGAATCATTGTAGAACCTGATTCCTTTAGTTTCGGCAACAAACTCCAATCTGTGCGGGAGCGGCCTAAAATTTATTATTGCTTCTTCTATTTTATTATCGGCAACTTTAAATAATCTTCCTATAATAACCGCCGGCACGGTATTTAATAAATTAAACTCACCCAGAAGGGGAATTGTGTCCTTGTGGACTAAATCAGAAACCATTTGTTTGTCCTTACTGGAAAATGGGATTTTATTAGCTTTACTTTGCTCGGCGATGTACCGAAGTTCCGGAATATCCTGGTTATAAATTAGGTAATCTTTTTTTGTTTGAAATTTAGCAATATTAGTTTTTGCCTCTTTATATGAAAAAAAGTCACCGTGGTGATCTAAATGTTCTGCATACAGATTAGTAATTACCGCGATGTGTGGACTTTTACTCAAATCTTCCAACTGAAAAGATGAGAGTTCATAAACCACAATAGAATCCTCGTTAAGCTGATCCAATAGTTCTAAAGCCGGCTTGCCGATGTTTCCCACCAAATGTACGTCCAGTCCGCCTTTTTTTAAAACTTCATAGATCAAAGAGGCTGTGGTGCTTTTACCCTTAGTACCGGTTACCCCAATAATTTTGCCACTAAATTTAGCAAAAAAGATCTGCGTGGCAGAAGATATTGTTTTTCCCAAAAGCTGAGCCTCTTTTATTTCCGGAAGATAGGGAACACCGGGGGATTTTATAATCAAATCATAATCTTTTATTTTTTTTAAATAATCTTCACCGTCGCTTTGATCGGCAATGCCAACCTCCATATCCGGATTGTGTTTCTTAAAATAATCCAGAGTAGATTTTCCTTCCCTCCCAAATCCTAAAATCAATGTTTTTTGAAAGGACTCCAGAATTTTGGAGATTTGCTGCCCGTCTTTTTTTGCCTTTTTAATTCCTAAAGAAATTGCAGTTTTGATCTCCAAAACTGTGGCCACACACTCAAACGGCTTCACTATATCGTTTTCGCGAAGCAAGCTACGAATAACCGGTATTATTTTCTCGTCTTCCAGTAAATCTTTCCCAAATATATCTGCAGTTTTGCTTCCCAGAAAGGGGTAGAGGAGAAGATAGGTAGATACACATTTTGGGCACTTGCCACACCAGACACCTTGTTTTGACCCGCGGTTGCAGCTTCTGAAAAGTCTGTGGTATTTTTCCATCTTAGAAAAAAGTTCAGATATTTGTAGCTCACCCAAAGGCCGCAGGAAACTAAAATAATTGCTGGAGGCAGATAGATAATTCCCGGAATAATCCCTAAAATCTTGCTCAAATTCGCTCGTTTTGGAATATTGGTGGTTAATCTCCTGGCCCATCCATTTCACATTTCCTTCATTAGAGCTGGCTTCATTGGAAACCACCAGATTTTTAAAGTCATATAAAACTCCAACAAAAGTGGACAGAAATGCCAAGTATGCAGAAAAGGGCGTATGGCCATTTAAGTAACCTTGTTTATTAAGTCCAATTAGTTTCGGGTCTATTGTTCTTTTTATTATAATCGGCTTTTTGCAACCTCCAACTTCGGCAATTTTGATTGCAGACTCAGTCGGATTTAAAATTAAACAGTTTAATTCTTTTCCTTTTTGACTAATAGATTCCAACGTCACAGCCGAATCTTTACCTCCACCCACTAAAACCAAATCCCGATCTTTCAGGTCTCCGTTATACTTGTCATTCTGAGGAGTCTCCGACGAAGAATCTCTCAACTTGTTTGAGACAAACTTAACAATGTCTTTCCGAGTAAAATCAATTTTATTTGTATAAAAGAACTCCCCCAAACCTTTAATAAGAAGATTCTTCCAAAACTTAATTTGTTCGTCATTCAGATTCCCGGCTTTAATAATAATCTCCAGCGGGCAGGCCGCTTTCCAATAACTTAACAGCTCAACCATCCCTAAGTTAAATACCAGATTTTGCAACACTTCCGGCCCAATTTCATCCAATCTTGCCTTTGAAACATCCGGCAGGATAATTTCCGGATTAAATCTAACATCTGGAGTTAGAAGAAAGTCAAAAATTATCTTTAGATTGCCATCCTCAGGCAAAATCTGAAACCCTTCATAAACCAACTGATTGTGTTTTTTCCGAAGCTCATTAAAATCCATCGTGCCTTAAATTATACCTTCTTGCGCACTTAGATGCTATTAGGCTCCTTTTAAGGTATAATTTTAGCTTCAGATATGATTTACAAGATTTTAAATTTATTTAGGAAAAAATACGTTACCTTAAACAAAATAGAGATTTTGCGGGATAATTTATTGCATAATTATCGCTATTTGACCTCGATGGAGAAGAAAATAAAAATTGCCCCGGTGGTAAAAAGCAACGGTTACGGCCACGGCATCACTAATATAGCCAAAATAGTTGACACATCGGATGTGTCAACTAAACCACCATTTCTTTGCGTCGATAGCTTATATGAAGCCTACGAGCTATTGAAAGCAAAGATTAAAACTCCTGTTCTTATCACAGGCTACACTAATCCGGAAAATTTAAAGGTCAAAATATTGCCGTTTTCTTATGCTGTATTTACCCCGGATTTGGCTAAAGCTATAAACGATTATCAGCCGGAGGCAGGAGTTCACATTTTTGTAGATACCGGAATGAGAAGGGAAGGAATCAGGATTGAAGAATTGCCGGAATTTTTAGAATCGCTTAAAAAATTACCTAATTTAAAAATTGAAGGCTTAATGTCACACTTGGCCTCATCTGAAAGTAGGCAGGATCCACTCTTTCTAAATCAAATCAACCAATTTAAAAAAGCCAAGGAAATCTGCCGGAAAGCTGGCATAAACCCAAAATGGTTTCATATCTCTGCCACCGGCGGTATTATCAATCCCGAGACCCGCCCAATTATTGCCGAAGTTTCCAATTTGGCCCGGGCTGGTTTGGCTATGTACGGCTTTTCTTCCAGCACTTTTGACCATAATCTAAAACCGGCGCTTAAACTCACAACAAAAATTGTTCAGATTAAAAAAGTATTAAAAGGAGAAAAAATTGGCTACGACGGCACTCCCACTGCCAAGAAAGATTTGATCATTGGAGTTTTGCCGATAGGATATTATGATGGAGTAGACCGCAGGTTATCCGGTAAGGGCATTTTTTTAGTGGATAATATTGAATGTCCTATTTTAGGAAAGGTCAGTATGAATATTAATATAATTGATATAAGTAATATCCTAAATCCAACAATAGGACAAGAAATAGTTGTATATTCAGAAAGTCCGGAAGATAGAAATTCGGTCGAAAACTGTGCCAAAATTTGCAAAACCATTCCTTATGATCTTTTGGTAAATCTGACCGAAACAACAAAAAGGGTAATTGTTTAAATTATGTATTCCGATATTGGTGGACAAAATATTTATTACCAAAAAGTGGGGAGGGGTAAGAATTTAATCCTAATCCATGGCTGGGGAGAAAGTGTTTCGTCCTTTTGGCCTATCGTTGATCTATTGAAGGAAGATTTCACTCTTTGGTTAATCGACCTGCCGGGGTTTGGCAAAAGTGATTTGCCAAAAAGAACTTTTACAGCTCTAGATTTTGCTAAAATTATTGCTGGATTTATTAAGAAAAACAATATCGAAAAACCTACGGTTTTCGGTCACTCTTTTGGCGGAAAAGTTGCTATCCAGCTTGCTAAAACTTATCCTGATTTAATTGATAAATTAATTCTGGAAGGAAGCAGTGG
>MFDZ01000057.1:14007-15967 GCA_001777455.1 Candidatus Daviesbacteria bacterium RIFCSPLOWO2_02_FULL_41_8
TCCCGTTTGTTAAAATTGGTCATTTCTTACTGCCGAATGTTTTTAACATTAAATCGCAAATTCAAAATATACTCTACAAAAAACTTGAATCTGATTATGTAAATGTAGGTAAAATGAAAGATATTTTCTTAAGAACTATCAAGGAAAATATCTCTGTTGATTTACCAAAAATACAAACAGAAACGCTGCTGATTTGGGGAGAAAAAGACCGGGCTGTACCATTAAAATACGGAAAGAAGATGTATCATCTAATTCCAAAATCCAAATTGGTTGTACTTGAAAACACCGGCCATTTTCCCCACGTAAAACAAGCAGAAAGGGTGGCTTATTATGTCAAGGATTTTATCTAAAATTTTTCCCATTATTGATTATCTTTATATTTACCAAACACTGGAGTATAAATTATGGGAGTTTTTAGCTTGGTTTTTAAAGAATCCTTTCAAAAGAAATTTACAAAAAAAGCATCAGCTTGAGTGGACTCAAAAAACACAACTTTTAGCATTTCTTAGCATTGCATTACTTGCCTTAGATTCAATAATAACTTCCTATTTATTAACCGGAACTTTTTGGCTAATTTTAATTTTATTCCCTATTAAATCTCTTTATAGCCCGCTTTTTTTGATCGTGGCTGAAATTTTAATCTCACCGCTGGAGTATTACAGGAAACAAAAAACGCTTGAATCCGCAAAGCAAAAATTATCAAAATTACCAAACTTAAAAATTGTCGCAATTACCGGCTCATTCGGAAAAACTTCCACCAAAGATATTTTATATACGCTACTTTGGAAAAAATATTTCGTTGTGAAAACTCCCAAAAGCTTTAATACTCCTCTCGGGATTGCACAAACTATATTGGGAGATATAAAAGACAATACTCAAATTTTTATTGCAGAAGCGGGGGCATACAAAAAAGGAGAAATTGCCGAGATTGCCAAACTGCTTAATCCGTCAATTGGAATCATTACTGCAGTTGCGCCCCAACACCTGGGGAAGTTCGGTTCTTTGGAAAACATCGCCAAAGCCAAATTTGAATTGGTAGAAAACTTGGCCAAAAACGGAGTTGCTATTTTAAACAACGAAAGCGAATTATTGCAGAAACTAGCTTCCCACTCGTCAAGTGGGAACGTAAAGTTTTACGGAAAAGACAGTCAGTACTTTGCTTCAGATATAAAGGTTACCCCTGACGGCACATCTTTTATATTACATACTCCACACGCTACCACCAATATTTCTATTCCTCTAATAGGGGAGCATCATGCCCAAAATTTCCTGGCCGCCACTGTTGCAGCTTTGCAGTTAGGACTCACTCTTTCGGAAATTAAAGAAAGGGCAAAATTGTTACTGCCAACACCTCACAGGATGGAAATCAAAAAGCAAGGTAATATAATTTTAATAGATAACTCATTCAACACTAACCCAAAATCAGCCAGAGCGTCTTTGAGCTTGCTCGTAAGTTTTAAGGAAAATAGAAAAATCATCATAACCCCCGGATTTGTGGAATTAGGAAAAGAAGCCGCTAAAGAAAATCAGAAATTTGGCCATGAAATCTTCTGCTTGGCAGATGAAGTCATAATTGTCGGAGATAATGCCAGGAAAGATTTACTGGAAGGAATGAGAGACATTAACAAAAATCCGGAAGAATCAGTCCATTTTGCTAAAAGCACTCAAGAGGCACTAATTCTTGCTCAGGGATTAACTCAAGGAGTAGAAACAGTCGTGCTTTTGGAAAACGACCTCCCGGACCAATATAGTTAATTTTTTATTTCGTCAGAAACAAACTTGTTTATTCCGCCTTTTTGGGCCATGGAGGACAGTAGTCCCGATTCAAATGTATATTGGGTTTTACTTTGATTTTCTGTTCGCTTCAGCGCAAATTCTATTAACATGTCCACCAATTTAGAAAATTTTACCCCTGATTTTTCCCACAGATAAAATGCAAAAGAACCGGGCGGAGTATTGA
>MFDZ01000057.1:16025-17180 GCA_001777455.1 Candidatus Daviesbacteria bacterium RIFCSPLOWO2_02_FULL_41_8
ACCGCAACCCTCCAGGGCTTTGAAAACTTTTACGGTTGCTCCCTGAATTTGCTTTGTTAGCTTATCAGGGATAGGAGCCGGGATAATCCGGGAAAGGGAAGCCATGCCGGAACCTTTAAGATCGTCAGATCGCAAGCCTTGCTTACTGCCTTTACCTCCGCCTTTTTGATATTTATCTTCAAAAGACAAAACCTCGGTTGAACCGACCGGCATTTCGCAAACAGAAGCTTTAATTTCCTCATAACCCAGTGCTGAACAATTTACTTCAATGGCATTCTCAAAAGCTTCCTCAATTAAAACTTTTTCAGCAAAAGTAAAAGCCACCTCCAAAGCAAAATTCAGTGAATCTTCATCTTTCGCCTTGTTTACTCCAATTGAGGAGCCGATTGTAGCGGGCTTAACGAACATGGGGAATTTTAAGATTTTTTTTGCCTGCTCTAAAACTTGCTTGGGGTTTTTAAGGAAATCAATCCTGCTGACTGCTAAATAATTACAAACCGGCAAACCTAATTCCTTAAAAATAGCTTTCGAGATCGCTTTATCCATGGTAATGCCGGCAGATAAAACACTAAATCCCGTATAAGGAATTTGATACATCTCCAAGAGCCCCTGCATGCACCCATCCTCACCGAATGATCCATGAAAGGAAAGAAAGGCTACATCCAACGTAACAAACTTGCCAAATAAACCCTGCGTAAAAAAACCCCCTTGATTTTCTTTTCGACCCAGTGTGATTTTGGTGGAGGACAAAAGCAGAGAATCTACATCCTTATAATTTTTTAAATCTAAAAATTTAGGATTAGTATAAAAGTCACCTTTTTTGCTGACATAAACGGGAATTATTTCATAACGGCTTTGATTGATATTCTCAAAAGCCTGAAGTGCTGTTAATACAGAAACCTCATGTTCTGTAGCCCTCCCTCCAAAAAACCATCCCACTTTTAATTTATTCATTGCAAGCATTATATAATAACAAAGTCATGAACTCCATTTTTCTAAAACCCAACGACCCACGGTTAAGGAAAATCGCTCAGGAAATTCCTGAGGATCTAATTGATTCAGCCGCAACTAAGAAAATAATTGAGACTATGCTGAAAGCGGCATACGGAGAACAAAAAGATAGTAGAAAACCAGTTATGGTAGGACTAGCTGCAT
>MFDZ01000058.1 GCA_001777455.1 Candidatus Daviesbacteria bacterium RIFCSPLOWO2_02_FULL_41_8
GCCATCAACAGATTTTTCTAAGCTCAATAGAATTAAATTTGTTAGACTTTTCTTTATTCTCACAAAAACAAATATACGACGGCCGTCATGTTTTTGTCAAATAATCTTTTGCGAAAATTGAGGAAAAATCCATCAAACTTTATCACTGAGAAAGTTATTCCTTTACTTAAACTTTTAAGAAAGTACCCACAATTAATCCGATGGCTGTTGCCAGTCCTCCGATAATCAACATCTCAACCGCACTCCGCATGGCTTTGTGTCCAACAACTTTACCCTTAAAATAGCCAATCACAAAAAGACCTATTAGCGCAATTATTATACTTATTACCCTGGCAACATCAGGAGGAAAGATTAAAAACGGCGAAATGGGGATTAAACCTGCGCCCAGATAGGAAAAAAACATTAATAGCGCTCCCATTATTAAACTGTCCCTGTGTCTGCCTTTTCTATCCATTTGATGGACTGCTTTTTCCGAGGAATATTCGCCCGCGGCCATAGAAGAAGCCTCCACCGATATTGCCACGAAACTGGCCAAAATAATAATTGCCCGGTCGGAAACCCCGGCAGAAATCCCCACCACTACCCCGGTGGTGGAAACCAACCCATCCTGCAGTCCAAACATTATGCTTCTTAAATAATCCTCATCCAAAGCAATCTTCATCATCTCTATTATTTTAGCAGAAATTTACTTGTTATGATTATTGTTGACAAATTTCAATACAATGATACAATGGTATTGTATGAATTACGTCGTCACCAACATCAGGCTTCCTGAAGAGGACTACTTAAGACTCAAGGGGGAAGCTGCTAAAAAAAGAATAAGTCTCGCTGCTATCATTAGGGGGAAAATCACTGAAAAAAGACCTGATGATTATGAAAAAATCCTGCTTACCCCCACTGACTGGTTTACTGAAAGAGATTATAAGGATTACAAAATTAGGAGGTCGGGGCTCAAAAAAAGAACTAAGACGTATGACTGGTAAAATGGGCAAAATTCTTATCGACACCTCAATTATTATTGAGCACTTGCGTCTAAAAAATAAAAAGCAAACAATTCTGTACAAATTGTTTCAAAACAAACATAGTTTATTCGCTTCCATCCTGACCCACACAGAAAGTTACGCGGGTAAAAGTGTTTGGGAAAAAGAGTCTGTGCGAAAACATCTGAAAAATATTCTAGCCGGCATAAAGATTCTCCCATTAGAAGAGATTACTTCAGAAAAAGCTGGAGAAATCAGCGCGCGATTTAATTTGGAAATTGTTGATGCCATTATTGCAGCCACCTCAATAATTCATAATTTAGATCTTGCTACCTTAAATATAAAGGATTTCAAAAAAGTTGACGGGATAAAACTTTTTAAAAATTGATGTAGCCGTCATCCTCAATGCCCTAAGGGCTATATTTGACTTTTAAAACTTGAATTGGACTTGTAAGGAAGCATTAAGGGCTTTTGCCACCCTTTTTAAAAATGAGATGGACGGGCTTGTTCCGGCTTGCTCAACTCTTGAGATAACAGATTGAGTGGTGTGCATTCTTCTAGCCAACTCTTTTTGGGTCATCTTTCTCTCGATTCTCGCCCGGATAATCGCCTTTGCAATCTCAAACTCCGGTTGAGATTCTTCATAAAGCCTTTTAAACTCAGGGTCTTTTAACCACTTTTTTTTAATTTCATTCCAATCTTTCATATTGTTATAATATCGCAAATCTGCTATATTTGTCAATGGCCAATTATTCTTGACTGATACTCCTTTAGGCGTTTCTGTGTAATTACTATTTCCCTTCTAGGTGTTTTTTGGGATTTTTTCTTAAATCCATGTAGAAGTAAAAATGCTTTTCCTGTTACGGTAATATAAAGAATTCTTATGCTATCACTACCAAGTATACGAAGTTCCCAAAGCGGAGTCCCGACAAGTTTTTTAGAATGCGGATAAGCGCCTTCTAAACCGTACTGCTCTAAAAGTTCAAATGTTCTAGCAACTTTTAATCTTGCTCTTTCATCGAGGGAGTTTAAAAACTCTTCTACTGACTTATCTCCATTAGGTGATTCATATACCTTAACTTTCCATTTACCTTCCATAATCTTAAGTATATCAGGATTTTGTCGCCGTCATCCTCCATGCCCTAAGGGCTAGTATTTGAATAATTGTGACTCAAAAACCAACAGGTCTTAGAAAAAATCGCTCATACAATTCTTTCCACAAACTCTTCCTTGATCTAATATATCTGACGCCTCTTCCTCTTTGATAGACTCCTCTGATTGACTCAAAGCCTCATACGATCTTTTTCTTTGATCAAGCTTGATTGGCACATAAAACAAACCCATTAATAAATATCCTGCCCTGATTATGGCAACTTCCGCTCCTGCCCTCATTACTCTTTTGTATATCTTTTGATAGTTGTAGAATTTATCCTGAGCTATTTCGAGATCGCAGGCAGGAATTGATATTAACCCTTCTGTTCCTGCGACGGCCCGTTGACCTAATCTGCGAACTAATCCGGCACGACCTGTTTTTATAAGTGCCATATTCCTAAGAGTACTAAATTCTTTTTTGAGAACTATGCTACCGCTTTCAAGATTACAGGCATACGCACATCCCGAACACCCGGAAACTATAGCTTTTCTTACCTTTTTCCATTCTTCACTTTTCAAATCTGTGCTGCTATCTAATTGCGTTGCTCTTTCCTGACAAACTCCTAATTGTCCGTTTTCCCCAAGAGCCCAAGCGTGAACAAGATAATTTTGATCCGGATCACATTTCCAAGGACGCGAAATAAGCTCAGCCAGATTTTGCAAATAAGCCTCAGTATTGAAAATAAACCCCTTTCTTTTTAAGGGCAATAAACTATCAGAAACTCTTTGCATCTGCTCAGAAGTAGGAGATTCTGTTTTCTCCGGGCCTGCTGAAAACATACCACCAATCCTTTGAACCGGAGCGGTGCTAAAAAGTATGCCATTGGCAGCACATATCTTGGCGTACAAAGGAATAGTCTCTGCCCGCTCAGCCGTACAAACAACGCTCACAACAGGAATAATACCTTCCCGCGCAACTGCCCTAGCCAATCCCACTATAGTTGTTAAACCGGCAATATTATATGAATGTAAAGAAAGAGCCAATATATCCAAGCCTGCTCGTTTGAGCTTTCTAAGCTTAATCAAATTATCCGGCATCAAAACTCCAGATTCATCTTCGGTTTGGTTAAACTGTGGTCGCCTTAGAAAATCACCATTGCTAGTAATACAAGTAACCATGTGCTTCTCGGAAGCGTGTTTAACTAATCCCTTGGTGTAATCAAAAAAAGACATACCTTCTTGTTCAGTCCTAAACCGTGCCTCTGTTGCCCTAACTTCAGCAACCTTGATACGACGGTTGCTGTTACCGGAACAAGGCACAACTTCCTTTGAAATAATTGCTCTCTTAGGAGGACAATCAGCCAAGCTTTCTCCTCCTTTATAATTGAAGGTCCCAAATCCTTGTCTTTTAGCCCAATCTACTATTCCTGTTGCCGCAGGAAATGAAGACCAATTTTGTCTATCATCTTTAGCAGGAACCTCGCAGTATGCACAAGTTCCCAATCTATTGCAATCATTCGGGCCTTGCATTAAAAATAAACTGTGTCCACCTTTTGCAGATTGATATGCTCCCCAGACTTTAGGCACATCTCTGACAATTTCTCTGAACATGGAGGCATTATCCCATAACAGCGGAGTTGCCGCAAATAAAAGCACTTGCCCATTTGGGCCACTCTCTGCTAGGATAGTGACGTATAGTCATCCCAAACTTGATTTGGGATCTATATAGATTCCTGCCTTCGCAGGAATGACAAACGTATGCTAGACCGAATAATTACTTACTCTTTTTACCTGCTATTTTTCCTGACCCCCCTTTTTTGGTCTTCTGCAAATTACGAACTGTTTGAATATAACAAAATGATTTTGGTGTATGGCCTTACTGTCATTATTGTCGGCACCTGGGCTTTAAAAATCATAAATCTGGCACACCCCTCCTTCGGAGGCAAATCATTAATCTTTAATCGAACTCCTTTGGATATTCCGCTTTTATTATTCCTGGGAGCCAATATCCTCTCCACCATTTTCTCAATTGACCCTCACACCTCTATCTGGGGCTATTATTCTCGCTCAAACGGGGGCTTACTTTCAATTATTTCCTATCTGCTGCTTTACTGGGCCTTTGTTTCCAATATGGACTTTCCTAAGCTTAAAACCGCCCTGAAATTCGCTTTGGCTTCCGGGTTTATTATTTCCCTCTGGGCAATTTCTGAACACTTCGGAGTGTCCCCGTCTTGTGTAATTTTAAGAGGAGAATTTAATGCAGATTGCTGGATTCAAAGAGTACAGGAACGGGTTTTTGCCACTTTAGGCCAACCAAACTGGCTGGCCAGCTACCTGGCCATGCTGATCTTCCCGGCTTTGTATTTCTTACTAACTGCAACCAAAAAATCCTCCCAAACTACCTACTACCTACTACTAACTACCTATTATCTGGCTTTTACTTTTACCTACTCCAGGGGACCGACATTGGGGCTTATTGGAGGGATGGTGATATTTTTGTCATTCTGGCTTGTCCAGAATCGATTCTGGAGTCGTCTCCGGCAAAAGCCGGATTCTCCCCAGAATGACACTACCAGATTATTAACCATCACTATAATATCTTTTCTGATAATCAACCTCCTCTTTGGATCAGCTCTAACTTCTTTCAGATTAGTTTCCAAATTTGCCGCCCCGGCCAGACCCGGTATATCCCTATCTTCACCAGCCGGCGGAGGATCTATCGGCACACAACTCGAAAACGGCGGGACTGAATCCGGCCAAATCAGGTTAATTGTCTGGCGCGGAGCTTTAGATATTTTCAAACACTACCCGATTTTTGGCTCCGGCGTAGAAACTTTTGCTTATTCTTATTATCAATACCGCCCGGCGGAACATAATTTAACTTCCGAGTGGGATTTTCTCTACAACAAGGCCCACAATGAATTCCTAAATTACCTGGCTACTACGGGAATCGTGGGGTTTGGGGCATACATGTTAGTTGTCGGAACATTCATTTTTTGGTGTATCAAAAAAATTTCTAAATCCGAATTTCTAATTTCTAATCAAATCCCAAACCCCAAATCCCAATTAGGTCAATTAGAAATTAGGTCAATTAGAAATTTAATTCTTGCATTGTTGGCTTCTTACCTCTCCTATCTCATCTCCAACTTCTTCCTCTTTTCGGTCGTAATAGTAGCCGTCTTTTTCTACCTCTTCCCTGCTCTTGCTTTCGTCGCCACTGATTCTCTTTCCACCTTCCATCTTCCAACTTCAAAATTCAATCATCTATTTTCTATCATCTACCGTCGAAAAGCTTATTCCCAAATTGCCAAAGGTATTGTCATCTTTTCCGTCCTCTATCTTCTATATTCCATCATCCAGCTTTGGTCTGCCGACACTCTTTTTGCCAAAGGCAACCGCGCCTCTGATGCCGGTAACCCCGGCCAGGCATATAATCTGCTGGCAGAGGCTGTTGACTTAAATAAAGGTGAGCCTTTTTACCGGTCAGAGTTGGCCTTTGCGGCCGCCCAATCTGCGGTTGCTTTGCAAGAATCTGATGCAACTCTTTCGGCAACGCTGAAAAGTGAGGCTGATATGCAAACTGCTAAAGTTCTAAAGGAACACCCCAACAATGTTTCATTCCTGCGGACGGCAGTCAGAACTTATTTTGAATTGGTTGTTGTAGATCCAACTTTTCTTGTTAAAACCCTGGAAACGCTGGATTCCGCCATTAACTTAGCTCCCACCGACCCCAAACTTTTTTACAATAAAGCCCTGATTTTAGATGCCGCCGGTGAAAAGGAAAAAGAAGTTGAAATGCTGCAGGAGGCGATCAGATTAAAACCGAATTATTTAGAAGCGCTGACCCAGCTGAAGGAAGCAACGGGATCTGGCGCAGCCAGATAATTTTCAGTTTACAATTTTCAATTTACAATGAATTTTCAATATTACAATGATCAATAAGCGAAGCTTGCGAGCTAATCGCTCTTGAAAACTCATTGAGAACTGACAACTGAAAACTAAGAACTAACCATGAAGTCTATTGCCAAAGCTATAGCTGAAGCCAAATTCAAAGACCGGCCGAAGAATATTTCCCGGGAATTTCAAATGTATGGAGTATATCTCGCTGAAAGCTTACAAGATACAAAACGCTACTCTCTTTACATTAAACTGGCCAAAACCGTCAACCGCGGAGTATTGGAAGAAGCCCTCAACTTCACTAAAGGCTACTACAGCGCCAAATCCAAAGCCCGGGTGTTTATGTGGAAACTTAAGGAGCTGAAGAACCTGAGCGTTTTACGCGAGAAATAGGAAATCGAGTAGGTAAATTAGAAGCATCTTGAAATCGTTGATCTTCTTGTGGATGCGCTCGACTAGTAGATTCTACCTCCTGAAGAGCTCCACCTATCATACTGATTTGACGAAGTATTAAACTCTGCAAGAGAGCTCTGCTTGTCTGGCTTAAACCTAATTTTTCAACTGCCCGATCCACCCTTTGGGCAAAAGGACTAATATAGTTATTAAATACAGGAGAAGATTCCGCTAAATTTCGAAGTAGATCTCTTTCTTCTTCGTTATTAGTGAGACCTAAGACCACTCTTGAGAAAGTATCCCAACTAACACCTTTTCTATCATTCGGATTTAGTATTCTATCCACAGTAGAAACACCAACATGAACCTGATTTGCTAATGTTCTAACAGACAAGCCATGCCCAAGCCTTATATCGGTAAAAGCTTTTGTTAGCTGAGGACTTCTATAAATACTATGTTCAGCTTTACTGCCCATTTTGACGCATGGATTATCTCAGATTAGCATTTTTGTGTCAAATTTGGCAAGTTAAACCTAAGATGATACAATTCCCTCATGTTGTCTGTTATTAAAGCGCCTGATGCAAAGCTAAGAGTTAAAACCAAGCCGGTTAAAAAGATTAACCAGACATTAAAAGATACCTTAAAAGAAATGGTCAAATTGACCAAAACCTTTAAGGACCCGGAAGGAGTTGGTTTGGCCGCCACTCAAGTGGGACTCTCGGAAAGCTTTTTTGTAGCCAAAAACGGGGAGGAATTTATGCCGGTAATTAACCCTAAAATTATCTCCATGGGAAAACGGACCAAGCTGTATTTTGAAGGTTGCTTGTCTGTGCCGAATATGTGGGGTGAGGTGAGAAGATCTACTAGTATTAAAGTGAGTTACCAGGATAATACGGGAAAAACCGTCACCATACCCTTAAAGGGGGTTTTAGCCTGGATATTCCAACACGAAGTTGATCACCTAAATGGGGTTTTATTTTCTGACCGGGTGCTGGAACAAAAAGGCAAATTCTATAAATTCACCGGCAAAGATAAGGTGGGTACAGATGTGTACCAGGAAGTGACCCTTTAGGGTCATCCTGAACTTGCTTCAGGATCCATACAATAATTATATAGATTCCGGATCAAGTCCGGAATGACAGAACCATTATGATTAAAATAGCTTTTCTAGGCACTCCGAATTTTGTTCAACCCATCAAGGATACACTGGCCAAACGCTTTACTCTGGTTGACTCTTTAAATGAAGCCGATTTGGCAGTTGTGGCGGCTTTTGGGAAAATACTTACCAAAGAAGAACTTAATACTCCTAAATTCGGCGCTGTTAATGTTCACCCTTCTCTTCTGTCCAAATACCGGGGACCTTCTCCTATCCAATCAGCTATTCTAAACGGCGATAAGATTTCCGGAATAAGCATAATTAAGATGGATGAGGAAATGGATCATGGGCCCATATTATATCAAGAAAGTTTAGAGCTTTCTGATAGGGATACTTTCGACACTTTGAGTAAAAAAATGTTCCTCCAAGCGGCGGCAGTTTTACCAAAAATTATTGAAAAATTTTTAGCCGGAAAGATTCAACCAAAAGAACAAAATCATATCAATGCCACTTTTTGCAAACTGCTGACCAAAGAAAGCGGCTACTTTGACCTGCCTGCCGGCAGGCAGGTATCAACTGATTTTCTGCGCACTTTAGATAAAAGGATCCGAGCCTATTATCCCTGGCCAAGTGCCTGGACTAAATGGAATGGAAAAATTGTAAAGTTTCTCCCTTTCCGTCATCCTGATCCGCCAGTTGGCGGAGAAGGATCTCTGGATTTATTCCAGAACAAGTCTGGGGATTCTTCGCTAGTCACTCAGAATGACAGATTTCTACTTCAAATGGAAGGCAAAAAAGCTATTTCCTTAAAAGACTTCCTAAACGGCTACCCCGATTTTCCCATTAAAAACCTGTAACTACACTGGGACATACATTGATACGATCGTGCACATGCGCGGGGTAAGTCAGGCTGAAGCAGAAACAACCGGGGCAGATAGGGATTCAGTTTTGTATTGAACCGGTAAACTTTTTTTAAGCGTCCTTAAGCATTTGGTGCAATATTTTTTACCTTTAAACATATGTAAATTCGGTCTTTGATATCTTTTGGAAATCGGGGCGCGCAGGGCCCAGTTTCCACCGGCTCCGGAAGAACCCTTTTTGTGCCTGGAGAAATTAACAGTATTCTTACTTTTCCCGCAACTGATACACGCTAACATGTGGTAAACTATATCATAGTAATTTCCAATTTACAATTTTCAGTTTTCAATGAATTTCTAATGTTACAATTATCAATGTAAACTCACTGGAAACTTGGAACTGACAACTAAAAACTAAATTTATATGGATCCAATCTTTTTTGCCGGTTCAATACTGATACTGCTTTTTTCCGTCATCCTGCATGAAGTCATGCACGGAGTTGTGGCTTTAAAATTCGGGGATCATACGGCCGAGCGCGCCGGACGCTTAACTTTAAATCCCATTCCCCACATTGACCTTTTCGGGACAATTCTTTTACCGGCGCTCCTTATTTTCACCGGTTCCCCGATTCTTTTCGGCTGGGCTAAGCCGGTACCGGTTAACCCTTTGAATTTTTCCCATTTACGCAAGGGCGAACTGATGGTTTCAGCCGCCGGAATTTTGGCCAATTTTAGCCTGGCTATTGCCGCAGCTTTAATCTACCATTTACTGAATGCCATGCCGCAAACATTTCCGGCGATTGTCGGATCACTCCTGCGTTTTACAGTTTTAATTAACCTGGTTTTGGGAGTTTTTAACCTATTTCCCATTCCGCCATTGGACGGGTCAAAAATACTACTGTCGCAACTGCCGTATAACCTGGCCAGATCATATTCCCGGATTGAACCTTATGGATTTTTGATTCTTTTAGTCCTACTGATGGTACCCATCGGCGGAACTTCGCTTCTGCAGGGAATTCTGGGCTTCTTTGTGGGACTGCTTTCCGGCCTGTTGGGGTTTTAATTCCTGAAAAACCCTTTAATTTGCACCACAAAAACTAAAGTTAGTAAAATCAAGACTGCAGAGATTGTGAAGGGTGAATGAAAACCAAAGGTGGAAAAGAGCCAACCTCCCAGAAGCGGGCCAAACACCCTGCCAAGACTTTCAAATGAGGAAAAAATTCCCATAGTGATACCCTGCCCTTCTTTCGTCTGCTTTGACACAAGTGTAACCAGCGTTGGCCTGGTCATAGAAGACCCCAGGGTCATCAACACCATAAAGAGAAGTAACAATATGTGGCTATTGGCAAAGGGCACCAAAAACAATCCAATGGCCATAATAGTCAGCCCCAAAACAACCGCCCGGTGTTCACCAAAAAAATGAGTAATTTTATACAGCAGGACGGATTGCATAATAACTGCCAAAACCCCCTGAACCGAGAAGAAATAACCGATTGTCGCAACGGATAAATTTAGGTTTTCCATACCAAAAAGCGGTACTGCCACTTCGTTGTTAGTCAGGGCAAAAGACCAAAGAAACGCCAGAATAAAAAACGACCCCATCTCCCCTTTTAAGGCATTAAACATGCGCTTTAAGTTAAAAAGCCCTTCTCTGATATTTAATTTCTCAGTTTTTTTACTCAAAGATTCAGGCAGGAAAAGAAAGACTGAAATAAAATTAACTAAAGCCAGGGCGGCGGCCAAAAAAAATGGAAATGACAAGTGTACTGCAGATAAAACCCCACCAATCCCCGGGCCGAAGATAAAACCGGCCGAAAAAGATGCTCCGAGCAGACCCATACCTTTAATCCGCTGATCTTTGCTGGTCACATCTGCTACATAAGCTGAGGCGGAAGAGATGGCGGCGGCAGAAAAAATGCCCTGCAGAATCCGGGCAATAAACAGCCCAAATAAGCTATCTGACAAACCGAAAAAGAGAAATGAAAGACCCAATCCCAAAAGGGAAATTATAATAATCGGTTTTCTGCCATACCGATCGGAAAGCCTGCCCCAAATCGGAGACAGTAAAAACTGGGCAATGGCGTAGCTGGCCGCCAAAAGGCCCACTGTCCACTCCGAGGCATTAAATTGCCTGGCATAATAGGGCAAGAGAGGGAAAATCATCCCGAAGCCGACAATGGTGATAAAAACCGTGAGGTATAAAAAGAATAACGGTGGTTGTTTGCGGATTTTTTCCATCCGATCAGTATAGTATGACCCGGTCTAGTTGATCAAGGATGGCTTTTTAGTTACGTTCTTTTTGATTTTCATCCTTACCATGATTTGCAACTTCAATTGCCTCTTTTAGTTCATCTTTCCCGGATTTACTTTCTTCCAATAAATTATTAAATTTACCGCTGTGGCTTTCCAATTGCTCTTTGAAACTTTCATCTTCTTTGCCTGAACTATCTAGTTCCTGTTTAACTTCTAAAACTTGTTTTTTATAATCATCAACAGCCTGTTTTAACCCTATTGAATCCTGCTTTTTTTCTACCAGGCCGACAATCTCATCCGCCCGGTGTTCAAGTTGCGGCGTTTTATCACCGGTAATTGCTGAAACTGCTTGTTCCGAGGTCCTCTTTAGCGGATACAAAATTTCCCCGGGCAGTGCTGCCTGGGCCAGATTGACACTTATGCCTCCTCCGATCATCACTACAGCAAATAAAACCACCGTGAGCGAACGTATCTGCCTAAAACGCTCCTCCCCGGTAATCCTCTTCTCCAGGTTAGACCAGCCCTGATCCATAAAATCCCGGGATACCGGTGTGTCTTGGAAATCATTTTTTAAATTATCTAATAATTTATTCATATTTTGCTCCTTTCAAAATTTTTTTAAGTTTCTCTAAAGCGCGATACAAAGCCACTCTTATTGCCCCATCTTTTTTATCCATAATTTTGGCAATTTCCCGGGTAGGCAGCTCCTCAAAAAAACGCAGCATCACAATCTGCCGATCCGGACCATCCAACTTTGCCAAAGCGTATTGTACCTGCTCTTGCCGTTCTTTCCTGATCATCTGATCTTCAATATCCTCACCGGAGGCAATAGCCTCTGCAATTTCCGGATCAAGGCGGAATTCTTTTTTCCGACGCGAGTAATCAATTACTAAATTGTGAGCGACGGTAAAAAGATACGATGTAAAAGTGCCTTTTTCTTCCTGATACTTTGATAAGGATTTCCAGACCTTAAAAAAGGTATCCTGAGTTAAATCCTCTGCCAGCTTTATATCGTATACCATATAATAAATAAACCTATATATTTTCTTTAAATTTAAAGTATATAGTTTTCCGTACGCCTCCTTACTCCCTTTCCTAGCCTGATGCACCAAATCCGAAACTTCCTGATCCATGCCTGCTATTTTACTACATCCATATGTATATACGCAGACCTTAAGCATTTTGTAACATTTTGGCACTACATCCGTTTATACCTATAGAAACAGAAAACGGAAGGGGGTGAGAAAAGAATGAAACATTTAATTGCAATATCAGCTTTATCATTACTTCTATTCATAGCAACACCTGTGCTCATAACGGCACACGGGGGGGATGAAGATGGGACTAGAGTAGAAATTAGAAACGAGGCTGAGGAAGTCGAAGACGAAGCAGTAGAAGAAGCAGATGAAGCGGTTACTGCCGGTACTGCTAGCTTTGAAATCAGAGGTGAAGTCACTGCTATGTCCGGTAATACTTTTACAGTAGCCGGAATCTCTGTCACCAGCGACCCGACTATGGTTTCTGAGTTTGAGCAAGAAGGAACCTTAGCTGTGGGCAGTATGGTCAAGGTTGAAGGGATCATCAGCAGTGGGACGTTCCTGGCAGAAGAGATTAAGGTGGAGTAAAAATCTTCTTAAATTTCTTACGCACACAGGGCATAGCCTTGTGTGCGTAAACATAACTTGCAGTTGACAAGGACCCCTTTTTAGTACTAGTATTAAATTATCCTAAAGGACATTAAAGTAGATGGCCTGAAGGACAAACCCCGTACCGTAATGGTACAGGGCTGCCCTGCTTAGCACGTTTAAAGCCAAAATATTTTTCTTCACTGTTTTGTTTACTTTAGGGAGTCCGCAGTTGACGTACCAGAACGATACATCACAGGACACCCACCTCAAATTTCTGAGGAGAAAATTTGGCTAACGACTTAAGTAGGGAGGAATTATTTATTTTCTGACCTGATTGATAACTCTAAAAGTTCATTTGAATGGATTAGAAAGTCCGTTTGCTTCTGTTATTTAAATTTCCACTAACTTTTTAGATCCAAACTTGGTAAAATATAGCTTGTGTGCCGATGTAGCTTAAATGGATAAAGCAATGCTTTTGTAAAGCAAAGACTACCGAATCATACTCGGTCATCGGCTCCTTTTTGTAACCCAACTGACTTCTTGACTTTCGGGATTACTTCGGATATTGTATTTATATGCCTGCCAGTTTTTATAATGATTCTGCTTATAAATTAAGGCAATCCGAGATCACGAAAAAAGCGTGGCGGAACGGAATCTATGACTCCCTCAGAAAACCACTCGAACATCGTAAGTGCTGTAATCCTGCATGCAATAAGGGTTTTAAGGCAAAACCTCATAACGAAAAAGTATATTGTAGTTCAAGTTGTTCTGCTATTGTTAATAACTCTAAACGGCCAAAACAATTTTATTTCTGCGAAGGGTGTAACAAACAAATATACGGATCTAATCGTAAATATTGTTCTGTTAAATGCCAATGTGATTACTATTACAGGCACTATATAACCAGATGGAAACAAGGCCTAGAAAACGGAAATAGAGGTATAACTACTAAAACGCTCTTCGGTCATATCAGACGGTACCTTTTAAAAAAATATGGAGAAAAGTGTTCCAATTGTGGATGGAACCAAAGACATCCGGTAACAGCAAAAGTCCCGTTAGAGGTAGATCATATTGACGGGAATTCAGAAAATAACAAAGAAGGCAACTTACGACTAATCTGTCCCAACTGTCATTCCCTAACTCCCTGTTTTAGAAATTTGAATAAGGGCAACGGTAGAAGCTGGAGAATTAAGTATCTAAAGAGATTGGAAACTCACTAATCATTAAAATAGCAGATCAGGAACAGATTAAGAAAAAGGGTGCTAAAATCCACGAAATCTGTGCTAAAATATTGTCTTGTGCCGACTTGGCCCGCTGGCAGTCGCCCTAGGCGACAGCTAATTGCGGGCAGGCTCAGTGGGTTAAAGTCGTAAACCGACTTTAACGGGATAACTACAACCAAATCCGCGATAGCGGATAACTTGAAATAGTTGTTATCCCAGGAAGAGCACGTTCTTAATGGTAAATGCCGACATGGCTCAGTGGTAGAGCACGTTCTTGGTAAGAACGGGGTCGCGGGTTCAATTCCCGCTGTCGGCTCAGATTCAAAATGTCCCGCTTATTTAATTTTATTACCTCGTGACCGAAACCTCGAATTCAACCAAATAATTGAAAAGCTGACAAGACCTGCTACTACTGCGCCACCCTCAAGCATTTCTCGCTCTCCAAATTGTCTATCTATTTCTGATTTCACAAAATCATTGCACCTTCGGGAATTATCTAAAGTATCCAGAGATTGAGCTAATAAACGATTTCCTTCGGTCAACCCCTGCCTGTATGAAGGACTCCAGTTTGGAAGAGATCCAGGATTATTTGGGTCGTAGTAAGTGAGTCTATTAGCCGCTACTATTCCAAAAGCTCTCTGAATTTCATTTTCCGATGGCTGAGGACACTGAAGAGCAGTAATCGACCTAATCTTATCTATCTGTGGCTGGATATACACCATATCTACAGAACCGGCAGTCAATACTGCCAAAGGAATCGCAAGTATTAACCTTGCTTTAAATTTTGGGTGATACCGCAAAAAACCCTTAAGCGAATATGCTGGATGCCGCAACCGATCAAACAAACTCCTGTCTTTCTCTATCTTCTCCTCTACGCCTACTGCTTCTTCTAAATACCGCGGTAGCCTCACGCCATCAAATCCTGAAGATTCCTCTTTCATATCAGAGGAGATTCTAATATAAAATCCCGAAACTGGCAAGCTATAAGATACTTTATGGCGTTTCTACTTCCACCTGGATGTGTTTAACTTCCGGCACTTCTTTTTTGATATTGGCTTTAATCCTGTCTATTATGCCTTCAATATCCTTAGTGGTTAAATTACTTTTTAGGCTCACTTCCGCATTTACCAACAACTTTTCCGAACCAATATGAATAGTTTTTAAATCCAACACATCTTTTACTTCCGGCTGGGTCATAGTGGCTTCCCTGATTTTGCCCTCTATCTCGGACGAGGCGCTTTGGCCAATAATCAGCTCCCTGATAGGGATAATTAAAATAACTCCGAAGATGGCCAAAATAACACCTATTGCTACAGCTCCCAAACCGTCAAACATTAAATTACCGGTAATTCGGTAAAAAACCAAAGCTAAAAAGCCGAAAACTGCGGCTAAAACACCCATTAAGTCCAATACAAAAGCAGTTTTTGTTTCAATTAAAGAAGAACTGCCAAAAACTTTTCTTATCCTTAAAATACTCCTTCCTCTAAGCAATCTCTTTACGCTTAAAGAGAACGCATACCCGTTTGTCGCGATAGATAACCCTAATATGGCAAAAGCAAAATTAATATTATGAATTGGTAAAGGATTAATGAATCTTTGCCAGCCAAAATAAATTGACATTGTAGAGGTGACACCCAAAATTAAAACGCCGGAGAGCATAGTCCAAAAATATATCTCCCGGCCATACCCGAAAGGATGCCTTTTGTCAGAAGGCTTTCCGGACCTAGCCAAACCTATCAGCAAAAAACCTGATGCCGCCAAATCAGCCAGACCCTGCAAAGCTTCTGCGATCATCACCATACTCCCAGTAATGACCGCCACTATAATACTTGTGCTTACATCCACAAAATCAACCAGGAAAGATGTAATAATTACTTTGGTGGCGGAAGGACGTTGAAACATATTATTCAATTATACGCTAAGACCTGCAGCTTGCAAAATCGGACGACTCTCGTATATAATCTGTCCCATGGCCAAAAAAGGTAACCGCAGTTTATTTTCATTCCAGTGTTCTGTCTGCAAAAGCAAGAATTATACTGCAACGAAAAACACGGTAAATATAAAAGAAAAGCTTACTTTGAGTAAATTTTGTAAACACTGCAGAAAAACTACAGAACACAAAGAAGTAAAATTATAAAACTAACGTCCGATATTATCTGATTCGAAAACCAATACCCAATCCTCTATTCCTATATTTTTAATATATTCTCTCAAGGGTCCTGTACAGTTTTTCTTGGTTACCCAAACGCTCTGCTGCCAGGGTGTAAATCCCCAAGCTTTTAAGTTGTGTCTAAATAAATCCCTGGCGCTTCTTCTTTTTTCCGGTATATCAAATATCACTATTCTCCATTTATCATCCCATTTTCCTTCTTGTGACCTTAACTGCTCCACCACAGCTTTCATCTTACCATCGTCAGTTAAACGCCAAGCTAATTTTTGATCGTCAATAAGCTCAATTAAACCCCTTTCCCTTAACCTCTTAAGAGCCTGTGATAAAGTTCTTTTTTTAAGTTCCGGAATTCCATAATGGTATCTATAATGATGATAAGTAAAGTCTTCAAATCTGGCATAGCCGTCTATACTTTTTTCCAGGATTAAAAGAATTAAGTTGGTCAGTGTTCTTCTTTTGGTTTGTGGAATCGCCATATCACAATTATATCACGGCCGTGATATGTTTGTGACTGATCTATTGTAAGTATGTTGGATTTCAGCTACAATTATGAATGTTTAGGGATGTGATGAAATGGTATCATAGAGGTCTCCAAAACCTTTTTTTCAGGTCCGAATCCTGACATCCCTGCAAGTATAGATAAAGAGATTACTTTTTCTGTTCTCTAATAATGAAGTAAATAGCGCTTCCAACTAAAGTACCAAGGACTACCCCTGCGCAAATTTTAATCACTCTATTACGATCATTGTCATCAGCTAAAAATCTACCGGCTACAACATCTATCCCACCACCCCTGGGTATTACTAAAACATCCGAATCATCTTCCTCAGCTTGGCGCATTATACCTTGAATGGCGGGATGATTAGAATCTACGTCACCGTTGGGATGACGTATCCTTTCGAGAAATCCCAAAAGCTTATTCGGAGTTGGCGCACCAACTGAAACCCGTCTACTGGCAAATGCATGCTGCTCGCCTTTTTCTGTATCTGGCATAGGGGAAAAATACTACACTACAATAGCGAAAACTTCAAGCTTATTAAAAACTCACCTTAATCCTGGCTGATTGAATATAAATCTGTCTGTCGTTGGTACTTTTAATCTGCAATTTGTATGTTTTTTGACCACTGGCTAACTTAAAAGTATTGGTGGTATATAACTTAAAACTCGTGGCGCTTGTGTCCAGCTGTGAAGACACCACACTGGCATCTGTAACATTATACAATCTGATTGATCCTGTACCTGTCGGATCCACCATCCGGTAATTAACTTCCAGATTCATATTAGAATAGCCTGGATAATTATCCGGGTTAAGTGAAATCTCATATTCATTGAGAAGTTCCCAATTAGAGTTAGTCCAGGGACCTGATGTTGAACCGATTGGTATATAAATAATAGATTGGGAAGAGGTAGCCGGAGCGGGTGCAGTTTTTTCCAAAGCCGCAATCCGGGTTTTCAAATCTGTGACCGCAGATTCCAAACTAGTTATCCTTGAATCAAGCGCACCGGTGGATGAGGTTAACGTTCCGGAAGGCTTCAGGCTATTAACCTGAGGCACAATTTTGGCCATGGTATCCTCTAAACTCTTTACTCTATCTTCAACTGTAGCCTGAGGCAGAATCTTGGGCACTTCCACCGGACCTGCATCCTGAACGGTGGAGCTGGCCTCCGGCAAAGAATCAGTATTTTGTTTTGATACTGTAAAGCGCCAAAAACCTAACCCGGCAATGATTAAAACAGGCACCAATATAAAGGGCAGAAACCGTATCATTAAATTAATCATACCACAACTTTTTAACTTGACTTTTTGGCCTATAATAGGTTAAAATACGTGGTTCATGTTTAAAAAGTCTCTTCATGCTTTGGCCATTGTTCCCCTAACTCTCGGGTCGCTATTGGGACCCGCTAATTTTCAAAGTATTACTGCCCCGTCCCCTACAGAACATTTAGTAGCTCAAAAAGAGATGTCTTTGGATAACCGCTATGGAAATGCATTTGTAAACAATGTTTTCAAGGGTAATATCCTATTGAATCTCGCCTACCTCAGCAACAAGGTTAACTCCTCTAAAGATATTAAGTGGGATGAGATCGGAAAACCTTTCCAATATGAATTTAAGCTGGATCCCGATAAAACTTTTGCTTTTCACTCCGATATAGAAGATAAATACAAAGACAAACTAGTTAAAACCACCAATGCCCACTTTAACTCTCAAGAGGGCTTTAAAACAGACGGGTATCTATTCGGAGACGGAGTTTGTCACCTGGCCTCTTTAATCAACTGGGTGGCTAAAGAAGCCGGACTCTCAGTTGAAGCCCCGACTAATCACGATTTTGCCAATATCCCGGATGTCCCTAAGGAGTATGGCGTCTCTATTTACTCAAATCCCTTCTCCAAAGGATCCAATACCCGGCAAAACCTCTATATTACCAACAATAAACCCAAACCCATCGCTTTCAGGTTTGAATATAAGCAGAGCTTGCGTCCTGACGGTCTGAAGGATGACAAACTTAAGGTATCTGTTGTTGAGTTAAATTAATGGTAATATGGAATTATGCCGGATAATCTTCCTTCTGAACACCATGACCATGAAACTTTAAAATTTCCTGAAGGATTTTTATGGGGAGCCGCCACTTCTGCCCACCAGGTTGAAGGAAATAATATTAATAGTGACTGGTGGGACTGGGAAATGAAAAACCAGCCTCCGGAAAAACGCTCCGGAGCGGCCTGCGATCAATATCGCCTCTTCGAACAGGATTTTGACCTGGCAAAATCCCTAAACCACAATGCTCACCGGTTATCTATTGAGTGGTCCAGAATTGAACCCCGGGAAGGTGAGTTTGACGAGGCCGAAATTAAACATTATGTTAAGGTGCTTAAATACCTTAAGTCACTTAATCTTACCGTGATGCTGACTCTCTGGCACTTTACCCTACCCAAATGGGTAGCTGATAAAGGCGGCTGGGAGAACGGAGCTACCGTCAAGTATTTTGAAAGGTTTGTCAAAAAAATCGCTCCTGAAATCGCCGAATATGTTGATTTATGGGTCACGCTTAATGAACCCGGAGTATATATCTATGAAACATATATAGCAAAATCCTGGCCCCATTCAAATAAAAGCTGGTTTGGCCAAATAAAAACCTTTTTAAATTTAACTTCCGCCCACCGCAAAGTTTATAAATTCTTGCACTACCTCTTTCCGGCCGGCAAACCGGTTGGTATTGCCAATAATATTCTTTCTTTTGAATCGTATCACAAACATTCTTTATCAGCGCAAATTGCCGTTTTCTTAAACGATCTTTTTGTTAACCACCTGTTTTATATTTTTACCAAAGGCACCCATGATTTTCTGGGGATTAATTATTACTTCCATGTCCGTTTCAAAGACAAGAATTGGATATCCCAGCGGATAGACATGGCGCCGCAAACACATGACGTATCCGACCTTGGTTGGGAAATTTACCCGGAAGGAATTTTTGATGTTCTTACCGATTTGGCCGATGACATACCTATATATATAACCGAATGCGGCATTGCTTCCACCAACGATGACCGGCGAAACCGCTTCTTGATTTCGTATCTACAAGAAGTAGCCAGGGCTGTCAGAACCGGAGTTAATGTCAGGGGATTTTTTTACTGGTCTCTTATAGATAATTTTGAATGGCATTTAGGGTTTGAGCCCAGGTTTGGTCTGGTAGAAGTAGATTATTCCAACCAATCCCGGCATATCAGACCGTCAGCGCTGGTGTACGCAGATATTATTCAGCATAACGGGATTCCTCATTCCCTGCTACGATTCATCGGCCACACAGTCCAGGCAGAGGAAGTGTTGGAGAAAAGATATAAAGAAATAGGAAAGGAGCTGGAAGGTGGATGATGGAAAATAGAAGGTAGTATTTTGAGGATGGAAGTTAGAAATTAGAAATCTATCTTCCAACATCTATCTTCTACCACTATCTTCTATCCTCTAACATCTATCGTCTAAAACATGAACCATTTACCATTCACCCTCACTGCATATCTTTTTAATGCTTTTTCAGTTTTAGCCAGTAAATTTCTACTAAATAAAACTATTCCTGACCCATTAGTTTATATTTTTTATATCAGCCTGATTTCTATCCTGGCAATTTTCGCTCTGCCTTTCACTCATATTCCTTCTGTGGCGATTTTTAATCTGGCATCTTTATCTACCTTACTTTGGACTTTGGGAGCATATTTAATGTTTAAGGCCTTAAAAATAGGTCATGTTTCCCGGGTCGTCCCCGTTATTGGCACACTTATACCTCTGATCCTTTTAATTACAGCTTCGGGAACAAACGCTATTGCAACCATTCAAGCTTGGGCTATTTTAATTTTGATTTTGGGGATGGTTTTTTTATCCCTGCAAAATCTTTTACAAAGATCTTTAAGTAAACGGGAAATAATATATGAAGTTTTATCTGCGGGAAGCTTTGCCCTTTCCTACATTATTTTAAGACAGGCATATTTGGGAGCAGATTTTTTTTCAGTACTAGTTTGGTCAAGGCTAATACTACTACCCCTTTGTTTTTTAATGCTGATTATTCCTAGCTTACGGAGAAAAATTATTACTTCAAAAGGCACACAAATCAATTTCTTCTCCAAAACGGGTTTCATATTCCTGGGAGGACAAGTAAGCGGCGCCTTATCGGAATTTTTGTTGCTTTTCTCTATCTCCCTGGCCAATCCGGCCCTGGTAAATTCGCTTCAGGGCAGTCAATATGCATTTTTATTTATTCTGGCGATAATTTTAGGCAAAAAATATCCGCAAATCTTTGAGGAAAAATATACTTTACTAACTTTGATTCCTAAAATTATTGGGATAATTCTAATCACCCTGGGGCTTTATTTACTGAGCACCAGCTAGTAGCTCCTATCATTTAATAACCGGCGCCTCTTGTGGAGTTTGTGCAGAAAGATCTTTTCGAAACATATCCTCAATTTGAACCTCAATCTCTTTTTTCTCTGGATCAAAACTTTCAATGGTGGCTTTTACTAAACTCCAGCCATTAGCGTAAATTGCCAAATACTCTAATCCTTTTTCACCTGCACGAGCGGCAAAAATAGTAATTTCCCCACTCTTGTCATCCTTCCTTACCACAAACTCGGAATAAACACCCGCATCATCTCCATTTGGCAGAGCTTTATAGACATATCCGTCTTGATCTGTTTTAACTCTGTTATCTGATTCCTGATCAGGAGAATAACGTACATTAACCCCTTCCTGCACATCAATCCGAAATCTAACCGGTGTAAAACTGGAAACTGGCTTTAAGTTAATTCCTTCTTTTATAGGCATGGTTTGTATGTCACGGGAAACCACATCAGCAAACCTGGGCAAAGGATAAGGATCTATGGGTAAACTGAAATCTGAAGCAGCCTGAGTTACCGTTTCCGGGACAGTATTTATATTTGGTGAGTTGCTTGAGCGTGAATCCCATCCGGAAGCTACATTAACAACCAAAGCAAGAAGCAAGACCGTAGCAAGCCCAGCGACTACTCTTCTATCAGCTAGTACCCTTGTTGGTAGTCTAGACCCCAAAGGCTCACCTCGCAATTCTTGTAATCGTCGGAATCCCTCAGCAAACACTTTTGCTCCTAATTCAGATCCCTTCAAGTTTTCTCCAAAATCGGGGCTCTTATTCATACTAACAACAAATTATACACTATGGGTTTGCATTTGTCAAGTTGCCCTCTTGTGGGCTGGGAAAAAATCTTTTAGAATGCGGCTACAGATCTCCCTGCTGGCCTTAAGCTTAAATTTATGCCTAGAGGACCGAAGAAAAAAACTACTACTAAGCCGCCTATTTATATAGCTCTGCTTTTGGTTAAAATTTTCCTCATTAAGGTTGGCAATACACCCTTACAGCTAATGAAATTGTTTGCCTATTTTGCGAAAGGAGGCTATCTCCGAACGCAGCAAGCTCTAGAGTCGACGAAGTCGACCGTATCCGAGGTGATTAGCCGCAGGACGCTTGCGTTAGCTTGCAAGAGAGTGGGGTTGCCGGCTGGAGCAACTAAACGCAGGCGCGGACGTCCCAAGAAACTACGGCTCTCCGGAAAATTCAAAATTGCTCTTGGCGCAGGGGCATTTTTGGTCTTTGTTGTCTCCTACACCATTTTCCTGCTCACGGCGGCCTACCAGCTGCCCTCACCTACCAGGCTGATTTCCTCTGATCAACCGGTTACCACCGAATTTTATGACCGCAGTGGCGTTTTACTTTACCGCCTCTATGAAGGCAAAAACCGCACCCTGGTTAAATTGCCGGAAGTCCCGCAGGATTTAATCAGGGCCACCATTGCTACCGAAGACCAAAATTTCTACCGCCATCCTGGCATTGATCCTATTGCTATTATCCGGGCGCTTTACCACAACCTTAAAACAGGCAGTATGGAAGGCGCGTCCACCCTGACCCAGCAATTGATTAAAAATTCACTGCTCACTCCGGAGAAAAGCTATGTCCGCAAAATTAAAGAAATCATCCTGGCTTTGTGGGTTGAAAGGGTTTATTCAAAAGAAGAGATCCTGCAGATGTATTTTAATGAGGCTCCCTACGGCGGCACCAATATCGGTATTGCGGCGGCGGCGCAAACTTATTTCGGCAAGGCTCCCCGCGACCTGACCCTCTCCCAAAGCGCATTTCTGGCCGGCCTGCCTGTTTCCCCCACCGAGTTTTCTCCGTACGGCCCCCGGCCGGAACTGGCTAAACTGCGGCAAAAAGAAGTCTTAAACCGGATGAAGATAGCCGGTTATATCACTCAAAAACAAGCCGAGAATGCTTTTGCGGAAGAATTAAACTTAAAACCACCGGTAAATAATATTCTCGCCCCGCATTTTGTGATGTACGTCCGGGATCTCCTCTCGCAAAAATACGGGCCAAGGGTGGTTTCCCAGGGAGGCTTGAAAATCTACACCACTTTGGACCTTAACTTACAAGAAATTGTTGAAACAATTGTCAAAGGAGAGGTAGATAAACTGGCTCCCTTGAATGTACAAAATGGGGCAGCTTTAGTCACCGACACAAACGGCCAAATTCTGGCTATGGTCGGGAGCAAGGACTACCATGAACCGGGTTTCGGTAATTTTAATGTAACAACAGCCCTGCGCCAACCGGGCTCTTCTGTTAAAGTTATCACCTATGCCACAGCTTTTAAAAAAGGTTTTAGTCCGGGAAATACAATATTGGATACGCCGGTGAGTTTTAAGGATGGCACCAACAGGTACGCCCCCGTCAATTATGACGGTCGGTTTCACGGGCCCGTTTCCATCCGGACAGCACTGGGATCTTCCTATAATATCCCGGCGGTTAAGTTGTTAGCCACAGTCGGCCTCGACAATATGATCAAAACTGCCCGGGATTTAGGCATTACCACTTTTACTGACCCCGGCAGATACGGGCTCTCCCTAACCTTAGGGGGAGGAGAAGTAAAGATGATTGATATGATGTCTGTATACGGCACTTTTGCTAATCTTGGGGTTAAAAAGTATCCAACGCCGTATTTGAAAGTAACGGATTCCGGTGGCAATGTACTGGAAGAGTACAGCAACTCCGGTGAGCGCGTTCTCGAACCGCAAATCGCTTATTTAATCACGGATATTTTAAAAGATAACAAGGCACGCACTCCTGCCTTTGGCCAAAGTTCCCTGCTGAATATCCCCGGATATGAGGCGGCAGTTAAGACCGGCACTTCCGACAGTAAAAAAGACAACTGGACTTTTGGCTACACCCCAAAGTTTGTGGTGGGAGTTTGGGTAGGCAATCCGGACAGCTCACCCATGAATCCGGCTTTAACTTCCGGAGTCACCGGCGCCGCCCCGATTTGGAATAAAATCATGTTAACACTTTTATCCGAAACAAAGCCTCTGGCTTTTGAAAGACCAATCGGGATTGCAGAAGGAGTAATTGACGGCAGAAAAGATTTAACCCTAAATAATACGATCCCAAAATCCTTAGTCAGGATACAAAAACAGGAGGATAAATTGGTTTTTTCCGATGCCTTTTCTTCCTATGCCACCCCTTCTGCCTTGTCAAACCAGGAGGCAAACCAACCTAACCCAGCGCCACCCAACCTCTAAGGTCGGACTTTTTAATTTTAACCGGCGAAGTAATGAACCTCGAAGAATCTCCTATGAAAATAAGGGTGCCGAAACGGGCTCTTGCTGCCATATTCCAATAATCTTTTTCTACCGCAAGGTCGCTTTCATACCTGCTTTTTAAATCATTTATATCATCCGCATTCAGGCCGTCAAAAAAGATCACTTTTTTTACCCGGAACTCCCCGATTATATCTTTACCGGAAGGCTTTATGTAAACTAAATCTCCACTGGAAATGACCCCAAAAGGCGGGTTTTTCATCTGGGAAAAACGGGATTCAATAGTTTTTTTACCGGAAAGTATCAACTCCCCTGCTTCCCCTTTAAAAATTGCCAAATGCTTTTTCATAATTTTCTTCTTGTCATCCCGTACTTGTTACGGGATCTAATTCCGAACTAGAGATGGTTAATTGGATTCCTGCATTCGCAGGAATGACAGAGGAAGTTTTCATTGTTGCAATTATATCATTGTATTTGTTATACTTGACAAAGTGCCTCCAAAATAGGAGGCTTTTTGGTAGGGTAAAGCGTTAAGGGGGAAGGACAAAGTTAACTTTACCCTTTACGCTTCCCCCTTTACCCTAATTTAATGAATATATTTGGCTTTTTAAAAGAAGTTAAGGAAGAGTTGTTAAAAGTTGCCTGGCCCAGCCGTGAGCAAACCATTCGCTACACTATTTTAGTAGTAATAGTGGCTGTGGCGGTGGGACTGTTCCTGGGGGGATTGGATTATATTTTGACAGTTTTAACAGCTTTTATACTGGATCAATATGGACAATAACCAGATAGATCAGAAAAAATCGGAAAAAATCGGAAAAGATCAGATAGTGGATACATCGGAAAATAAACCCTCCGATGCTCTGGCTCCTTCCGATGCGCCGTTATCCGATCTATCTGACACACCGTCATCCGATTCTGCTGACACTCCGACCTCCTCCGATCTATCTGAAAATGCAAGTGGTGCTTCGCGACCAAGCGAGCCGGCGATTTCTGCCGATGAACCAGTTTCTGCTGATGAACCAGCGGACGAAGGAGATCCTTCTCCGGCAGAGCCGGATCAGGATGACAAAAATGAAAGTCGGAATGACAAAAAACAAAACCCCAATGCCAAATGGTACGTTGTCCACACGTATTCCGGTCATGAAAATAAAGTTTCCCATACCCTAAAACAACGGATTGAATCTGAGCATTTGGGAGATAAAATTTTGGATGTGTTAGTACCAACCCAGGATAAAATCGAGATTAAAGGCGGAAAAAAGGTTAATGTCAAAGAAAAAATCTTTCCCGGTTATATTTTGGTTAAAATGGTCCTCGATGATATTTCCTGGCTGGCTGTCCGGACCACCCAGGGAGTGACCGGCTTTGTAGGTATGGGTAATAAACCCACTCCGATTTCTGAAGCAGAAGTGGCCACGATTGTTAAATTTACCCAAACCGAAGCCCCGATGTACAAACAAGCCTTTATGGCCAATGATACGGTTAAGATTGTGGACGGGCCCTTCGCCGACTTCATCGGTAAAATTGACTCGGTTGATCAGGAAAGAGGCAAAGTTAAAGTCCTAGTCTCGATCTTTGGGAGAGAGACCCCGGTGGAATTAGATTTTTTGCAAGTGCAGAAGCTCTAGGGGAAAGGGGTAAGCGTAAAGGGTAAAGAAAAAATATGGCCAAAAAGATAAGCAGAGCTTGCCTTTTTGGCCAAGAATAAAAAAAATAACATGGCCAAAAAGGTAAAAACATTCATTAAATTAAACATTCCGGCTGGGGAAGCAACACCTGCTCCTCCGGTTGGACCCGCTTTGGGCCAACACGGACTGCCTATTATGGAATTCGTCAAAGCTTTTAATGATAAAACAACCGAGAAAAAAGGCAATATCTTGCCGGTAGTTATTACCGTCTACATAGACCGGACATTTTCTTTTATTACCAAAGAACCGCCGGTAGCGGAAATGATCAAAAAAGCCCTAAATTTGGAAAAAGGATCCGGCACGGCTATGAAAGCACCGGTTGGAACTTTGACCGCCGCCCAGGTAAGAACTATTGCCGAAGCCAAATTGCCTGATTTAAATACCAAAAATATCGAAGCGGCTATGAAAATTGTCGAAGGCACTGCACGTTCGATGGGAGTGAAAGTGACGCAATAGCGTCATTTATATAGATTCCCGCTTTCGCGGGAATGACAAAGGAAAATTATGGGTAGACCAAGAATAAAAATTATTGACGATGCGCAAATAGAAGTTGAAGAAAAGGCTTCAAAAAAGATAAAGAAGGCGAAGTCTGAGTCGCCTAACGAATCTGTCATTCCGAGTGAAACGAGGAATCTTCCCGGATCGGAAGATCCTTCACTAATCGTTCAGGATGACAAAATTGAAGCGGAAGATCGCCACGTCGTCTCGCAAAGCGGGACTCCTCGCGATGACGAGAAAAAAGAAGCTAAAAAAGCTACCAAGCCCGGTAAAGCCAAGCCCAGAAGCAAAAAATACCAGGAATTGACCAAGGATTTAGACAGAACCAAAATTTATTCTTTGACTGAGGCAATTGACATGGTCAAAAAGCTGTCTTATTCCAAATTTGATGCTACCCTCGAAGCTCATGTCAACACGGCTCAAATGGGACTCCGTGGTTTAGTTTCCCTGCCTTTTGCTACCGGCCGCAAACTTCGCATCTTGGCTTTTGGAAAAGGTGCTGAGACAGCGGGTGCAGATATTGTTGGTTCTGATGAAACCATTGAAGAAATTAACAAGGGAAAAATAAATTTTGACATAGTAGTTACAACCCCCGAGTGGATGCCAAAGTTGGCCAAAGTAGCGAGAATTCTGGGTCCCAGGGGTTTAATGCCCAATCCTAAAAATGGCACCATAACCGACGATCTAAAGAAAGCAGTGGAAGGTTTCCAGGCCGGAAAAACAGAATATAAGACAGAATCAAAAGCGCCTGTAATTCATCTTGCTTTAGGTAAGCTAAACCAGCCTAACGAAGAATTAATGGCCAACATTAAGACTCTTTATCAAACTATCGGCAAATCCAGAGTCAAAAAAATCACCCTTTCTCCTACCATGGGGCCGGGGATTAAAATTGATCTATCTTCTCTTTGACATCCAGCTTCAGGTAAACTATTCTTAAAAGAGGCATTTAATGGTCAGACATTTCATTAAGGTTAAAAATTACCTGAAAAATCAAACCATCAGAAAAAAACTGATTATTTCCGCAATTGTAACTGTCAGTTTTATCTTACTCTTCTGGGGTGCAGTTTTTCTGGCTCTACGTATCAGTCTTGAAAAAAGACAAGAATCATCTCCTCCGGCAGACGTCGGATCGACGGGCCAGGTTTTAGGGACCGGCAACATCTCTTTTAAAACCTACAAGGGGTTGGATTTTCCCTGGGGCCTTTCCAGCGGGGGTTTTTCTACCTATACGGACTGGCTCTCCACCAAATATGAAGAAGCGGCCATGGTGACTTCTTTTGATGCCATCAAGGATATGGGGGTCTTGACAGTCGGCAAATTCCTTTTCCTGGACCGGATGCTTGTTAAAGATTCAAGCTGGGGCACGAATGCTTACCGAACCCAATGGAACCCGACTTACAAAGCCAACTGGGAAGGGCTTTTGAAAAACGTGGTTAAACCCCGGGGGATGGAACTGGTTGTTACTTTACTTAATCCAGTTTCTGATACTGACCGTGATCCGTATAATTTTGAAAAAAATGCCTTTGTACCTGTATTCTCCGGAGCGGCGAATATTTTGGGAGCAAACGTTCAAAACGGCGATATGACCCAAGATACAAGTCCTGCAGATATTTTCCCCGATGGCTGGAGCCTTAAACCAACAAATTCCAACAATACTGCCTCCTATGAAGGAAGCGACGGGACTACCGGCAGTCCAGCTAAATTTCTTAAACTAACTTCCAACTCTACAGTTGGCATGACGCTCACTTCTCCTAAGGTTTCCTTTACCCCGGGCACTCTTTATGCCCTTTCCGCCACCTACAAAGGAAGGCTGGTCCGCTTTTATACCAATTATTACGACAGTAGCGGCAATCCTATCTCTTCTTCGCCGCAAGACTGGATCACTATTGGCGGCCCAAGTACCAATTACAAAGGCTACAGCGACAACTGGACCACTGTAACCTGGCCCTCCCGGACAGCTAACCTGCCGGCAGGCACAGCTAAAATCGCCATATCTGCTGATACGGATACAGGCGGCATTACCAGTATCGGACCGGTCAGAATTGCCCCCGCAGTAAGGAATGCTAAGTGGAAAAATTATATGGATGCCATCAAAGAGTGGGTATCAATGTACGGCAGTAATACTGAATACGGGCCGGCTGTCGCTGCCTGGATTGGCATAAAAGAAGTTTACGACTCCGTACCGGTATATGTAGCCCATGATTTTTCCCGCGACCTTTATCAGGCTATCAAATCAACCGGCACTTCCCAACCAGTGGGAATTGACTCCAGTCCACTGGCTAAAGCTCCTGTCACGGATTCTGTCAACCTGGGCTGGTACAATGATGCCGCTGATTTTTACAGTATTCACATTTACAAAAATGACGGAATCTTGCCTGATACTTCTAGACTGGACAAACCATTCATTCTGGGAGAATTCGGGGCAGACTGGAAATGTCCCAATGGCGGCATA
>MFDZ01000059.1:0-3077 GCA_001777455.1 Candidatus Daviesbacteria bacterium RIFCSPLOWO2_02_FULL_41_8
ATTTTGAAAATGATACTTTGCCGGGTTGGACCATTACCGGGACAAATGATACTAATAAGATTGTCTCAACTGGGGCATCTACTAGTGGCATCACAGCCATAAATGGCAGTAAAGTATTGCTGGTATCTTCTGACGGCACAAGTTCTCCCATTGCCGCTAAAAAACTTGCTTCACCCTACAAAGGTAGAGTATCTATTTGGTTTTATGACCCGGGTCCTGGCGTCCCTGGTGGAGTTTTTGTCATGGTTACTAATAATGCTGAGGACCAGGTAGTGATGCTGGGTTTAAATCCTGTTTACCCCAATAATTATTATTATCGTGCGTCAGCTAATCAGGCTTCGTTGGGGTTGGATTCCGGCATCCCCAGAAAAGAAGGTTGGAGGAAATTTGAGCTAGTAGTTACTCCCAAAGGGTCTTATGGGAGAATTGATGATATTTCGCTGACTTATTTAGCTAATAAAGAAGGAGGCAAGGCAACTTCCGTTAATCCTAATCTAACTGATTTTACCAAGATTTATATCGCCGCACCCTGGAGGACCAGCGGAACTTATTTTTTTGACGACCTTAAATTTCAAACCTTACCAATGATTCCTAGTGATACAGTCGTTCGGGAAAAATACTTTCTGAAAAAATTCCTGGAAGATCCGATGCCTGCTGGGACTGATGGCCGACCCAAGGCTATCAGGGCAGCAGTTGCGGCTTACCTTAATAAAAATAAAGATGAGGCTAAAAAAATGATTTGGGATTTAGCCAATAGTTATCCGTCGTGGATCAGGGAAGCTAAAGACCGGCAAACAGATGGGTCTGCCACGCCGGCAGATTATTGGACCGGTACATTTGTTTCTTCCAGTCTGGGTTTGGCAGCTTGGATAATGTGGCCGGAACTGGATGCTGCGACCCAGGCAAAAGTTAAAGAAGCCATTTTTGCCCAAGCGGAAAAATATTTAGATCTTCAGCCTCGTTCGACATTTGAGGTTCCGGGGCAAGCCGTAGGATTAGATCCGAATAACACAGCCGCTGAAGAAAATGCAGCTATTGCAAATACGCTGATTCTTGTATCCCGAATGTTCCCCCGGGAGCCAAAGGCAAGCACATTTGAGGCCCAAGGGAAAAAGTTTGCTTTTCACACTTTGACAAAATCTCCCGGTGAATCCTACAGCGGAAGGACTACTGCGGTGGCTGATGAGAATTATCTGATTGCAGAGCATGCGCTCTACCCTAACTTAAACTATGGTCTTGCCGCAGGCGTTGGCATGTTGGGTTCGGCAGCAGGTTATTATTTAAGAAGCGGACAAGCAATTCCGGATGAATTATCCCATAACGTCAGGCAAGTTTTTGAGGCGCACAAGCAATACCTTGACTTTACCAATTACCGAGTTAACTTTAAGCAGATTCTGAATGGATTGACCACAGATAAGCTAGGGGGGAAAGACGATTGGGCAGTAGACGGAACCTATTACAATTCAGGTTTTGCTTTATATGCTTATTTAACAGGTAATGCCGATGTTTTATCTCAACTTGAGGAATACGAACTGTATGTGACCCGGGATTTTCTGGCCTTTCCGGCTGATAATAGCGTCAAAGTTTATTTCCCGGGTTGTGAAGTAAGCGGAGTGGCAGCGATGGAGGATAGGTGTGAAATGATTGATAATAATTTTTATTATTCTTCCGCCGGGAAGTATGTAATCAATTCTGCAATTGCTTGGTCGCATCTGGTTGCAGCTATACTTTTTGATTCCTCATTTTCCCTGCCGTCAACAGAGAAACCTTAGCGTCCTCTTGTCTTTAAATTAAAGATGATGTAATGTAAATTCATGTTGAGAGTTGCCATAAATGGTTTTGGGAGAATAGGCAGAAATGCTTTTAAGGTTGCCGTAGAAAAACACGGCGGCGCAATTGAAATAGTCGGTATTAATGACCTAACTTCTCCGGCAGTGTTGGCCCATCTTTTACAATATGATTCTGCATATGGAGTTTGGAACCACACTGTGACTTCTGATGAAACCAGCATTATAGTTGATAACAAAAAGTACCCGGTTTTGGCAGAAAAGAATCCTTCAGCGCTCCCTTGGAAGGATTTAAATGTTGATGTGGTAATTGAATCCACGGGTAGATTTACGGACCAAGCTGGCGCCGCTTTACACTTGCAGGCCGGAGCTAAAAAAGTGGTTATTTCTGCGCCGGCAAAAGACACCTCGAAGGAGTCAGGGCCCACCTTCGAGGTGAAAAAAATCCAAACGTATGTTTTAGGAGCAAACGGGGATAAATACGGAGGAGAAGAGATTATCAGCAATGCTTCCTGCACGACTAATTGTATTGCTCCGGTTGTTTCTATAATAGACAGTGCTTTTGGGGTAGCCAAAGCTATGATGACTACAGTTCACGGAGTTACCGCTGAGCAAAATTTGGTAGACGGACCGCCTCCTGGTGGAAAATCTAATGATTTAAGAAGGGCCCGGGCGGCCTACGTTAACATTATTCCGACCTCAACGGGCGCGGCAGTGGCGGCGACTGAAGTGATCCCTTCTCTCAAAGGCCTTTTTGACGGTAAAGCCCTGCGGGTGCCGGTGATTACCGGATCTATTTCCGATATTACTTTTGTGTTGAAGAAAAAAACCACAGTGGAAGAGGTAAACGAGGCCATAAAAACAGCTTGCGAGAGTCCGAAACTGAAGGGGATTGTAGCAGCCAGCAACGAACCCTTAGTTTCAACAGATATTATCGGAAGGTCTGAATCAGCCATAGTTGATTTGGGGCTGACTCAGGTAGTAGATGGGGATCTGGTGAAAATCTTCGCCTGGTATGATAACGAGTTCGGTTACTCTAACCGCTTAATAGAGCAAGTAATAAACGTTGGCAGTAAGTGATTTCGTGATCGCTGGTAGAACGAACTCGTTGCGAAAGCTTCGCTTGCTACGACGATCGTTGTCTCGTAGCGGCTACGCTGTTCTTAACGAATATGGGTATTCTAATAGGTTAATTGAACAGGTGATTAATGTCGGGAATAATTAATATGGAATTGATTTAGCTATGGCTTCTTCGCGGCTAACAGTGGTCATTTTTAGCGGATTATAGAC
>MFDZ01000059.1:3144-6262 GCA_001777455.1 Candidatus Daviesbacteria bacterium RIFCSPLOWO2_02_FULL_41_8
CGAACGTCAAAGCAATTTATATTCTCCTTTTTACAGATGACGACTTTTTCTTTGGTGTCAATATTCCAGGCAACAACTTGAGTCAAATCTGCTCCCGTACTGGTTTTTGAACCGGATGGTTGCAGCCCAATCAGCCAATTTCCGTCAGCAGTTACCTCAAAAAAGCTACTGATACCCTGGACTACATTTATAGCATCACTTCCGGCTTCTTGGGAAATTATCCTTCTTTGGTCTGGATGGGAAAAATCTATTTCCGTGTAACGGGAGAGAGAAGTTAATAAGACTCGGTCTCGTTGTTGTTGAAGGAGAATAGTGTTTTTATTTGGCCTAATTAGAGCATCCCTAACTATCCAGCCCGGATCTTGGGCAGTGATTGATTTTTCCAGTTTACCTTCCGGCAGTTTATAGAAGTTAAACAACCAATCACCTTTTGTCTGATTCTGATTTTTCAAAATATTTTCATTGCTGATATAAACAAAATTAGATTGAATGGGAGATTCTAAGGTAACGAGATAGTTTTCCAGTATTCCAATGACCCGGCCTTTTATATTATTGGTATTAGGCAGGGGAGAATTATCTACTGTGATTTTAGGCGGATCGGAAATTAATTGGGGCAAAGCCGAAGCACTAGCTGCTTGTTGAATGTGATGGTAATATTTGGCCAGAATGCGATTGTTCCGGGAGATATCCGGCAAAATTGTCTGGTTTATATTTGAGGGTAGCGGAATTGTACTTTGCTCGCCTTTTGAATTTACGATCATAAGAGAATCTACCTTCCTGGCAGGATCGAAATTACTGTAGACTAAGCTCTGCTCGTTTACCCAAAAAGCTTCCGAGTTACCGATTGATGATAGGCGTTGTGTAGTGGTCATGACTTTGATTGCTTTATTGTTTTGCAGATCATAAAAATAAACAGGGTATTCTTCTGCGCTAGCAGGCCTACTTTTAAGACTGGAGATATAGTAAATTGGCAGATATTTACCATCAGGAGAGAGTGGTCCTATACCGGGTACATTGCTGTCATTTGCCTCAAGGGAAGGATCCAAGTCCACTAGTTTTTTCTGAGAAAGATCGTATATTTGTACTTGGCGGGGCATTAGACCTACAGTTGCTTCCCAAAATTTCTGGGTAAATGCTACCAGGGGAGGAACAACAGGAGCATTATTTTGGGTTTGGCTTTGGATAATTTTTTTTGCTGATTCGCTGGCTCCCTCTGCAGGGTTGGTTGCTTGAGGAGTGGTACCTGGTTTTGTAAAAGTTGTTAGTTTCTCAAGCAGTTCCGGATTACTTTTCTTGAGGTAAAAAGATCCGCCTACAACAGAGGCAGATAGTAGCACGATTCCCAGAATAAAAGCCAGGGTAACAAACCCCTTTTCGGACATTACTCTATTTTGTGCATAATATACCTCATTTTGTCAATTTTTACGGATAAACAATAATGCGACGGCCGTCGCAAAAATGTCTAAGGATTAGACTAAACTGGATGCTATTTCGGTAACCCTGACTACAAATTCTACAAATTTTCCCTCTTTTTCGCTTACAGTGATAAACTTATTTCTAATTTCTTTATGTTTTGATAAAACCTCTTGTAAAGCCTTGATTTTATTATCAGAAGATTCATCTTGTAATCGTAGAAATATAACGCCGGTTGAGGATTGTTTTTCCTTAAAAATCAATTCTCCAAAATCTTTATCTGATGTAATTAGAATTGATTCTTTGGAAACGGCTAATCTGAGAACTTGGTAATCCGGAATGCCTGGATTGATCTGTCTAATACGAAGAACAATGTGGTCTAGACTTTGTAAAAAGTAAGCTACCTTTTTACCGATGTTTTCGTCCAGCAAAAATTTCATGGGCATAAGCTGTTTGAGGAGGAAATCTTTCCTCAAGGCCCTTTTTGGCATATTTGATGGCTGATCTAATTTGGTCTTCAGTTAGATCATAATCATCCATGATTTCCGGTATGGTTTGTCCGTGCTCTACTAGATTTAAGATTAATTCTACGGTAATTCTGGTTCCAGCAATTACTGGTTTTCCCAACATAACTTTTGGATTAGTAATAATTTTTGCCATAAATCAATTATACCATGAAAGTAGTTACCTAGTTTATGATAATTATGAACAGGTAATTAATGTGGGAAAAGTAGCTTCATAATGGTTATTGATTTTTTGTAAGAAAAGACTTATAATCCTTCAAAAGCTGCACCAAAAAAGGGCAGCTATTTTTTGGAGAAAAATGAATAAAACACCTGAAGCAAAACAAGGAGATATTACAACAGTAGTTCACGGCCTAATCACAAGAGGGGGTTCTTGGCCGGACGGAAACGTGATTTTGGCTAGAGTTGATCCAGGTAAGAAGATTCCAGCTTTTCCGGTATTGTGCATTACTCCGGAGTGTGGTTTCGTTGGTAACGGTGTATCAGCTAAGACTAGTTTCAACCGTGACAGAGTAATGATTTTACTGCCAACAGGTGAAGCTATAGGAGTTGCCTTTCAAAGAGCCAGGGATGGTTCTGGAAGCATTAATTTAATGCCGGAAGGATCAGTTGTTTCTGATAATGTGCGTTTTGCCCGAAACTTCATGACTGTAGGAAGGTTACCTAATGGCACAGAAGGCGGCCTCAGGGTTATTGCAGATGGAGGTTTAAGCTATCAAATTGAGCCAGTTTCGTTTCCTTTGAATTGGGATGAAAAAATAAAACAAGGCCCATTAGAAGAATCTGATTTTATTCAGTTTACTCAATCAGGACCGGATATTGCAGCAATGTTAAAAGGAAATCCCCAACTTGGATTTTTAGCTCTGGCCAACATTGTTAAAAGATTACCAGTAGGAGCAAGTGCAAGATTGGGTTACCATCCCGGCCACAATGATAATCCGGTTAAAGTGGAAGAGAAGGACGGAGAAATTGTAGCCCGTTTTCTCTATCCTGATATTCCGACTTTGGCTGCACGAATAAAAGAGGGGAAGTTAAGTCCTCGAGTATTTTTACAAGAGTGTTTATTACCAAGAGCTTCACTACTAGTTCGTGATGTAATCGAATTGCATACGAAATTAGATAAAGCAACCGGGGAGGTAGAAATTTCTTTAGCTATTCAGCGCTTAGATCCCGAACAGCCT
>MFDZ01000059.1:6276-6947 GCA_001777455.1 Candidatus Daviesbacteria bacterium RIFCSPLOWO2_02_FULL_41_8
GGTAGATTCTCTTCAATCCCTTGCGCCGCAATTGACTGTTGCGGGTGTAGGTGCAGGTCAATTTGGTGCAGCCTTAATGGAGATATTAGGTACAGAACAAGGTGTGGGTGAAATATTTGCCAGTTTGAATCCGGAACCAGAAGTAGTTGAACAACCTCGTGTTGCAGAAATTCCGGTAACATGGGGTCTTAGAACAACTTCAGGGAAGCGGGATACTTCAAGCGCAGAGCCTTGGAGAAACAGGCAGGATCGTCAAAACCAAGGAGAAAAATTGAAAAAAGCTCCTACTTTAGTAAGATCAAGGGGTAGCAAGTGGGAGAAAAAAGAGGCGGTAGAGGAAGGAAAGAGAAGATGGGTTCATAGAAATAGTTCAGCTGTGCATTCCAGGAATTCAGCAAAGAAATAATCCAGTTGACATGAATAGATACATTCAGATATTATTCCTTTTATGACAGCAGAAGCAAAGGCAGAAAAAATAATTCCGGGACCAGTTCAAGAAATTGTGTTAGAAATAGCAGAAGGAAGTTTTACTGGGGAAATCGGGAGTGTTCGATGGAGCACATTAGCTGATGGTGGTTTACATGTTGCTGCAGTTACGGGCGAATACGGTATTGATCTTATACATAGATTTGCCGATATACAGGAAAGATTTGCGCAAAAAGGTGTAGTTT
>MFDZ01000060.1:0-2958 GCA_001777455.1 Candidatus Daviesbacteria bacterium RIFCSPLOWO2_02_FULL_41_8
ATGCTGGAGCGAAGCGATAGCATCTAAAGAGATTCTATCGGTCGCTATGCTCCCTCCAGAATGACAAACCTATGAAGTTTTCCATCATCACTTTATTTCCCGAAGTCTTTGAACCAATCCTTAATTCTTCCATCCTGAAACGGGCTCAGAAAAAAAGTTTAGTGGAATTTGAATTAATTAATTTGCGCGATTTCGGGGAAGGCAGACACCAGGTGGTTGACGACAGACCATATGGCGGCGGAGCCGGGATGGTTCTAAAGGCAGACATTCTGGCAAAAGCATTAAAAAGCATTACTTCTAAACTAAGAACTACGAACTACGAACTACGAACTATCTTAATGTCCGCCTCCGGAAATCCCTACAAACAGAAAAAAGCTATGGAATTCTCTAAACTTGATCATCTGATCATCGTTTGTGGCCACTATGAGGGAGTAGACCAGAGATTCATCGATAAATACGTCAACGAAGAAATATCTATTGGGGATTATGTTTTAACAGGAGGGGAAGTCCCGGCCATGGTAATAGTAGATTCCATTACCAGGCTGATTCCGAGAGTCTTAAAAAAACCTGAGGCCACTATAAATGAGTCTTTTTCTACCAACTTACTCGAACATCCTCAATATACCAGGCCGGAGAAGTTTGAAGGGAAGAAGGTGCCTGATGTTTTATTATCAGGAAATCACGCTGCAGTAGATAAATGGCGAAACCAAAAATCCCTGGAGAAAACTAAAGAGATTAGACCGGACTTAATCATTCAAACGGATTAGATTTACCTCGCGGCGACTGAACAGCCGAAGAGGACGAAGTAGCTAAGATTGCCTGCTCTAATTCTGCAAGTTCTTTAATTAACTCCTCATCTTTTTGACTAAACTCAGGCAAAGAAGAGTCTACTTCCCCGACATTTTTGGGCATGCCCTCATATAAAGCCTCAATCCCTAAAGATGACTCAAGGGTTGGTGAATTTGTTCTGGACGATACCTCAATTTTGTTTATCCTTACAAGACGTGATGAATTTTCTAAACTATCCAATAAAGTTTGAAAATTATCTCGAAATCCTTTAACACTCATCTGAACCCCATAATTACTCACTCCCGCTCCGTCACCTGTTCCTTTAGTGAAAGAGATTAAATTAGCGCTAAATCCGGAATTTACAGTCAACCGCTGCAATAAACCTAGAATATTTCCGTAGTCCTTGTCAGGGGGCAAGGATTCTAAAATTATTCCGAGCTTCCGTGATAATTCTTCGATATCATAACTTTGCAAAGCAATGACTTTCGTTTCCAGTAACTGCGACTTTTTGTTTAGGCTTCCGATTGCTTCCTGATTGCTGATTAATTTAACCACCTGAGGATAAATTACAAAAATGCTTAAAAAAAGGCTCGATAGGGAAACTATCAACGGAAATATTTTCAATTTATGAATTGAATAAAATTCGATTAAGTCTTTTTTTTTCATTTTGATTTAATTATTATTCCCACCCGGTATAATCCGTCTCTGCTCCGGTTAAGATTTTCAATTGAAACTTGACTAACTCTTCCCTCGTTGCTGTCTTTATCGGTCAATTTCTCAATAAAATTGTCGAGACTTAAAGTATCCGATACCAAAGCTGTCAAAGACACATCACCTTTTTGGTCAATAGTTATTGTGTTTACTGTGATATCTTCAGGTATTATTTTACCCATTAACTTATACATCAAAGTTTGGTTTGTTGATTCTCCCCAATACTTATCAACCACAGCCAGTCTGCTTTTTAAAATCATAATGGCGGCCTGCGTATCCTTTAGATCAGAAACTTTCTGTCGCGCCTCCGTAACCCTTGCTTGAATACTTAAAATACTCCGGCTTTGCAGAATCCTCAGAGCCACACTTAAAGAAGCCAGAAAAACCATAGTCAAAATAATAACTATTCCGGCAAGTTGTATTTTATAAAAATTTGCCTTTTTTAGTTCTTTTGTTATTAACTCTGGCGGAAGTAAATTAATGGAAATTTTCATATCTCACTCATCCCGAAGAGCTAATCCTACTGCAACTGAATATGAAGGGGCGTCCTGAGAAAGCTTCGTCATTGAATCTTTTTCTTTAATAATTGAATACCAAGGGTCAGCTTCTTGAACCTCCAATCCTAAAAAATTTGCCAGATAAACGACAAATCCCGGCATTTTTGCTCCACCACCGGAAACTACTATTCTTTTTACGGGATCTGCCGGATATTTGGTTTGAAAAGCCTGAATAACTCTTCTGGCTTCACCCGCTATAATATCCACGATCGGCTTAAGCGCCTCATAAACCTTTCCTTCCAATTGATCCTCCGCCAGTCCGTAAATTCTTTTGTATTGCTCTGCTTGACTGGCTTCGAAATTAAAATGCTGAGCTAGCGATCTCGTCAGCGCCAAACCACCGGTTGAAATTGAACGCGTCAACCATATTAATCCTTTTGACACTGTTGCAAAATCCGTAGTTGTGGCACCAAGTTGCATAATTAAGGAACTGGGAGAAAAAGGGTTATTTTCAACTAATCCTCTTGTCACTGCTATTGTCTCCGTTTCTATAATCTTGGGGTGAAGTCCTGCCAGACCCAGTACTTTGATATATTTCGCAACAATATTTTTAGGAGAAGCTATCACCAATACTACTGTTCTGGCATCCTTACCTTTGATATTGGATCTTACCAAAACTTGCCAGTTTAAATTAACGTCGTTTAAAGACATCGGGATAAACTCCTCTGCAGCATAACGGATAGTTGAAGCAATCTCACCATCATTTAAATACGGCAAGTCATCTATAATTCTTGTGAAAACCTTTGATTCGGGAAGTGCTACTATAACATCTCTGGTATCAATCTTGGCCGCAGTAAACAGTTGTTTAATGGCATCTGCCAACGTCTCAAGGTCTGAATCATTATCAGATAACATTCCCGGTTGCGGAGCAGAAATGGAACCCAAAGAAACCAATTTAATT
>MFDZ01000060.1:2979-3273 GCA_001777455.1 Candidatus Daviesbacteria bacterium RIFCSPLOWO2_02_FULL_41_8
GAAACTACTTTGATTGAGGAAAACCCTATATCTAAACCAACTGTAATTTTCGCCATAGTCGTTACACTTCCTGTATCGCAATGGCGATATAGGCAGTAATAATAGTGTACAACAACCAGAGTCTAGAGTCTAGAATCTAGACTCTACTTCACCTGGTATGTTCCTCTGTTCAATGAAAACGAGCCGGATGGTCCTGCTGAAAATACGGTAGAGGCCAAACCGCTGTCATAGGTCAAAACCGCACTGTTGCCAAGTTCTATTTTCCAAGCGGTAATCTCTTTAAACGATGCGCCG
>MFDZ01000060.1:3290-10793 GCA_001777455.1 Candidatus Daviesbacteria bacterium RIFCSPLOWO2_02_FULL_41_8
CCACCGTTCCTTTTGGAGCATACACGATCCCGGAAATAGAGGAATTTCCGGTTTCAATTGCCTCGTTACCATTCTGGGAAGAGTCATAAGTTGAAACAAGCATTAGATAGCTACCCGCTGTCCCGGAACCTTTCAAATCGGAATTATTGCCAAAAACGGTTGTCCCTTCAACTACAATTACCCCTGACGTAGCGCCGAATGAAGAATCTAAAACAAACACTGTAGAATTTCCGGTGATTATATTACCTGTTACCCAAAGAGGTGCTTTAACCGTTACTATACATGAGTTTTCTAAAGTCAGGTTACCAATGATCTTTCGGGGTCCAAGCGTCATAGTGCATCCGTTAATATTGCCATTTGTCACACCTCCTGCCTCAGCTTGATTCTTCCATTCAGTTATATTAGCGTCAGAAACCGGAAAGACTGTTGGTGGCGGATCGGCAGAGCCAGGAAACTTTGTGCCCTGGACTGTTATAGAAGGCCCAATCGTTTGATAATAAGCATTTTTAGAGATAGTCATATTGCCGGTAATTGTGTTTGCGTAAACATTCCCTTCCACAATCGAGCCGGTTGTTAAATTAAGTGATGTAGCGCCACCACCCATATAGGTTTGAAACCCTAAATCTCCGGAAATTGCGTTCCAGACAGGATTGCCGGCCTGCCAATTGACAGACCACTTGGGAACGCCTCTGGTATAGCCTTGGGCAAGGTCATTCGACCAAACCCAGTAATTAGAATTATCCAGAGCCTGACTATTAACCATAATCCAATAGGTAGTATTCTCATTAAGGCCAGGCGAAGTATTAAACGTAACATCCACAAGACTATATTGGCTGGTCACCAAATTGGCAGAAAGTGTGCCTGTTGCCAGTATTCCATTTTTATCAGGCTTGCCGCTGTTGTCCCTCATGATCCTTACAGTCGGATTAGCGGGTGAGCCTACTTTTTTCAGCTTGATAGATACTTTGTTTAACAACCCTTCAGCAGAAGGTTTAAAACTTTGAGCCACATCCAGACGGTTTTCTCCACCTACACTCCTTCCGAAAACATAATCCTGACAGTTTGCACCAAAACAATCACTTTGTTGGTCGGCCGATATTTGACCGACCCCGGCCACATAAACATCCCCTGTAATCCTGGTTGTGTTGCCCCCCGTTATATTGCCATTTGAGTATACGGAACCGTTAAGGAGGGCTCCGTTTCCCATTTCCAGTCCTCCCTCACCAATCTGCAAGCCATAAACAAAAGATAAACCAATACCTGTAGAAACTTCTACTGAAATTGTCTTTTTAACCTTCGGTGATGCTTTATTTGGTATATATCCTGTGGCATTTAATACTTTTATTCCGGCGCCTTTGTCTATAACAGCTACTGAATAGACCCCGTCCCCGAAAACTGTTTCAGTCTCACCGTTATAACTACCGCCTGTTTTGTTTAAAGATGCCAACGCTTTATCTACACCCGCCTCAGCCAAAGCTGTTACCTTCTCGGTATTTGCCGAATATGAGGCATTTTGAAAATAAAGCTGGGCACCGGAGATCACAAATAATACGGTAAAAAGCATCACCCCCAGGGCAATAAAAACAAGAATCAACATTTGACCCGACTCGTTAAACTTAATCATTTCGTAAATTCGCCTCCGATGTGCCGGTTTTAATTTCATACTTCAAGCCGTTTTTTTGCCTTAAGGATAAACTCACTCTTACATTGGTCGCGCTTGCCGGAGCCACTTCAACCGGCGGAATGGCGGAGTTAAAATATTGAAAATTTATACTATCAACTATTGTCGAAAAAATTCTGTCTGAGCTTTTGCGGGAACTGGCAGGATTCGGAAATGTTTTAAAGCGCAATAAATTTTGATCGCGGAAAAAAACAAAATAATCATAAGTATCATCAATCAGATTATTCAGAGAATCTATTGACAATACTTTTAGAACGAGCAGATTACTGCCTGTTGTGTATGTAGTCGGACCACTGGTATAGCTTACAGCTACAGCGCTTGCCTGCTTTATACTGTTTCTAACCTGAAGCAGAGAATCATTAATGTTTAACCCTTGCTGCATCTTGGAAGATTGGTTTGTAAAGAATCCTGCGCTGTTTACCATAATAACGACCAATAAACTTCCTGCAACTACCGCTATCCCCATCGCCACCAGGACTTCAATAAGCGTTAACCCTCTTTCTCTCACTGGTTGATCCCTCCTTCACCAATCATGGTTTTTAAGGTGATTGCTTGTGATTTATTATTATCTTTCCAATTGACTGTAACTGTCACTTGTTTAACAGGCTCGCCGTTTTTACAAATTGTTGGACTGCAGTCATCAACTGCTACCGTTCCGCTACCCTGAGGAAGTAAATTTAATCGGGGATCACTAATAGTGGAATTATCATTTACCAGGTTTGTATAATTTATTGCCCTTTTGCTTTCAATTTGTTTAACGGCAATTTCCCTTGCCAAACTGACATGATTGCTTTTGGCAATCAACATTAGTGCATTGGGAATATTTGCCATTAGGAAAACAACTGACCCGATAACCGCCACCACCAATAAAGATTCAACCAAAGAAAAGCCTTTTTCCATTTATTTAGCTATTTCGTCTTCAGAAAAAATAGCATAATCAAAATAAGAAGGCACTACTTTGGGAACCTGGCAAAGCTGAATAATTCTCCGGGTTTGGCCGGAAGTGCCTTTTGAAACTATTATTTTGGCCTGAGGCGGCAGCCAGCAATCCTGTGGAGTCTGCCCAACACCAGTGAAGGTTCCCACGGCCTGTACGGCAAACGGCTGGCTTGTTTCGTTATAAAGCGTCCTGGCGCGAAGAAGCATCAGGACCGAAGGGGAAGCGGGCAAAGGGCCTCCTGGATCAGTCGAACTTCCAAGAGTACCTCCAAGCCTATATTGACATTGATAATTCGGCAACTGAGGAATATTTATTGAGCAATTTACCGGTGTAAATTGTGTATTTCCGGACCTGACAGCATCAGTTTGATCAAGATACCACTTACGAGTAACATACTTAGCTCCATCCCAATAAACTAAAATCACTTCTAAAGCAGCCTTATCGGTGCTATTTTTCAAACCCCAATAAACATCCAAACTTGTTTGTTTATAATATTCCGCAGGAGCAAGAGGATTGGTAGGGGAGGAAGAATTGGGGTCTGCCAGCCAAACTTGTGCTACGCTTTCTTTGGCAAAACTGGTGTCGCCCGGAGGGCATTCAAAAGGCCTTTGTCTGTTGTTGTCACCCTGTCCGGGAGGAGCCGGAAAATTATAACTGGTGGCCGAGGCAGTGGAATTATTTTCCGAAAAATTGACAAACGGAGGAGTGCCGCCACTTAGGATTCTTTCTATACCAGCTTCTGCGGCGGAAAAAGCCCGGCTGGATTCTTCTATATCCGTCGAGGTCGATACATCGGAAAGTGATCGCTGAATCACCGACAATCCAATAGCCAAAGCTACACTCATCACCAAAATCAATATTAAAATCACCTGTCCCGCCTGCCGGACGGGCAGGCCTTTTTGGTTATTCATATATCTATTATAATCATAATATCCATTTAAAAAATATATTCATCACTTAAGCTGTAGGGTTGTCTGAAAAGTGACCGGGTCTATCTGACCGGCAACAACCGAAGGAGCGCTGGTACCGGGCTCCAGTGCAAACTCCACTTCAATAATAGCCCTAAAACCGTCTAGTCTTTTAACGGTAAAAGAACCTCTGTTAATTAAAACTCCTGTTTGAACATTAGTATCAGTTAAAATGCTGTTGTCCACAACAGACAGGTCAGCAGGAGAGCAAATCCTCGGGATAAATACGCCATCTGTTTCTTCTTCACCGGTATCTTCGTCAATTACTTTAGTAGGTTTATCCTGAAAGATGCAACCGTTTTTTCCCGAATATACGCAGGTATCCGGTGCCGTATTCCGGGCATCAGTAGGAAGCGCAATTCTATACCTGGTATATGTGCCGTTTTTTATAATCACCATTGTATTACTTGATGAACCGTCAAGAGGGCAAACTACATTATCTGCTCCTCGGATATTTGCACCTATATTATCCAGCACACCTTGACCGTTTTGCTTTATTACTGAAAGTATTTGAGATTTAGAATTACCCCGGAGTGTATTGGTAAAAATCACCACTAAAACCACTCCGATTACGGCGATTACGCCGGTAGCCACTAATACCTCAATTAAGGTAAAGCCCTGCTTATTAATCATATTTTCCCCAATATTGTCACCAATCTTGATTCGTGCGGTCCGGTAAAATCAGTCCAGGTAACTATAACCGTAACTTTTTTTTGGGTGTTAGGATTTGTTGCATCGTCAGATAAAATTACTACTCTTTTGAACTGACCAACCGTTTCTGCGGCCGGGGGAACGGCGGCGGCTGAGTCAAGATATTGCAGACTGCCGTCCGCGGCAACATTAAAATAACAATTAGGAATACAAGTGTCGTTTATTCGATTATCCCAAAACGCTCTTGTACCACGGCTGGTGCCATTCCATGAGTCAATGATATCCGCGCCAATTTGTAAATTTATTATGGCGGAATTCCTATCCCTGCCCGTTCTGACCCGTTCTATCCCTTCCTGAGCCAATTTGGTGGCCTGAGAGGAAGTCTTGGCAAAATTGGCATTTCTAAGGGAAAAAATGGTTGTAAAAGTCAAAGCCGAAACCACCAAAATGCCGACCGTCGCGGCTATAATAACCTCGATTAAAGATTGACCATTATGGTGATGGTGTTGGTACTGGTTCATAAACCCTTCCTCCTTGTTCAATAGTGATTGTTTTTGTATTATTTGTTTTGGTATTTTTCAGGGTTATAGTTAAAGATGTGCAATTTTGTCCAACTGAAATTGGTTCAAAACTTATGTTACCTTTGAGTAAAGAAAAATTGACAGTAAATGGAAATGTCAATCCGGTTGCGCACCCGGTACCGGTTCCGGAAGTTGTTGATTGCATTTCAATATTCTGATCCAATTGTAGTGTTTTGAGAGTTGTAGCAGAAGATGAGGGTAGTGTACATTTTAACGTAAGGCTTTTTCCGTCACCGGCAAAATCAACTTGCCAAAAGGCAGTATAGCTCCCGCTGCATTTTGCGTTGGCAATTGCGTTTGTTTGAGCCTGTCTGAGCAAACTTTGAATATCCAATACACCGCTTTTTAATTTCTGGTCTTGCCCAAAGGAACTGTAATTAGATATGGTAACAACGCTTACCAAAGCCATAATTGCGATTACTACTAACAGCTCAATTAGGGTAAAACCACGGGCAGTTTTCTTCATTTTCTTAGGGTGGGGTAACTGCAATCCCTGGATCATAAGTAGCATCATCACACACACTTATCCCCGCGCCAATTCTATCATCGGTATTTTCCAATCTTGCATACAGGCAATAGCTGGTACATTTATTAGTAGCCGAATTATCGCAATCATCAGGTTTCCCTTCATAAGCATAAGTCCAGGGACTTGAGGTTTACGGATCCGGATCAAAGGGCAGAGCGTTCATATAAGTTCTTGAGGAGGTAGGGGCAACAGGGTTACCAATAGCATTCGTAAAAGCCCGGAATGCTGTACGGTCCGTAGAAGCGGCAGATATAGCCCCGGAAAGACCCAGAGTACTTGCTCCGCAAACTGCTGCGCAGGGATAAAAACCCTGATCAAAGTAATACTGCTCCAGGGCAGATTGTATGGCCCGCATATCCGATTGTCTCTTGCTGTCCCGCCCCTGTCTCACGGCAAAGCTGTAAACGGTAAAACCCACTGCCATTAAAATTGAGATGATAGTAATAACCACTAGCAGTTCAATCAGGGTAAAACCGCAAAAATGAGATTTGCCTGTTAATTTCTTCATAAATATTATTGTTTATTCGTTAAACAATACTGCTGAAGCCCCCACCACATAGGACACTTCTCTGAACTATCCGCATTCAAACAACCACCTGTTCCTTGGGTTTCCTGAATAGCCCCCAAACGATAACCCTTGTCTGAAGTACCATCTTCAGTATAGTCAACACCATTAGTAGATATATATATGTACATTTGGGCTTGACCGCAAGTATCACCACCATCGTAATTTGTCCCCGGGTCAATCGGCACGCTTTTCAATAACTCATTATCTACCAGAACCCTAAGCGGACATTGTCCTACATTAGTATCGTTGTTTTTCCAACAGTCACGGTCGCTTCCAGCCGCACCCAATGGATAACCGCCGGTCTTAATGTAGTATTGCTCCAGGGCCTCCTGAATATGGTACAAATCCGTTTTTCTTTTAGCATCCCTGGATGATTGCAAAGCTTTGGTATACACTGCAAAACTTATAACGGATAAAATAGCTATAATTGAGATAACCACCAGCAGTTCAATTAAGGTAAACCCACGGGATTTAGGCATTAACTTAAGTTTGCCATTTAATGGCTAAATTTGCAAGGGAGTTTATTGTTGATTGCCGCGGCAGTATGTTCCGCCCACCTCGAGGGTAGCGCAAGCCCGGTATGTATCACCGGCTGTGGTGGTATTAGCCGCGCCCCCCGTGAAACTATATACGTAAATGCCGGTATTTAAAGGATCCATCGGGATGCCGTTGGAAAAAAAGCTGCCAGCCAAAATAGGGTAGCGGGGAGACTCTTTAGCGCTGTTTGCTTCCCAGGCCTGGCTGATAGCGTTGATATCCGCCTCTCTTTTACTATCCCTGGCCCGGCCTTGAATGCCACTGTATATTACCGCTCCGACAACAGATAATATAGCAATTATCGCTATTACTATCAGTAACTCAATCAGAGTAAAGCCACCATTTGAAGACTTTTTAGGCATTAATTATATTATTCACCAGATGCGAATCCTTTGCAACATCCCTCAAACACCAGCTAAAAATATTTTCTCGTGCTAAAATAGCCTTTGAGGAAAGATTATGACAAGAATAGTCATTAAACCCAAAGGTAAACTACAACTAATAAATATTACAGAAATCCTGAGATATCGGGAACTTTTTTATATTTTTTCCTGGAGAGATATTAAAGTTAGATACAAGCAAACTTTTTTTGGAATTGCCTGGGCTCTTTTTCAACCTCTAATCAATATGATAATTTTCACTATCTTTTTTGGCAACCTGGTAAAAATCCCCTCCGGCAACCTACCTTATCCTTTATTTGTTTTAATAGGTTTAATATTTTGGACCTTTTTTTCCGGAGCGCTCACACAAGCTTCCAACTCCCTGATTACCAATGAGAATTTATTAAAAAAAGTTTATTTCCCCAAGCTAATTCTACCTATCTCGTCGGTTATCACCAGTCTGGTTGATTTTATAATCACCTTAGTGCTTTTATTTCTTGCCTTGTTTTTTTTCCATACATCTTTTTCACTTGAACTAATCCTTATGCTGCTTACCGGAATTATCATTACCTTTTTCTCGGCATTGGGTTTAGGGCTGTTGTTTAGCTCTATCAACGTTAAATACCGCGACGTCAGATATGTTTTACCTTTTTTAATTCAAATCCTAATGT
>MFDZ01000060.1:10823-18167 GCA_001777455.1 Candidatus Daviesbacteria bacterium RIFCSPLOWO2_02_FULL_41_8
CCATAAAATCTTCCTTAAAATATATCCTGGCATTAAATCCTATGACCGGAGTTATTGAATCGGTCAGGGCAGTTATTAGCCAAACGCCGGTTCCGTACGATATATTGGCGCTCTCAAGTCTTTCTGCCGTATGCTTACTTATATTAGGATTATTTTATTTTCAATCAACAGAACGTTTTTTCGCAGATATTGTATGAAACCAATTATTTCAGTTAAAAATTTATCAAAAAAATTCCAAATTCGGGAGAAACTGCCTTATTACTCTTTAAGGGATTCCCTGACAAATTTAGTAAAAGGGTTCTCGAAACCATCCGGCCGAGATAGCGATTCCTTTTGGGCTTTAAAAAACGTGTCTTTTGATGTATACCCAGGAGAAGTGTTGGGAATCATCGGCAGGAACGGGGCGGGAAAAAGCACCTTGCTAAAAATTTTAAGCCAAATTACCCCTCCCACTTCCGGCACTGCCACCTTAGAAGGGCGTGTGGCAAGTTTGCTGGAGGTTGGCACCGGTTTTCATCCCGAACTAACCGGCCGGGAAAATATTTATTTAAACGGGGCCATATTGGGCATGTCCAGAAATGAAATTAAGGGTAAGTTTGATGAAATTGTTGATTTCGCAGAAATTGAAAAATTCCTGGATACACCTGTCAAGCATTACTCATCCGGTATGTATATGCGTCTGGCATTCGCAGTAGCAGCTCACCTGGAACCGGAAATACTCTTAGTAGACGAAGTACTAGCTGTAGGAGACACTCAATTTCAGAAGAAGTGTTTGGGAAAAATGGCGGATGTAAACAAAAAGGGTAAAACTATAATTTTAGTAAGTCATAATCTAGATGCCATAGAATCTATGTCTTCAGAAACCTTATTATTAGATACCGGCAAAGTCAAATACTTAGGAAAACCAAATCAAGCCATTAACACTTACCAAAGTATTATGGAAACTAAAAATAAAGATCAAGGGATAATCAAAATATCAACTAATCAGTTAAAATGGATGGGTATTTCTAATAATAAAGAACTTCTTGCTTTATTACCAAACAATGATATTACTTTTAAATTTCAACTTAAGTCAAGAATGCAAAGATTGGGTAATATTTATATAGATTGCGCATTATTTAATGAAAGAGGAGAAAATATAGTTCATACAAAATCTAAATTCTTGGGTAACGGATTAAGTATCGAAAAAAATAAAAGGTTTCAGATAGTTTATAAAATAGAGTCGCCCAAACTTGCGCCCGGAATCTATTATATTACGGTTTATATTTATAACCAAGATCAAGTATTATTTTGGATAGAAAATTTAAGAGCCTGCAGAATAATTAATAAAACTTACTTCGGGAACACCTACTATTTTGAGGATGTAAAATCTTGTATAGTACCTAAGTTTTCTGTCCAATTAGAAAATTAACTCATGCTTGTTTACCTAAAGAATCTTTTTCATAAACTGGATAAGAAGCCGAATAATCCTAATATTTTCATAGATGATTTAAACATCAGCGTTTCTCCTATAAATCATAAATTCTTTCTTGATGGAATAGAGTTGGCAAAAGAATTAAAACAATTTGGACAAGCCAGGTATAGGTTAGACCCAAATAACAATATATTAATAACTATAGACCATTGTAAATTCTATATACACACCACCGAAGAGTTACTTATCCTAAAGGAGATTTTTCTGCAAGGGGTATATAATTTTTTCTATAATAAACCAACTGTTGTATGGGATATAGGAATGAATGTAGGAATTGCTAGTCTTTTTTTTGCAGGTAAACCCTTTATCCAAAAAGTCTATTCCTATGAACCTTTTGAAGAAACTTATCAAAAAGCCTGTTTAAATATAAATCTGAACCCTAAAAATTCCAATAAAATAAAATCTTTTAACTTCGGAATAGCCCAACAGGATAAAACATTAACCGTGGATTATACTCCAGAGTGGATGGGCAGTATGAGCATTTACAACCTCCCTAGCCCTAAAATACTCAATATAAATCCACTATTAGTTAGAAAAGAAAAAATACGATTAAAAAATGCCTCTACGGTTCTTAGAGAGATAAAGAAAGAGAATAAAGGATATGCAATAATGGCAAAAATTGATTGTGAAGGCGCTGAGTTTGAAATAATTAAATGTTTATATGAGAATAATTTGTTAAATGACGTTACAGGATTTATTATCGAATGGCACAAAAAAAATCCAGAATATATTATAAATTTCTTATCTGACTCAAAATTTACTATTTTTTCTAACAGCACAGCCAACGAAAAAATAGGTATGATTTATGCTTCACGCAATTAAACAATTATGAATAATTATTTACCTAAATGAATGATTTTAGATACTATTTGATTCGGACAAGATTTGCTGGCAGATTCTTTTATAATGAAATCTTTGTTAAAAAGAATTATGTGTTTATTCAACATGTCTTTTTTTATTTCGTAGACCTCTTTTTGAAAATCATTTTAAATAATAGCCATAAGAAAACTCTACACAAAATTTTACAAAACAACAGAAAACAAATCTTACTCTTTTCTCCTACAATTCCATGGAACGGTCCCTTATTCCAAAGGCCGCAACAATTAGCATTAAGCTTTGCTAAACATGGTTTCCTAGTTTTTTACGCAACAACCTCCTGCAAGACAGATAATGTATTTGGTTTCAGAAAGATTACAAATAATCTTTTTCTGACAAATAGAATGGATCTTGTACAAAGTTTACCAAGCACAGGTATCATCTATTTCACTTCTACTGCTCTTTTAAACGTAACTGCATTGAGAAAACTACAAGCTTCTAGCAAGGTTATATTGTATGATTACATAGACGCTATTCATCCAGCCCTTTCCGGAGGAGCAGTAGAAAATGCTCATTTAACAACACATAAAACAATCCTGAAAGATGAAAATATAATAGTTGTTTCCACGGCTGACAAGCTACACAAAGAAGTTTTAAAGTACCGATCAAAAAATTGTTTACTAGCAACTAATGGAGTTGATTATAAGCACTTCTCTAAAAAATTTTCCTCTAAAGCGAGCCCTAAAGAGTTACACAAAATTATTCAAAATGGCTTTCCCGTTATTGGCTATTTCGGCGCTTTAGCTTCATGGTTTGATTATAATTTAGTAATAAAAGCTGCAAAAATGAGGCCAAAACTGCATTTTGTCTTGATTGGGTGGAACTATGATTCAACTCTTAATAAATATAAAAAGCAGATGTATAACAATATTTCTATAATCGGACCCCGGGATTATTTAATACTACCAAAATACGCTTCATTATTTGATGTATCTATCATACCTTTTAAAATAAATAAGGTTACTGAGAGTACCTCTCCTGTTAAACTGTTCGAATATATGGCATTAGGAAAACCAATAGTCACAACGAATCTTCCAGAATGTAGAAAATACAAGTCTGTTCTGATAGGTAAAAATGGAGAAGAATTTGTAAACCGATTAGATGAGGCTTTAAAACTTAGAAACAACAAAAATTACCTTAAGATATTAAAAAAAGAAGCTCTGGAAAACACTTGGGATATCAAAGTTAAAGATATTAAAAAATTACTTTCTGTAAATTTAAATATATGAAAATCAAATTAACGAGAAAAAGAATTCTTTTTATTTTTGGAACAAGACCCGAAGCAATAAAAATGGCACCTCTTATAAAAGAATTTCAAAAATGTAATAATTTTTTTTGGACAAAAGTTTGTGTAACCGGACAACACCAGGAAATGCTAGATCAAATGTTGGACTTTTTTCGAATTGAACCAGATTACGATTTGAATCTGATGACTTACAATCAAACTCAAAGCCAACTTGCATCAAAACAATTACTTGAACTTGAAAAGATTTTATCAAACTGGCTGCCTGATTTAATCCTAGTCCAGGGAGATACGCTAACAACTTTGTTTGGCAGCCTGGCGGGTTTTTACAAACGAATCAAAATCGCCCATATCGAAGCTGGATTAAGAAGTAATAATAAGTACTCTCCTTATCCGGAAGAAATAAATAGGGTGCTCGTCGATCATATTGCCGATTACTTTTTTGTTCCTACAGACAAATGCAGAACTAATCTTCTCAAGGAAGGAATAAAAGATAACATCTTTCTTGTTGGTAACACAGTTATAGACGCTCTTTTTTTTACCCTTGAAAATATTAATAAAAATGGATCTAGAAAATATTTTGATTATTTTAGACAAATAGATTTTTCTAAGAAAATAATCTTAGTCACTGGTCACAGAAGAGAAAGCTTTGGACAACCACTTAAAAACATTTGTTCAGCCCTAAAAAAAATAGCGGATACTAATGAAAATGTTGCAATTGTTTACCCTATACATTTAAATCCAAATGTCTATAGACCCGTAAAAGATATTCTCGGCAAAACTAAAAATATAGTCTTATTCGAACCCCTGGATTATCCAAAACTCGTATGGCTTTTAAATAAAAGTTATTTAATTCTGACAGACTCTGGCGGTATACAGGAAGAAGCTCCATCTCTTGGTAAACCCGTGTTGATAACGAGAGAGGTAACAGAAAGAATAGAAGGCATCCAAGCAGGAACTGCTAAATTAGTTGGCACGGATTTTAATAAAATTATACAAAACGTAAACCTGCTTTTAACAAATAAGCAAGTTTACAACAAGATGGCTAAAGCTAAAAACCCTTATGGAGACGGAAAATCCAGTCCAAGAATAGTAAAAAAGATCAAAGAGATATTTCCTATTAGTTCTTAATGAAAAATTCTTGCTTATTTATTGTTATCTGCTTTAATCAAAACAAAATGACCACCGGTTGTATTAAAAACTTCAAAAAGTTCCTTCCAAAGAAGTATAAATTAATGCTTTTTGATAATGGCTCAACTCCCAGCTTAAAAAGAATTGCTGAAAGAGAGAAGATATTATACCTTCGTTCAGAAACAAATTTAGGTTATGCCGGAGGCTGTAATTTCGTGATAGAAAATATTCTTGCTCAACAAAAAGATTATCAAGCTATTTGCCTAATAAATAATGACATATTTATAGACCAAGAATTTGCAAATAAAACAACTAGTCGCCTATCTGCGTTTTTTGAGAACAAAAAACTGGCTGCCTTTACTCCTATTTTATATAAGGATTCTCAGTTTAAAACTGTGGATAATTTTGGCGTTTTGTATTACCGCTCCGGGCTGGCATTTCAAAGCAAAGAAATAGATAAGCACCACCAGGCGCTTTTGAATGGAGCCTTCATATTTTTGAAGACCAGTATCTGCAAAAAGCTGCTGCAAAAAGACGGTTTTATCTTTATGCCGGAATTTTTTTTGAATATGGAGGACGTAGAGCTTTCCTTGAGGCTTCTTTCCCGGGGTTATCAAATACAAATTGACCCTAACCTAAAAGCCCAACACTTAGGCTCACAAACTAAAAAACCGTTTTCTAAAACAAGTCTTTATTTTGGCTGGAGAAATATTTCCTGGACTGCGCTTATTTCCAGAAACCGGAAGGATTTAATTTTCGACCTTCCGTTTTTACTACTTGGACAGGGCATTTTACTGATCTTATCTTTTCATTATAAATGCTTTTTCTTTTTACCCCGGATTTATATTGAAACTATCAAAAAAATTCCTATGCTTTATAGGCTAAGAAGAATTTATCATTCTCATAATCTTCCTAAGAAATACTTACTAAACGGCATCTGCCCAAAAGGATATTTACTAAAGTAGGGTGAAAGAGTATGAGAAAAAATAAAAAAATGGTTGCCATAGTAGTTCCAAGGTATAAAAAGACACTATCTTCAGATGATCAATTATCTTTAAAACACTTAAATAAATATTTAAACAGATATGATAAATTCTATGCCATTCCGAATGCGTTGAAAGCAAAAAGAATTCAGGCTCCGGGGTTTAAATCAATTCAATTTCCCGATTACTTTTTTAAAAATAGGGAAGCATATAATGAGTTGCTTTTAACTGAAGATTTTTACCAAAAGTTCACAGATTACGAATATATCCTAATCTACCAATTGGATGCTTTAGTTTTTTCAGACCAGCTCAAAAACTGGTGTCAAAAAGGCTACGATTATATCGGTGCTCCTTTAATTCATCCCCGAATTGGCCAGGTTTCATATAAATATAGAGACTATCTTTGCGGCAACGGCGGGTTTTCTCTTAGAAAAGTTAAAAGTTTTATCCAGATCTTGAAATTAGCAGATAAAACAGCCAAAAGAGTTACTCGTAATTCTGTCATTCAAAAAATCTGGTTTGCCCAAGCAATTTTCACCGGCCAGGTAAGAAAAATTTGGCTGAAAGCCCCGGCATATTGCTATCCCTTCGCGGAAGATGGATTTTGGTCATTTGAGGCTCAAAAATATGACCCAAAATTTAATATTGCCCCGATTGAGGAATCATTCCGCTTTGCTTTTGAAAGATACCCCCGGCTTTGTTTTAAAGTGAGTAATAATCAAATCCCCTTTGGAGCGCATGCCTGGAAAAAACATGATCAAAAATTCTGGCTTCTAATTATTAACTCTATTAAAAACCCTGATTAACAATATTCTACCAAAATTGTTTAGTAGGTGAAGCAAAAGAATTAGCGGATTTGAAGTTTGCCTTTTTGCTGCCCCATAATCTTCCCGCAAAACTGCTTTAAATGTACGCGAGGTCAGGTTTCCTGAAGTTAACCTAAATTGGGCCAGGTTTTTCTTAATAACTTTAGGCATTTGCACCCTACCAAGCTTCAGCCATAAACCATACTCCAAGAAAACTTTATTCTCATTGGTAAACTGACCTAATTTATCCAAGGCTGTTTTTCTAACAAAAACGGCCGGCAAGGAAATGTAATTTACCATCAGAAGCAAAGGAAATTTATTTATATTCAGCAAAAAGTTTTTATATTTGGTGACGGATTTATAAATCACCTTGTTATCCTTATCAATAATGTCTGTGTATCCGGTCAGCCACAATAAATTGGGATCTTTTTGAAAAGCCCGACCTGCTTCCAAAAAGGCATTTTTACAAAGCATATCATCTGAATTTAAGAAATTAACAATCTCGCCGTTAATTTTTGAAAGCCCTAAATCAGTTGCGCTAACTTGACCGCTGTTTTTTTGAGAAAACAACTTAATTTTACCGGCATATTTTTTTACAAATGAATTGATAATTTTTAAGGATCCATCGGTGGAACCGTCATCAACGACAATTACCTCTAAAGGCGAATACTCTTGAGTTATAACTGATTGAAGCGCCTGCCCGACAAACTGCTGCTTATTGTAGTTTGTCATTACCACTGAAATTTTAGGAAGACCCATAATTATTTTTTCTTTGGAGATTTTCTGATCTTCTTTAACGCCTCACTTCTCACCAAACCTTCCAGCTTTTTC
>MFDZ01000061.1:0-3469 GCA_001777455.1 Candidatus Daviesbacteria bacterium RIFCSPLOWO2_02_FULL_41_8
GTTGCTGCATATTCATATTGTATTATGAATGCCGGATTTCTATGGGGAATATTGCGTGGGTTTGACAATGAAGGAAAATAGGAATAAAATTTGCTGGATTTCGCTACTGATCAGAATATGACTAAAATTAACGAAAGCCCGAGTAGGGCAGGTAAAAAAGTGTATTTAACAGCTCAAGGTTTGGCTGATGCTAAAACTGAGCTGGCCTTTTTGAAAAATACCAGAAGGTCTCAAATAGCGGAGATGATTCACCAAGCCAGGGAATACGGAGATTTAACGGAAAACTCCGAATACGATGCCGCCCTGGAAGAGCAGGCTATGGTGGAAAGCCGGATTTCCGAACTGGAAAATATCCTCAAAGGCGCCAAGGTAATAAGCAGTCAACACACGGAAGATTTTGTAGTAATCGGCTCCACAGTCAAGATAGAAATGGATGACGGGATTGATGAGTTTACTATAGTAGGCCGCGTTGAAGCAGACCCTTCCAAAAAACGGATTTCCAATGAGTCGCCGCTGGGTTCAGCTTTGGTGGGAGCTAAAAAAGGGGAAGAGGTGGATGTGGCAACTCCGATAGTCAGGTATAAATGTAGAGTTTTAGAAATTAAATAGGATTAAATATGACTAAAAAATCAAACCAGGAAGCAATAATAGAATTTAATCCAAAATTACCCAGGCTTTCTGCAAGTGAGAGCAAAGTTTTAAAACTGCTGGTGGAAGCCGCAAAGCTAATCGCCCCCATTTATCTTGAACAGGAAAAACAGTCTGAATCAGGAATCAACAGAAAAGAAATTGAGGAAGCCGGGAAGAAAGATCCGGCTTTTTTGTCGCAATATACGGTTATTGAAAAAGTTAACGGTAAACTTGTTGCTACCGCATATCATGTTAAATATGCCAAGCTTTTAGCGCCAATTGCTGAAAAACTGGAAAAAGCAGCCAGTATTACTGATAATAGAGAATTTGGCAATGCTCTGCGAATTCAAGCAAAAGCCTTGTTGACAGGTTCTTATAATGAAGCAATCATTGCTTGGTTAAAAAATAAACCTTACATTTTGGATATTTCCATAGGCCCAGTTGATCACTTTGATGATCAACTTTTTTTCAGAAAAGCTTCATATCAAGCTTGGGTAGGTATCGTAAATGCGACAGATACAGAAAAACTTAATAATTATAAGGCAATCACATTGAGTGCAAGAAGAAAAACTGAGGTACCCCAGAAACGGGTTGATAATCGCGATAAGGTTAAAGCAAAAGTAATAGATGTATTGATATTTTCAGGATTTATGGCTAGGACAAAATTTGTCGGAGTAAATTTACCTATGGATGTTAATATCGTTGAAAAATACGGTTCAGAGATTACGCTTTTTAATCAACCAAATGATTTGAGGTTGAAGGAACAAATTCTTCCGAGTTTTAGTAATATTTTTTCACAATCCTTTAGGGAGGGATTTAGTCAAGAGGACTTAAGAAAGGGGAATTTAGGCTATATTGCAATTCATGAGTTGGCCCACAGTTATTTATATTATAGAAATGCTTCTAAAAACCTTAAAGATCTTTTTATCTGTATTTATGAGTTGGCAGCGACAGTTCTGGGACTTCGGATGGCCGGTCCGTTGCTTTTGGAAGATGTAATTACAAGTAAACGACTGGAGTCAATGATTGTGGCCTTTATCTGCAGAAGTTTTTACTTAATAAAGAAAGCTAAAACGGATAAACCAATGGTGAATCGGGTACTGGGAAGCGCTATATTTATTAATTTTATGCTAGAAAATGGTGCTTTAAAACAGAGAGACGGTATGGTAATTGCTAACTTTATGAAAATTTTTATAGCATTGCAAGAACTTTCCTTTATACTGGAGCAACTACTTTCTTCGGGTACAAGGAAAGATACAGAGACTTTTATAAAGAAATATGGATATTTGAATGAATCTTTTGAAAGATATATCTTATAGGAAAGCTTGCAATACTAATTCAAGAAGTGTATAATTTTCGTTTATGGTTTTACCGAAGGTAGAATGTTCAACCAATTTCATGACTAACACCTTTCAAGGAAGGTCTAACGAGTATGACGTAAGGGTGTATCGTAGTAATCACGGCAATAAAGCTAGTTTCGCAGAGATACCAGAATGCGCAGGCTTGATTGAGGATATAACTGATCTTTATTTGGGAGTATATCCTCAAAGAGATCGGGATAAATCTATTGAAAGAGTACGGAAGAGCTTGAGTTATCCCAGAACAATTGTGGAACTGGCTTACAGCGAAGATCAACTCGTCGGGGCGGGCATATTTCCCAGGTTCAATCTTGAGGGAGAACCATTATTTTATTCATCCCGTTTTATCCTCCCTGATCATACCAGACAAGGTTTAGGTCCTTACATGATGGAGGACGCGATTTTGAGGCATCAACAAGAACTTGCTACCGCTCACAGAGTACTTAGATTTGGTGCCATCATGGCAATGAATCCTGATTCTGTTGGTTCGCTTTGGAAATTATCAATTGTGGGAGACTCTTGGCCTATACGGAAGCCAGCTAATGATCAAGTAGAACCAACTGTTAACTTTTATCCTCAAGGTTCAACTCAGCAACTTTTGATGCTAAGAGCTCATGGTTTATTTCATATGGCTTCAGATAGTATTCATGTTTTGACTGGAGTGAGTAGCGCTGAATTAAGTGAATTAGGTATGAACGAGACTTACAAACCTGGCGCGGAAAAACGGATGTCTTGGTTGATTCACAAAATAATGGTTTCTCGTTATCCACAGGGTTTGAGTATGAATCGGGAGGCAGGGGATTTGATGTGTATGGTATTTGAAATTTTGAAACCGGGTCATTCTGAGACAGAAACGTTTTTACTTCCGGCAGCCTAACTCTTCTCCTTTTAAAAATTTCTAGCTTCAGTTATACTCTATCCATATGTATTGGGCAGATCGGGTAGCAAAAGAAATTATTGATTCCGGAAAATTTAAGCCTTTCTGGGTAGATGATATGTTTACCCCATCCGGTTTTGCGCATATTGGTTCTTTAAAGGGGCCTTTGGTTCATGACCTAATTTATAAAGCACTGAAACATGCCGGCCAGGATACAACTTTTAGTTTCATAATAAATGATTTTGACCCGATTGACGGTTTGTCGCAGGAGCTGGAAAAAGATTTTTCAAAATATTTAGGCTTTCCTCTAAAAAATGCGCCTTCCCCCAAAGTGGGTTTCGATTCTTTTGCGGACTTCTTCGCTGATGATTTTAAAAAAGTATTGGAAAGTTTAGGAGTAAAACCAACATATTATTCCTCCTGGGATTTATATCACGAAGGAAAATTTGATGAGGCGATCAAAATTGCCCTGGACAACGCAGAGAAAATTCAGGATATCTACAAACAAGTCAGCGGTAGTAAAAAAAAGGAAGCAGGTTGGTTGCCCTTGCAGGTGATTTGTGAAAAATGCGGCAGGTTAGGCACCACCAGAGTTCACGACTGG
>MFDZ01000061.1:3528-6043 GCA_001777455.1 Candidatus Daviesbacteria bacterium RIFCSPLOWO2_02_FULL_41_8
TTGGATGGTTCTTGGGATAACTATTGAAGGAGCCGGCAAGGACCATGCGTCAGCCGGCGGATCGATGGATATTGCCAGGGAGCTCTGTAAAGAGGTTTTTGAAATTGATCAACCATATAATTTCCCATATGAACATATCCTGATTGGCGGCAAAAAGATGGCCTCTTCAAAAGGTTTGGGGTTTCAGGCGAGAGAAGTTCAGTCTATTTTTTCTTCGGAAGTTGCCCGGTTTTTATTTGTCAGGACTGATTACAAACAATCTTTAGAATTTAATCCGGTTGGCACCATGGCAATCCCTGATTTGTTTGACGAGTATGACAGATGTTATTTATCTTATATTGAAAATTCCGATGATGACCTTGCCAAAATATTTGAGATGTCACAGATAGGTAAATTACCTCCCAGGGAGAAAACTTTATTGCCAAGATTTAGGGATATTGTCAATTATATCCAGATGCCGAATGTTGATATCCTTAAAAAGTATGAAGAAATGAAAGGTAAAAAGTTAACAGAAATAGAAATAAATTTAATTAATGAAAGAGTAAAATATGCCAAAATCTGGCTGGAAAAATATGCGCCCGGGGAGTTTCGGATGCAGTTTTCTGAAGAACTGCCGGAAAATGCCAAAAATTTAACTGCAGAACAAAAACAATTCCTCAAACAGGCGGTTAGTTTGGTGGAGCAAAATAATGACCCGGAAAAACTGCAGCTTGATTTGTATAGTTTAGCGAAGGAGTTACAAATTGAAACAAAAGAGGCATTTGCCGCAATTTATATTGTACTGATCGGAAAAGACCATGGTCCGAAAGCCGGATGGTTAATTCTGTCTCGGGATAAAAGGTTTGTTCAGGATAGATTTGATGAAATATCGAGTAATAAAATTTCAAAGGTTTCAAAAAACGGTATTAAAATTCAAAAATTAGGTAAACCGGAAATATTTTATATTGATGAAACTCTGAAGAAAAAATTTTCATCAATGTCTGTTGGCATTGCGGTAATTAAGGGAGTAGTAATTAAGAAAACTGATGAGGGATTAGAGAAAGAAAAACAATCTCTGCTTGTATCCTTGCAGGGATTAACTACCGAACAATTGGGTCAGTTACCGGAAATTGTCAGTTACCGGAAATTATATAAAGAAATGGGAATTGATTGGCACTCCAGACGCCCCAGTCCGGAAGCGCTCCTTCGGAGAGTGGTCCTAAAGAAAGGCTTATACAATATTAATACCTGTGTTGATGCTTATAATTTAGTGGTAATGAAAAACAGGGTTTCAGTGGGAGCATTTAATCTTGATGAGATAAAGTTTCCTACAATACTCCGGTTTGCCAAATCAGATGAGGAAATTTTGCTTTTGGGAGATGATCAGCCAACAGTGTATAAAGATAGCGAAGTTGCATATTTTGATGAGACCGGCGGATATAATATTGATTTTAATTACCGGGATGCCAGAAGAACTGCGGTACAATTGGAAACAAAAAACTTATATATAAATGTTGACGGGATTTACGATATTACCCCTCGGATGATTGAAAAAGTACTGGAGGAAACATGCAGTATTATTATAAAGTATTGCGGCGGCAAAGTTGAACTCTTCGGAGTGGAGACAAAATGAATATAACAAATCTTAAAAAAATCCTGAAAGTTTTTCTAACTTTGCAATGGGCGAAGGAACTGCCCCGCCAGGGTTTTATCGCCCTGGGTTTTAAAAGAAATGAAGCAGATTCGGTGGCGGCGCATTCTTTTGTGACGGCGCTCTTGGCTTATTTTTTAGCTAAGGAGATGCAAAAAGAAGGAATTAAAATTGACCCGGAAAAAGTTTTAAAGATGGGACTTTTTCACGATATCGGTGAAACTATTGTTGGGGATGTAGGAACTTTTGTAAAAGGTATGGCCGGCGGAGTATTTAAAAATATTGAAGAAGAAGGAGTCAAGGCTTTAGTTGAAGGCTTGGATTCAAAGGAAGAAATAACAGCGCTGGTTGAAGAATACAACGGCCGGGATTCAGTGGAGGCAAGGGTAGTAAAGGCGGCTGATAATTTGGATGCTCTGGCTCAAGCCAAGGGTGTACCCGGGGCCCAGGATGCGTTAAAATATTTTAAGAAGGTGTATCATATAACTAAATTTGACTGGCACAAGCAGGCGGTGGATTTGATTTTGAGCGGAGGGGTGGAGCCCGGAAGGGATTGGCAGAAGAAATGACGAGCACTTCGACTTCGCTCAGTGTAAACTCAGCGAGTCATCCCGACGAAAGTCGGGATCCATAAAATAAATATTTATATAGATTCCCGCTTTCGCGGGAATGACAAGAAAAATGTCGGGAATGACAGGAACCGTGTTCAGAATGACAAAGGAGGATTATGCTTGATATTAATTATATTAAAGACAATTTAAATAAGGTTAAAAAATCTATTGAGGCCAGAAAGGCTGATGTTGATTTGGAAAAATTGCTCAAACTTGACGGTGAGCGAAGAGGGTTAACTGCGAAGGTTGATGAACTTCGAGCCGGTAGAAATGC
>MFDZ01000061.1:6074-8069 GCA_001777455.1 Candidatus Daviesbacteria bacterium RIFCSPLOWO2_02_FULL_41_8
ATGTTGCAGATGCCCAATATTTTAATAGAGGAAGTACCAATAGGGGATGCCAGTCAAAATAAGGTCATCAGGAAAGAAGGGGAGCCGAATAAGTTTTCTTTCAAACCTAAAGACCATCTCGAGTTAGGGAAACTCTTAAATATTATTGATTTTGAGAGAGGTGTAAAGGTCGGAGGGTTCCGGGGGTATTACTTAAAAAACGAAGGGGCCAGGTTACACTGGGCAGTTTTGCAATTTGCTTTTGATCATTTAATTCAAAAGGGATTTTCGCCTGTTGTTCCCCCAGTTATCAACAGAAGATTTGCATTATTAGGCGGCGGACAATTTCCCTGGGGAGAAGAGGATACGTATAAAGTGGGAGAAGAAGATTTTTTGGTGGGGACTGCCGAAATTCCTTTGATGGCCATGCACTCGGACGAAACTTTTGATTTGAAGGATTTACCCAAAAAATATGTTGGAATGTCCGCCTGTTTCCGGACAGAGATCGGCTCTTACGGAAAAGATACCAAGGGGCTCTACAGGGTACATGAGTTTTATAAAGTTGAACAGGTTATTTTGTGTGAGGCCGATGAGCAGGAATCTTTGGGATTTTTTGAAGATTTGCAGGATAACAGTGAGGATATTTTGCAGAAGCTCAGTCTCCCCTATCAAGTGGTAATTTTATCCTCACAGGATATGGGGAAAAAGGCGGCTCTGACTTATGACATAGAAACCTGGATGCCGGGGCGGGGCAGCTACGGCGAAACTCATTCCAATTCCATTGTTTTGGATTTTCAAACCAGAAGATTGAAGATTAAATACCGCGGCAAAGACGGACAAGTAAAATTTTGTCACGCTTTGAATAATACCGCAATCGCCTCACCCAGGATTTTGATTGCTATACTGGAGAATTTTCAGCAAGAGGATGGTTCAGTCAAAATCCCGGAGGTCCTGCAAAAATACACCGGTTTTTCTGAAATCCGGCCCAAATAATCTATGACAACACTTAAACAGCTAGAAGAAGAAATTGAAAAAATCAAGGAAAGAAATAAGAGAGTAGAACGCGAGAAATCATGGGAAGTATCCTGGACCAGAAGAATTATGGTGGCAATTGTCACTTATTTAGTCATTGCCAGTTTTTTTATTTTTATCGGCACGGATGAACCACTGAGAGATTCCATAGTTCCTTCCGCCGCTTTTGTTCTTTCTACTTTATCAGGGCCATTCATTAAGAAATTGTGGTTGAAGCATATCTACAAGAGGTAACTATATAGAAGTTATTTCAAAACCCCAACGTCATTCTGGGGACGAGCGCAGCGAGGACACCAGAATCAGGATTCTGGACTCGAAGACTCGCCAGAATGACGGTTTTGAAATGAGCTCTAAAGAAATTATATCCCCTGTTGTTGCTGGAGAGCTTTTTGACGAAGAGCTTCGGCGGCGGAAGAAGTGGAGCTCGGTGAAGGCGATTGGGTGCTGCCGCCTAATGCGCCAAAATTGGCAGAACCGCTGGCAACAGGTTGAACGGTTGGTGCAACCGTAGGAGTGACAACGGGTTGAGCTGTTTTAACTCCAGCAGTTTTAGGAGTGGTTTCTGCCGGTAAGCCGGCAGTTTTTGCAGGTTGGCCAATTCCCAGTATAAAATAGGCAGAAGCTCCGATGACTAACAATAGTAGTCCTGCTCCTAAACCAATTAACCATTTGGGTATGCCTTTGTGGGCCGAGGTTGGCGTGTGAGAAACTTCCGGAGCGGTTGAGGGAACAGTCGGAGTGATCAAATTTTCACCGGCAGGAGGCGGAGCTGATTCCGGTTGATTATTAGATATCAAATGCGAAAGATCTGTTGGAGCTGCCTCGGTGAGAGAAGTACTAGGTTGACTGTTTGCAGAATTTGCTTCTGCAGGAATGCCTGCCCAGCTGGGTTGAATTGTTGCAGGTTGGGGCTGGTCTATAGGTGGAGTCTGCGGAGGTGCTCCCCAAGGATTATCCAGAGGCGACGGAATACTTGTCTGTGTA
>MFDZ01000062.1:0-1579 GCA_001777455.1 Candidatus Daviesbacteria bacterium RIFCSPLOWO2_02_FULL_41_8
ATTTTTTTTATTAAGTTTGCATCCTGCACTTCGGAATCCAGCCACCGTGTAGCCAAATCAGGCCTTACAATCCGCAGTCTCCCTTTGAAATTTACAAGATACCTATTTAATTGTTCTGGCAAATTTGCTCTGACTTCACCAGAAGTAAGACCTTCCTGTCTTCTCAATTCAACCATAAGTTTATTACTTTTTACGCGGCTTGTTTTAACCACAAAGAAGAATTTTAACATTACTTCCTTGCTTTGTCATCTGTTTCTTTCCCTTACGAAATCTAAACCATAAAATTAGTGATAATCATTACAGAAAAAATCAGTAGCTAGGATTATGCTTCAATCAAGGGGGTGAGGAAATTGATAAAAGGAATAGAAAGCATAACTTTATTTTCTGAAAACGCTAAGAAATTGGCAGATTTTTATAAAGAAAAAGTCGGGCTTAAGGTAACCATGGAGGCAGAAGTAGGGGAGGAAGGAGAAAATTTATTTGGCTTTGAGTTTGAAGGGGGGACTGGACTTTATATCATGGACCACTCGAAAGTCAAAGGAACCAACAAAGAGCCGGAAAGAATTATTTTTAATCTGGAAGTAGGCGATATTGAAGAGGATGTTAAAAGGTTGGACAAAGCGGGAGTAAAAAAGATTGCGGATACTTACCATATGCAAAATTACGGGTTTATCGCGACTTTCGAGGATATAGATGGCAACTACTTCCAATTGGTTCAAATTAAAGCCAGTGAATAGCGGGTTATTGCGGGGAGAGTAATTTTATTAATTTAGCAATCAAAGACTGGTCTTGCGCAACCAGGTCGCCTGACTCTGCGGAAACGTAGGCTGTGGTTTGCGTAGAAACAGGAATAATACCTAAGAGCTTCCGGCTCTTTTCTCCTTTAATTTTATAGACCATCTCCGGGCCTCTTTCCTCAAGCTTAGCCACACCGTCTAAACTCCCTAAATCCTGATTTAGGCTTGCGTCAGCCGCCTGACTGTCAATTTTAGTAATTACACCGGTTGCCAGCATGTTTTGAATGGCCTGATCGGGGAGTATTGTAACCACTTTTTGTCCGGCAGGTGTTGTCACAATTAGCTGTCTGGTATTTACATCTACCGAAAGGGGGAAGTTAGTGGTAGCCGCAAATTTATTTTTGGCTATTGCCAACTGCCCTCCGCGGGTAGCAATTTTAACCCCTTCTTTTTCCAATTCGTTTTCCAGCTCGTCTTTAGTATCTTCCTCCTCTTTTTTACTGAGCTTAGATTCCCCGCTAGCTTCGTTTTCTGTTTCCAATTTTATTTTTCCATTTTCCACAGAGTATTTAACTTTTAATTTACCTTGTTCTATCTCAACTTTTGTCGTGCCGTTATCTTCAACTTTAGTTTTAATTTTTTGTCCGGAAGCAGTTTCAATTTCCGTTTCCTGCTTTTGCCTTACAGATTGAACCCGGACTTGAGTTTTTGAGGTTTCTTTTTGTAGCTCTGCAGTCTTCTGAGACGTTTCTTTGGCTTGTTCGTCGGCCTTCTGCGTTGCTTCCTTGGCCCGCTCTGCTGATTTATCTTCAGTTTCCCCCAAGACATTTTGTTGAGTATTC
>MFDZ01000062.1:1591-6078 GCA_001777455.1 Candidatus Daviesbacteria bacterium RIFCSPLOWO2_02_FULL_41_8
TTGGTGGTTTGAATCTTGGAAGAAACTATCAGTCCGCCGATAACTAAAACAGCAATTAAAGCTAAAATATGAACAGAACCGGTTTCCTGATATTTCGCGTGGGCAAATTTCGGCACTTATTCAGTGTAGAGGAACCCACTATTTCTGTCAATCCTGCCGAATCTGCATTCCCACTCGTCAAGTGGGAAGCTAGTTTCATTTATGCCACAACCGGAGGCCATTTGAAACAACTTTAGCCTGCAACCTGAAAGACTGCACGAAGGCTGATCCTATTATTTAATACGTAATAGTTCAGAGTCCCTGACAAAAACTGTCATTCTGGCTTGTCCAGAATCTGTTTTTGATCCTGGATGTGCTCGTAAAGCTCGCTTACCAGGATGACTTTGTCAAGACTGAACTATTACTTTAATACCCTATAGTTGACTTTAGTTCCCGACTTTAGTACAATTCCTACATGATTTGCTCAGAAAAAGGTCGTTCATATACCCTTAAGGAAGCATCCTGTGCTATTTTAGGAGTCCCGGAGTTTCCTAAAACACCAGAAGATCTACCTCTCAATCTTTATTTGCCACCGGAAATATTGGGTAATCTGGCTACATCCATCTTAGACACTAATCTTGATGGCAGAGAGCGTTCTCAACGCGTATATTGGAGTAGTTTCAGAAATACCCCAAAAGCAACAGCGGTTGATATAGGCACTCAAAGTCATACAGGCTATAAAAGTACTGCTATAAGAACATTCGATGTACTCCTTGGTAGGACAGCTCTGGCCGCATATCACACTCATTGGGTCGAACATCCCTACCAAAAGCAATTTTCAGAACGTGATATTGCTAATAATGCACATAGTGTAGAACTAATCGATATACTGGGAACCTCTTCTGGGATCTCGGCTCTAGTCGCAACAAAACAGTCATGCAGAAAAAACTTCCAAGGATCAGCAATTATGCTTTTACGATCAATGTCTCGCGAGAGACAACTGGCAAAACTTAATCCGGTCTGTATGTATCACTGGAGGTTTGGAGTGACTATGGAGAAATTCGGTCTTGGCTATTATTTTAAACCTTTATCAAATATCGCTGAAGATTCATTTTCCCGAGGTATCACTGTTTCCCTCAACCATTAGATTAAAATCTGTGAATTATCACTTCAAATCTTCCAAGCCGCCGATCATGTAGAAAGCCTGCTCAGTTTTTCCGTCATGTTTTCCGTCCAAAATCTCTTTAAACATTTTTACAGTCTCTTTAATAGGCACATATTTGCCTTTTCTGCCGGTAAATGCTTCTCCCACAAAGAATGGCTGGGTGAGTGCCCGCTGAATCTTTCTGGCCCTGGTAACCGTTAGTTTATCTTCATCAGATAACTCTTCCATTCCCAAAATAGCAATAATATCCTGCAAATCTTTATACCTTTGCAGAACTTTTTGCACTCCCACGGCAACATCATAGTGTTCCTGGCCTACTATGGCCGGATCCAGGACCCTGGATGAAGAGGCCAGGGGATCAACCGCCGGATACAAACCTTGCTCCGTTAAGGCGCGCTCCAGGGCAATAGTGGAATCCAAGTGAGCAAAAGTAGTAGCCGGCGCCGGGTCTGTATAATCATCTGCCGGCACATAAACAGCCTGCACTGAGGTAATTGAACCCTTTTTAGTAGAGGTAATCCGCTCCTGCAAAGTTCCCATTTCTGTAGCCAAAGTCGGCTGATAACCTACGGCAGAAGGTATGCGGCCTAATAGGGCTGAAACTTCCGACCCGGCCTGGGAAAACCTAAAAATATTATCAATAAAAAGCAGGACGTCTTTACCGGCCTCATCACGGAAGTACTCCGCCATAGTTAGGGCGGACAAAGCCACCCGTTGGCGCGCTCCGGGGGGCTCATTCATTTGCCCGAATACCATGGCTGTTTTATCAATAACCCCGGAGTCAATCATTTCATGATATAAATCATTTCCTTCGCGGGTTCTTTCACCAACTCCGGCAAAAACCGAATATCCGCCGTGTTCCGCCGCAATATTACGGATCAATTCCTGAATTAAAACAGTTTTTCCGACTCCGGCCCCTCCAAAAAGTCCGACTTTTCCGCCTTTCACAAACGGGGCAATTAAATCTATAACTTTAATTCCGGTTTCAAAAACCTGGGATTCGGTTGATTGCTCGGCAAAAGTAGGAGCCAAGCGGTGGATTGGCAAACTTTTTTTCGCTTTAACAGCGCCTTTTTGGTCAATCGGCTCACCCAAAACATTAAATAGCCTCCCTAAAACTTCTTCACCAACCGGCACAGAGATCGCTTTTCCGGTATCGGTAACTTCTGTACCTCTTTTTAAGCCATCCGTGGCGCCCATAGCCACAGCCCGCACCACCCCTTCACCCAAATGCTGTTGGGTTTCCAAAACCAATTTTTGTTTGCCCTGAGTAATTTCCAAGGCGTTATAAATGGTGGGTAGATTCTTAGAATCAAATTCTATATCAACCACTGCTCCTATGATTTGTACGACCTTACCTTTGTTCATAATTTAGTGACTAGAGTCGAGAGTCAAGAGTCTAGACTTAATATTCCTAGACTCTAAGAACTTGCTCACTAGTTCGCAAGACCTTGCGACGCAAGCGTCTTAGATTCTAGCAACTAGGCCCTCCTTTCATGTCATTGCCAATGCCGCTGTCGTTATTTCCAGCAGCTCTTTGGTAATGGCATCCTGGCGGGTTTGATTATAAGTAAGATTTAGGTCTGAAACAAGATCCGAAGCGTTATCCGTAGCATTTTGCATGGCAATCATCCGGGCAGAGTGTTCCGAAGCTTTTGTTTCCAGAAGGGATTGGTAAATTTTCATTTGAATGTGGTGCACCAAAATATAATCTAATAATTTATCCGGATCCGGTTCAAAAAGAAATTCATTACCCCTGTCGCTCCTGCTTTCTTTTCTGTCATTCCCGCGTAGGCGGGAATCCACTTCCGAACCAGACTTTTCTAATTGGATCCCTGCATTCGCAGGGATGACACTCGCCAAGTCTATTGGCAGTAACTTCACCTTTGTCGGCTCCTGCCTCAAAGTTGAAACAAAACGGGGATAAAACAAATACACTTCTCCCACCTCGCCGGCCTTAAACGAATCCGTCACCAGCTTTGCCATCTGCACCGCTTGCCGAAAAGTCACCACATCCAAATTCTCAAAATCAGCCTGAAGATTTTTGCCGGACCTGGCCAGGAAGTTGCGGCCTTTTTTACCCACCGTATAAAAAACAGTTCCGCCGACCATATTGGACGTCCCAAGTAATCTAAAAAGATTAGTATTTAGAGCTCCGCACAAACTTTTATCTGTGGAAAGCAAAATGACACCTTGATTCTTGGAATCGTTACCGGAAAGCAGGGGATGGGATTCTACGTTAACCAAAGGCAACAGCCGCTCCAAAGCTGAAGCTAAATTAAAACTGTAAGGCCGACCGTTTAAAGCCTGTGTCTGGGCCCTCCGCATCTTAGTAGCCGCCACCATTTGCATGGCTTTGGTAATCTGAGCCGTATTTTTAACTGATTTTATGCGTCTCCGCAGTTCTCTGGTATTAGCCATATAATAGATTTTCGCCGATTAAGAGCGGATAAACGCAGATCTGCGTAAATCAGCTCATTTATCCGTGCGAATCTTTTTCTTTGCAAACATTCCCACAAACTCTTTGGTAATTTTTTCCAGCTCCTTAACCATTTTCTCATCCAATTCTTTTTTCTCTGCGATCTCAGTGAGTAGCTTCTTATTACGCAATTTTAGATGAGCAATATACCTTTGTTCAAATTCCCGCGCCTTTTCCACCTCCACCTCATCCAGAAAACCATTCGTAACTGCCCAAAGCGACACCACTTGTTCTTCAACCGGAACAGGGGAGAAGGGAGGTTGTTTCAAAATCTCGGTTATTCTTTTTCCTCTTTCAATCTGCGCCTTAGTTTCCGGATCCAAATCAGAAGAGAATTGGGCAAAAGCCTGCAAAGCCCTAAATTGGGCCAGATCTAACCGCAATTTACCTGCCACCGCTTTCATGGCTTTTGTTTGGGCGGAACCACCCACCCGGGAAACAGACAAACCAACATTAACAGCCGGCCGAATTCCGGCAAAAAATAAGTCGGATTCCAGATATATTTGCCCGTCTGTGATCGAGATAACATTGGTCGGAATATAAGCTGATACGTCTCCAGCTTGAGTTTCAATAATCGGCAAAGCAGTCAGGGATCCACCGCCAAAATCCTTGTTTAATTTGGCCGCCCGCTCCAACAACTTTGAATGCAGGTAAAAAACATCTCCCGGATAAGCCTCCCTGCCGGATGGACGGCGGAGCAGAAGTGACATTTGCCGGTAGGCCCAGGCATGTTTAGATAAATCATCATAAATAATCAGCGCATCTTTGCCCTGGTCCATAAAATACTCACCCATAGCCACACCGCTGTACGGGGCCAGGTATTGCATGGTCGCCGAATCGGAAGAAGAAGCGGAAACAACAATC
>MFDZ01000062.1:6088-14043 GCA_001777455.1 Candidatus Daviesbacteria bacterium RIFCSPLOWO2_02_FULL_41_8
TTGCCCCCAGCTCTTCCAGTTTTGCCACCAACTGCGCCACTTTGGAGGTTTTTTGACCAATGGCTACATAAATGCAGATGACATCTTTTTGGTTGATGATCGTATCTATGGCAATGGTAGTTTTACCGGTGTTCCGATCGCCGATGATCAACTCCCGCTGGCCCCGTCCCACCGGGATCATGCTGTCTATAGCCTTCGTACCTGTCTGAAGAGGAGTATTAACGCCTTGCCTGGTAATAACTCCGGGAGCAATCTTTTCTACCGGGTAGTGATCTTTGGCTTTTATTGGGCCTTTACCGTCAATAGGATTGCCCAGCGCATCAACCACCCGTCCCACCAAGTCTTCTCCCACCGTAACCTGCAAAATCGAACCGGTTGTTTTAACCTGATCACCTTCTTTGATTTTTGTAAAGTCTCCGAAAATAACGGCCCCGACGTTGTACCGTTCCAGATTTAACGCCAAACCGAAAACTCCTTTTCCGAAATCCAACTGTTCCGAATATTGAACATCCGATAAGCCTTCAATTCTGGCCACACCGTCACCGATCTCGGTAACAATACCCACATTTTGCTTCTGGGCCTTTAGCTTTAATCCTTTTATTTGATTTTCTATTTCATTTATTAGGTCTGCCACAATAAAAATTTCTAATTTCTAATTTTTAATTTCTAATAAAGCTCCAAAATGTCTTAATTTAGAAATTAGGTTAATTAGTAATTAGGTTAATTCTCCTCCTATCGCTTCCTTTACCTGCATAATTTTCCCGGATATTGATTCATCCCAAATTTCATCTCCGATCTTGAGCTTAAACCCGCCCAAAATTTCCGGATTGATATTAACCAGAACTTTTGTAATTTTAACCCTTTTTTCTACAATTTTTTTCATCTTCTTAACCTGAATAGGGGACAGCGGAACAACTGATTCTACATACATCGTGTGCTCCCGTTCTTTTCTCCTTAAAGCCTTTAGGTATTCTGACAAAGCCTGAATTGCTTCTGAACTTGGCAGGGATTTTAAAATCTTAATTGACCTGGTTACCGAAACCTCACTAATTCTGTCTTCTTTAAAGCTAAGGTCAACTAATTTTCTGACTGTTTTTTGTAATTGTTTCTTGATCATGATAGATTTTTAACCTCTCTCTCGATAATTGCTTTCTGGTCTTTTTTCATGGCTTTACCGGCTACTTTCTCGAATGCCAAAACTATTAATGCCCCTAGATGCTTTCTAACTTCCTGTTCAATCTTACCCGTTTCTGTTTTTTTGACCTCTAATGCTTGTTCGGTTGCTTTTTGTATTATTCTAGCTGCTGTTTCTTTTGATTCCTCCATTATCTGAATCCCTGCCTCTTTAGACTGATTAAGGATCTTACGACTCTCTTCTAATGCCTCATTCAGTATTTTTTCATACTCCTGATTAGCTTCTAACAATCTTTTCTCAATTGCTTCCGCATTCTTTAAACTTACCTCAATCTTTTTCCTGCGCTCTTCCAAAACCTTTAAAATCGGTTTATATAAAAACTTCTTTAAAATAAAAAGAAGTATCAAAAAATTAACTACTTGAGCAGCCAAAAGTACCGGATTGATTCCAAATTGCTTAAGTATTTCCATAAATCAATTGTCATTCCTGCGAAAGCAGGAATCTATATAGATCCCGTATCAAGTACGGGATGACACTTCGTGTCATTTCGTAAATGCAATCACCAAAGCGTAAATGGCAATAGCTTCAGCAAAAGCCATACCCAAAAGCATGGCCGGGAGCACTTTATTTTGTGCGTCGGGATTTCTGCCTATGGCTTCAACTGCTTTCATGCCGATTAAACCAATACCAATGCCGGGTCCGATAGCGCCCAGTCCGATTGCCAAACCAGCTGGTAAGTTTTCCATTATTACTCCTTTCTCGTCCAAAGGACGACCATCCTCTGGATGGTTTAATGTTCTGCCGCGTGTTTCTCAGATAGTAACACCAAAAACACCAGTGTCAGCATCATAAAAACAGCAGCCTGTACAAATCCTACAATAATTTCCAGAAAATAAAAAGGGAGCGGTACTACAAAGGCAAAAATTGACGAAATTGTTGCCAGCACCACTTCCCCCGCAAATATATTACCAAAAAGCCGGAAAGAAAGCGATACTATTTTAGTAAACTCACCCACAAGTTCCAATAAACCCACAAATAAAAATATCGGGTTTAGCGTAAACCACTTTTTTAAATATTCCACAATCCCCAGATAATAAAGAGCAAAAATATGCGTTAAAACAGCGGAAGTTAAAGCCAGGGCCAAAGTCATATTTAAATCAGAATTCATAGAACGAAGAAGCGGTTCACCATGAAACTTAATAGTAGCAAAGCCAGGAAGTAAACCAATAAAATTAGCAAACAAGATGAATAAGAAAAATGTCATAACAATCGGAAAGAAAACTTTGGTCTTTTTGTCTCCGGCCAGCTCGTAAACCGTGGTATGAGCGAAATCTATCACCATCTCAAAAAGTCCCTGCAGACCGGAAGGAACCAGTTTTATTTTCCAGGTTGCCAAAAAAGAAATCACGATAATAACTGCCATTGTAATCCAGGCGACTAAAAGGGTATTGGTTATCGGAAAACCTTTAATATATCCCAAAATTTCCGGCGGCAGTACTATTGCATGTTCCATATGTTTTCTCCTGTCATCCCGACGAAAGTCGGGATCCATATAAATATTGTCCTTGAATGCTGAACATTTTACAAGAAGCTAATAAGATGCGTCAACGGTTATTTAATCGTTACTTCTGATTCCTAACTGGGGTTATTAAATAAAAATAACCTTCTAAATTAAGCGTTAGCAAAGCTAATTGACTCAACCGATTCAAGAAATCCATACTTCCTCACATTTCTCTCAAAATCATCTATTTCTTCTTGTTTTGTGAAGTTTTGAGTAAATGCACTCGCCATTCTGACCATGTGTTGTTCGGATAAGCCTTTTTTAAGATCATTATTAGCTTTTTCAAGAAGGTCATAAGCCGCATCTCCAATCAAACCCTGCCGCCATTCAGTTGAACTGATACTATCCATTCCAAGAAACGCACATCTCCTGACCAACGTAACGCCAGGCTGAAATAGATACAAAGGACTTTCTTGCTGCACCAAGTCATAACTTGCAATAAATCCTCTACGCCTTATACCATGAGCAACACCTGTATGGGCAGTGCCCAATGTCGCAATAACGGCAATAGTGTCATCCTTTTGCAGGTACTCACAAATCTTATCTACCATTCTTGGTTCCCGAGTTTTTATTCCTTCCGCTAAATAGAGTGTCGCCTCCTGAAACGGCAGTAATCCCTCCTCGAATTGTCCATTATAAACATAACCTAGTGACTTCTGGACATTTTCATCATATCTCTTACGCGCCTGCTCCTTAATCTGTAATTCTTCGTCCGTGGCTGCTTCGGTAATCACCCCGATCCGTCTTTCGCCTTCTTGATCCGGAAATTGCAATTGTAATTTGTCAATTATTTGCGTTTCTCTTGCAAGAAATTTCTCCTTAGGATCACAAAAAAATCTTTTAACCTGCTTTAGTACCTCTTCTTGAGTTGGCACTCTTTCATATGTGAAAGCTAACTCCATCTCTGTCAACACATAAGAAAGTGGATAACCACTGGCTACCCTATCAGTGACATGCTGGGAGATTTGATGGTTATAGAATGCATTCTCAAGAAAAACATATACTTTACCGCTCGGATTAAAGCGTAAATACCCCCGTAGGTTATCTTCTAAGGAATCCAGATTTGGGGCGCTATCAGGATGATGAGACCCTAACCGTATAAGTGCTTCTGGTTTTACTTCACCTTGTTCAATGGGCATATTAAGAAACTATAATTCTACTATAAAAGTTATAGGATATCAAGTGGCTAGCGATTTAATCCAGTTTTTCGCGCTGACTACGGAGGAAGGAAAACCATTGTGATCTACCTTCCCACATGGAATGTGGGAATGCGGTTTACTCATCGCTATCAATTAATAAACCAAAGAGAATAGGATCATCAAATTCTGCTTCCTCAACAAAAGATTGGTAAGTTAAATTAGGATTACTTTTAGAAAAATAGGAAGAAATAAAATTGGTATCACAGAAGGTGTGCTGTTCACCTGACAAGTAATACGGGTACGATGAATATGGATAAACTCTACCTTCCCACATCGGAAGTGGGAAGGTATTTCGGTGGATATATTTTGACACCTGAAGGAGATATTCATCGGTTTCAATAAGTTTTGCCTTAAATCTACCTTGAAATAAAGAACCAACCCTTTTGTATTTGGTATTAAAATAGCGGGTATAACTATCTGCTACTCTTCTCAAAAATTCTGATATGCCTCCATCCGCTAATTGCTGAATCAGTAAATGAAAATGATTCGGCATTAGGCAAAAACAGTATATTCGAACTAATTCTGTTTGGTTTTCTATTTTCTTAAACTTCACAACACCTCTTCGGAAATCCGAAAGCTTCATTGGCGTAGGAGCCTTACGGTAAAAATCTAAAGTTTCAAGGAATCTTAGGTGATCCCACTTATCCATAAAGATCTTTCTTTTTTCAACACCACGGTTATAAATATGATAAAAACAACCGTTGGCAAATGGGGGATTAACCACAACTCTATTATCTGCATCTGTATTCCCACTCGTCAAGTGGGAATGTAGTTCGAGTGGGAATGTAGTTTAAGGTAAAAGGGTGGCTAACAACCACAAAGGCAAGGAGGCAACTACTAATATTCCTAGCAAGCCAACCTTATTTCTTTTAAGTATCACTATCGAGCCCACAATATTAAATATCTCCAATGGGTAAGTTGCAAAGTCGCAATAAGGCCGGCACCAAAGATGCGGCCTGTTCCATATATCAATAAAAAAGTTGTGAATATCAAATACTTGAAGTGTATCTCTTATTAGATGATATGTTGAAATTAAAAGTATTAGGATAAATAAAAAGCGGTATATCTTCTTCATATACACCTTCCCACTCGTCAAGCCTGCCTGCCGGCAAGGCAGGTGGGAATGTAGTTTAATCCAATTTTTCTCTCTGAGAGCGGAGGAAGGAAAACCACTGTTCAAAAAAGGCAAAGATGCCTTTGAACGGAGTTTCAATTATGAAATCAAATATCAAAAGGAAAATATTCAGTTGTGAGATAGTCAAAGTCAACCTTCTGCCGACTTGTATTAAAGGCATAAAGAAAAAGTCAAAAATCAAAGACGTGATGTTTTCTTTCTTATCCTTCATTATAAACATATGGGCAGTCTTATTAATCCGGAAGCTGATGAAAGAAACTATTGCCAAAAAGAAGATAAACACACCCTGGGAAAACGGATTAACGTGAAACTTACTTAATATAAACACCACAGCTCCAAAGCTCAAAGTAGCAGTTGTCAACCAAAGTAAAATAAAGACAAACCAAAGCAGCGGATCAATCTTATTCGGCTTTTTCTTAACTGATAAAGGCGAGCCAAGTTGCGGAGGATCGTCATACAAAATTGTTGTAATTTTTCTTAAAATCCGGTATGAATTCTCCCTGTTTGGGGATTCAATTAAAAATCCGACAATAATCATTAAAATAGGGGGAGTTAATATATTGACAGCAATAGAGGACAAAAATACACGCCCGTAAAGAAGTTTTTCGAACGTCCCTTCCACAAACAATGCAAAAATAGCTTTAGTGATGAAGATAAAAATTACACTTCTGACAATGGCCCTTCTGACTTTGCCGGCAATTGCTTTATAGCGGATATTGCAGGCCGAAATTACCTCCTGATTCAGTAGTTCCTCATCCGAAACTACGGAAATTGCCTGTCCGCGATGTTTTCTTAAAACATCGTCCAGTATCAAAAAGGGGATTGTCTGATTTTTAATATAAGTGTGAATTTTATCTTTGGCCGGGTATTTAAACTGTGCTTCTATTTGTTTGTGAGCATGGGGGAAGTGATTGGCAATCTTTTCTAAATTCTCTTCATTTAAAACTCCGAAGTATTGAATAAAAAGATGATAGCGCAGCAGCGCTAAATCATCTCCGGCATAGGCCCGCCTTACCGCAATAAAAACCTGTAAATCCCTTACCTCTTCCGTATCATCGACAATACTTACCTTATCTTTAAAGATACGGAACATGAAATTGCTTAAAAACTCTTTCGGGTCATTCGGTTTTAGAATATGTTCTATTTCGGAAGATAAAAGATGCAAAATCCACTCATTAACCACTCCTTTACCCAAATGGTGGTGCTGATTAATCTGATGTTCCAATCTCAAATACAGATCAATTGTTTCTGACACTTTTGTCACCTGGGATTCAGGCACCGAAGAATCAGGAAAATAACGGGCCCACACCAGCTCCCGTATTAAAGGCGCGGCCACCGTTTTGCCGCTGCCCCCCAAAATCATTCTTCTTTTTAGAATCCGTTCAATTGTGGAACGCAAAATAACCTCATCCTCACGGTAATCCATGGCTGTACGGAATTTTTCATACCAGGTGGCTATTTCTGCAACCAGGGGATTTACGGAAACAGTCCGGTCGTGATTGGGAACGGAAGCCTTATCGTATGCCGCTACTAAAGCCAGTGCTAATTTATTTACAGATTTGGACATTTGTACTACCTACAACAATATTACCACAGTTCAGGTATAAAACACCTTATTGCTGAAATTATTTGACTTCTGTGATATACTATAAACACAATTTAATATTGTAAAGACGTTGAAGGAGAAATAGTAGAGTAAGTTGGGGTCATCTGAGAGTAGACGGCTGGAGAAAGTCTACCAAACAACTTCCTTGAATTACCCTCCGGAGTCGCAGGCCAAAAGCTGAGCCGGGAGCAAACCGTCATATTGCATGAGTGTGTCGAAGAAATCGGAGCACTCGAGAATAAGCATTCATTGCTAAAATTTCGAGGCACCCAAGACACGGGTGCTTTTTTATTAGCAATAAGTGAAAACAAGGTGGTACCGCGAGAAACCTCGCCCTTGTCTATCTATTAATTTAGGTAGACATAGGCGAGGTTTTTTAATGGTGAAATGAAGTGATATGAAAACAGAAACAAAACATCAGATTCTAAATCTTGAAGATTTACAGACTTTTCAACAGTCTGGGGTCTCCCTTGGGCCGAAATTAGGGAAAGAGTTGGAGAATACACAAAATCATATTATCTGCTTTGTTCGACAAAAAGAATTCGCTGCTGCATCTGTATATAGGAAAATTATTGGCCGCACACCTGATAACTTTTCAGTACTAACCTGCGACAATCCTGTTAAAAGAGCCTGTAATGTAAACGAAAAACAGGTAATTCCCTTGGTAATAAATAGTGCTATCAATCCAAATCTAAAAGACATTATGTTTGGTAGCCATAATTTTGGCGAGCTTTTAGCTGACAGGTTTCCTTTTTCAAACACCCAAGACAGAAAAACTACGCCCATACTTCATTGTGTCGGCATCACTAAACACGGAATTGAAATCCTGGCTCAAAAGGAAAACACCCCAGACCAAATCTTTACAAGTAAAAACCTGGAGGAAGAACGCTCGGCAAGATTAAGAAAAACATTAGGAAATATTGTCACCCCAACTGACTTTCGCAATATTCTACGCTCCTTATTGGTAAAAGAAATTAACCTGCACGCCTTGGGTCCTGCCGGAACAAATATTTCTCAAGCAGCACACTTATACATCGAAAAAGTAAGGATTAGCAACAAAACAAGTATCTTAATTCACGGCTCCGGCATTACGCCTTTAGAATATGCACAAATGGCAAAGGAACAAACAGAAAAATCCTTGCTTACGGAAACATTACCGGAAACACTTCATTTGCATATGGAATGCGCCGTGTTTGATGGAATGGGGAGTTTATACCAACAAAGGGCTGCTGAATCTATATTTATTGATGAGCAAAATATGGCTTTGGATTCCATGCAACTATCAGCCCAGCTGAGTATCGATAAATTACGCACCATAG
>MFDZ01000063.1:0-8593 GCA_001777455.1 Candidatus Daviesbacteria bacterium RIFCSPLOWO2_02_FULL_41_8
AATGTGCGAAGTATGGTATTCGGAAAGGATGCAACAAGCCAGAGACAAAGAGTTAGAATCTCAAGGACCCACCCATGTGTTTAAAATTAAATGTATTGATGGTAGAAAACCAAGAGGCTTTGAAGGACCCGCTAATTCCTTAAAAGCAGAAGGGGGTCTCTTGGCTTTGAAACATGACCCGACTACCAGAAGACCCGAACCCTTAAGTTCAGAAATATGCATAGCCCTAAGTGATTCCAATGCTGACCTTTTGGAAATGAATGTTGCCCATTATGATTCAACAGATCCCAACCACGGATGTGCCGCAATCGGACGAGTGATTACCGATCATTCAAAGGGGGAAGAGTCTGTCTGGCCGTTTTTATCATCTCATGAGAAAAGCTTGGTTATTCAGGCAGGCGGCATTAGTCATGAATATGCAGGGATGGTTTTAATGGAATTGACCAACTCCAAAGCTCTAAACGAGATTCATAGAAGATATATGGTGTGTAGTGATACCCAGCCGATAAAACAAGTTGCAGTTACAGTGCTGGCTGATACAAGAACCATGGGGTTGGAACTTAGAGTTCCCTTATTAAAGGCAGGACAGGCAGGTCTAGAACTGGTGCCGGCGAATGAACAAAAAGTCTTATCTACTGCCCAGTTAACCCACGATTTTGAGACAGATCTTACCAGAGTTAGCAACTTTCCTGTGGGTGCATTTAAGGAAACCTTCAATGATAAAGAGCATTTTGTTGACTATTATGAAGCTTTAGTAGATCTTTCAGCGGTTTTATCGAAGCCGGAGAACGGTGTTTCTCTACTTTTTGAAAAAGTAAACAGCTTTATCAAGGAAAATTACCCGAACCTTTCATCCGGACAGACTCAAGCATTTCGGTATAGGGTTTTAAGAACAGTTGCACATCAGTATTTAACCGGTTTACATCATCCGCAAGATCACCCTTTCTCTGACCACGACGAGAAGTTTATCTCAATTGGTCCGGGAACTGATTACGTGGGAAAATATGAAACTGATAAGCAATGTTTCAGAATGAGCGGTCCGGATGCAAAAACAGCAACCAGAAGACTTGTTATTGCCGCATCTGTGATGGACAAGACCAAAGTTGACGGAGAAGATCCACATATTATTTTTCTTTGTACACCTGTAAGAGAAAATGGTGACGCTGAAGAATATCAAAATGCTTATGCGGATAGCGCTACATTTTACAGGTCACTTATGAATAAAAAAATAATACGTGATTTAATAAGATCAAAAAATATTTTGCCAGTTCCGGTACTAATATCTTTCGAAACGAATAAAGTTTTAGAAGTAGTTTCTAAGAATGCTATATTTGCCTAAAAGAAAGAATATTTTAGTATATAATTAGGATTATGTCGCAATTACACTTAAAAATTGTCACCCCGGAGAAGTTAATATTGGACGAGGAAGTCTCCCAGGTTAATGTCTCAACTGAACAGGGAGAAATTGGCATACTCCCCCATCATGCTAATTTAATGGCAAAATTGGAACCCGGAGAATTGGTTATTAAAAGAAACGGTAAAATTGAATCTATGGCTATCGGAGACGGGTTTTTGCAAGTTACTGATAACACTTTAACTGTAATGACGGATTTGGCCACTTTGGCGGCTGATATAGATGAAAAAGCTGTGGAAGATGCTAAAAAGCGGGCAGAACAAGCTCTCTCTCAAACCCTATCTGATGAAGAATATGCAGAAACTATGGCAAACCTCGAAAAATCCCTGGCACAACTGAGAGTAAAAAGAAGACATCGTGTTCGTTAATTTGGAAAATTAGATTCTTCGCTAGTCGCTCAGAATGACAGAAGAAGAAATGGGTCAAACGCCGCCACCGTGTACGTTAGGTTAAAAGAAGAATTCCAATAATTGTTACAGCTGTTCCGATTAGCTTCCTTAAAATATCCTGTCTTTCTTTCAAAATAATAATTCCTCCTAAAACCCCGATTACCATCATTCCCTGGTAAAGGCCGTTGACCCTGCTGACATCACCCAGCCGGAGGGCAGCCAATAGCAAAAACATTCCTATTACGTTTGCTCCTGTCCCTAAAAGTTTGGGAATTTTCTGACCAAAATTTTGATTTATTAATCTTTTCCTGGCATCTTTGATAAAAAACAGAAATAAAATCACTGAAGGTAGCGAGAAAAACAGCATGATGACCGGGGTCGATGCAAACGGAGCTGCTTGCTTTAAAAGCACACTATTGATGGCAATCATTACAGCGGCTAAATTGGCGTAGATGACTCCTTTATCAAGGAAAAGCTTATGTGGCGCAACAGCTATGCTAAGACCCAGGAATAATACACCTATCCCGAAGTAATTCATATTATTAAGTCTTTCTCCGAGGAACAAAAAAGCAATCATAGGCACCCAAATTAGTCTGGTCCGTGAAATAATGGTGGAGATAGAAAGATGGGTGAACTTGTGCATCTTCATAAAGAGATAAACTGAAAGAGATTCGGTTAACCCTACAGATAAAAGTATTAGTATAGTTTTAGTGTCAAAAGTCATTTTAAAGTCAAAAAAGAGAAAAGGAAGAAAGAATAATAACCTTAAGAATTCGAAAGTCCAGGCCCAGACAGTTGAATCTCCTTTATCTTTTAGAAGATAGCGGTTGAAGAAATTATGTACATTTGAACTAATTCCGGCCAGAATAGCCAATACGATCCAGGAATTGATTAACATAAATTAGATTATACGATAAAAGTATGTCAAAAATAGCTGTAATCAGATCGGAAGCTGTGTTAGAATCGCTTCATGCGAGCTATTGAGCTTATCCAAAGAATAAGTGAGCGGAAGATAGAACATCATAAATTAAGGCATCCCGCAGTTGTGGTTGTTGAGTTTGGTGGTGGAAATTGTAACAAGTCTGGATCAACTTCCTGCAAAGATTTTTGCGCTGTTCCGGAAGGTAAATTTTATAATCCTACGCTTGATCCGACTCCGGATATGCTGGTTGACCAATTCAGGCAGATTGCTGTTTTAAAACCTGCGGTGGTTAGTATTGTGCCAAACGGAGAGGCGGTAATTACTTATCAAAAATCCAATACATCCTGGAGTGAAATCCTTGATCAGCAAAAAAAAGGTAATTTATCAAAAGAACAATTGTCATCTTTGCTGAATTTTTATTCAAAGAAATATCATTTAGATTCTGTTAATAGTAGTCAAGCGATGACTCCTGCAGAGAAAATGGCGCTGACGATTGCTTTAGGAAAAAACATTGGTTTAAATCTTTCGCTGACCACGAATGGCAGCTTTTTAACCAAGGATCTATTAGGCCTTTATAGAGAAGCGGGTCTTGAATATATAAATTTATCATATCATCCTAATCAGCCGTTTGATTCCCAGAGACATGACCTTGGTCTCGAGCATTTAATGAAAAAAGCTAACGAAGCAATTGAGGTAGGTCTAGTGCCCACGATAACGCATGTTCTTACAAGACAAAATGCGGATACTTTTGTTGATTTGGCAGATTATGTAACTGAACATGATATTTTGTTTGCCGTAGGAATAGCAAATACCCGCGGCGGTGGGTTCTCAACTTCAAATAGCGGTATTGAACCAACAGAAGCTCAGGTAAAATTAGTTTTCAGAAGGCTTTTGGCAAGGAAATTATTTGCAGACAGGCACATCCGGACTACGATCCCCTACCTTTTGATGGCACCATATTTACAGCATTGGGTTTGTGACCAGTCAACTGATTTTTTCCATCTTAGTATCGAAAAAAATGGAACGGGGTTGCAATCTAGATTGAATGTTTGTTCCGAGGTGAGACCGGAAAGCTTTACTAAACTTGAAGATTTTGTGACAGCAGATCAATTTGATAACGCGGCTTATCTTAGGTGGCGGTCTAAAGCAATAAATGATCCTAAACGAGGTTGCGGGACTTGTACTCATCAATGTTTCTTTGAGTCTGCTACCAGACACACTTTAAATATAGGGAAAAAGATTGAGGCCTTGGATGGGTGGGATATTTATGGCAAAATGCTTCGGCAGCGCCACTTTTTTAGACATCCAATCAGACCCGTAGTTTCCAAGAGAGAGGATTTTCAAAAGCCTTATCTTTGGGAGTCCCTCCTTCAGGGAGAAGCCAGGATCGTTGCCGAATTAAAAGATGATAATTATTGGCAGGAAACTTTCAAAAGATCAGGCGTGGATTATAATATTTTATTGGCTGGTTTAATTAAAGATGCAACTGACCCTGAAGTTGTAAGGGAATTAGTACAAACTGAAAATAGTTTTGTTATTAAATCGTCTCTAAATTGGCATGATTCTGAAAGTTTCCAAAGCAGGTTCTTTAGGTCGATCTATTTGCCTTTTCAAAGAAGCGGCCATGAGGCAAATATAGCTTTGCCACCCAAGTTTAAAGATATCCTAAGACATGAGACTCCGGACGATTTTAGGGAAGCAATAGAAAAAATAATTAGAGAAAAACGGCTTGATAGGATCAAATCGTATAATGGTATATTGCAGTTTATCTATAAGGTCTGGGATTCCCTGTCATTTTTAGCAAACCTAATGCTTTTCAGATTTGCTGTGTAATTGATGCTTTTCAGAAAAATCCCTGGCTCAACTGAGAGTAAAAAGAAGACATCGTGTTCGTTGATTTGTAAAATTAGATTCTTCGCTTCGCTCAGAATGACAAGAGAGGTGACGGGTTAAACGCCGCCACAGTGTCCGTTAATTTTTGGTGTAGCATCTTGCCTTTTCCGCAATAATTTAAAAGCAAAAGAACAATAAACCCTTGAGAAGTCTGTTAATAAAAATAACAAGGGCGAAGTAAAGAAAATCCCAAAAAGAAATACAGAGCCTATTAATAAAGAATAAGGGTTAATAAATAAAATTGAAATCATCAGGATTTTATTTATTAAACAAGTATTTTTCCAGGATACTTTTTGATCAGAGTCTAAGGTTCCATAAGATGTATCAGACCGATGTAACTTGGAACTTAATGATTCAAATCTTGGATCTGAAAAAATGTTTAAGGGTATTTTCCATGGTTTATCTTCGTTAAAGACTACAAGCCCGAAGGTTTTGTCATGATAGGCAATTTTTGCAAAGTTTTGACCATCCCTAAAAATAGATTTAATAGAACTAAATGGTATCGTAAGGGTTGTGTGCAGAAGAAATTTTTCTTCCAACCTATCACCATAAAAATGTAGCCTATCTAAAGCATGAGGTAATCGCAAAAAAAAGAGAATTCCGGTGACAAGAAGAAAAATGCCGATATAATAAGCAAAAGAATCTTTGAATTCCGGATGCGAGGAGCCGAAATAACCACCTGAAATAGCTATTATGCACCAAAGGATTAGAAAAGGGTAATCTTTAAAATTAGTATATTTGTAAAATGGCCGACTGATCCAAATAGCTTTTTCTTCTTTCTTGGTGATTTTTTTTATTAAACCAACAATATTTCCAATAACTAATCCAAGAATAGAGCTAGAGAATAAATAGATGATCATTAATTATTATAATATCACGAGAGCATTTTTGAGGTTACCTGCTGATTGTTATACAATATAACGACATGGCAGAAAGTGAAAATCCGGAGTTATCCATTGTTATCCTTAATTATAATGTTAAGGACTTGCTTTTGAAGTGTCTTGAATCTGTTTTTGCGGGCAAAGGCAAGTTGGACAGATGGCAAGTGATTGTGGTGGATAATGCCTCCTCTGATGGGTCTGCTGAGGCGGTTAAGAAAAGATTCAAGGTGCCTGAAACAAGTGTTGCAAAGCAACTACTCCGTAGAACAGAGATTCTTCGCTACGCTCAGAATGACAATGTAGTAAATTTGATTGAGAATAAAACGAATCTGGGATTTGCGGCGGGCAATAATGTGGGGGTAAAAAAGGTTAAGGCTCCGGTAATTTTGTTTTTAAACCCGGATACGGTGATCAAAGATCATGCTATTCAAAAATCTTTGGAAGCTTTGCTGTCCGATCCTGATATCGGGGCGCTGGGTTGTAAGGTAGAATTGCCTGACGGAAGGTTAGATTATTCCTGCCACCGCGGCTTCCCCACTCCCTGGAATTCTCTCGCCTATTTTAGCGGTCTGGCCCGTAAGTTTCCCCAATCCTCTCTTTTTTCCGGCTACACCGGCAGTTTCTTGGATATTACCAAATCCCATGAAGTTGATTGCATTAGCGGCACTTTTTTAATGGTTAGAAAAATTGCCGGGGAACAAACCGGATTTTGGGATGAAAACTATTTTTTTAACGGTGAGGATATTGAATTCTGTTATTCCTTAAAGCAAAAAGGTTGGAAAATTTATTTTTATCCTGAAGTGAAAATAATTCATTTTAAAGGTTCTTCTTCCGGGCTTTGGCAAACTTCCGCCACAAAAGTAGAGAAAGAAACTAAACTGAAAGCGGCTACCCATGCCGCCTCAGCCATGAGAATTTTTTATAAAAAGCACTACTATAAAAAATATCCTCCCCTATTCCGGGATTTTGTACTTTGGGGAATTAAAGCTTTAGAACATTACAGGAAATTTAAGATTTTAACTGGAATGAAATATGAGTGATATTCAATTGTCATTCCGGGCTTGACCCGGAATCTATATAAATAATTATTATATGGATCCCTGCTTTCGCAGGGATGACAACAGAAGGAACATATATGCAAAATTTAGATTTATCTGTTGTCATTTTAAGCTTTAACACAAAAGATATTACCGGCAGGTGCTTGGATAGACTTAAGATTTCGAAAGAGTATTGCGAAAAAAGACTAAAAAACAAAATTTCTGTGATTGTAGTGGATAATTCTTCAAGCGATGGATCGGTGGGGTTTATTAAATCCGGCTACCCCTGGGTAAAATTGGTTGCTTCAAAGGAGAACCTGGGATTTTCCAAGGGCAACAACCTGGCTATGAAACAGGTTAAAACTCCATTTATTTTACTGCTTAATTCCGACGTGTACGTTGAGGAAGAAAGCTTATATAAAGCCTTGGCCTATTTTAGGGTCAATCTAAACTGCGATGTCCTGGGTGGCAGATTAAATTATGCCACCGGCGGACTCCAGCCAAGTTGTGGTAACTTGCCGGATCCTTTAAATATAGTCTTTTGGATCTTAGGTCTGGGTAATTTGCCAATATTGAAAGATTTGATTACCCCATTCCATCCCAAAAATAGAGGATATTTTTCCAAGGCGCACCGGGTGGGTTGGGTTATGGGAGCTTTTTTTATGCTGAAGCGTAAAGTGTTTGAAAAAACCGGCGGTTTTGATGAGAATTTGTTTATGCATATGGAAGAGGTTGAGTGGTGTAAAAGAATCCGGGACGGTGGCTTTAAAACCTGGTATGTGCCGGCTGTGTCAGTAGTTCACTTACACGGCGCTTCTACTAATTTTGATTTAAGTCCCAGTTTTTTAAATGAGCTAAAAGGTATGAGATATTTTATTTTAAAGCATATGAATTTACTTTATTTACCGCTAAAATTAACCCTAAGCTTTGGTTTAATATTGCGGGTAATTGCTTTTTCCCTTTTAGGAAAAACAAAAAGGGCCCGGGTTTATTTGGAAGGATTAAAGGTAATTTGAAAAACATTCGTCATCGCGAGCGATTAGCGTGGCGATCTATACTAATCAAGATTGCCACGTCACTTCGTTCCTCGCAATGACAAGAAAAAATATGAAAAAAATAGCAATAATTACAGTTAATTATAACGGCAAGAAAGATACATTAGAGTTTCTGGAGTCGCTTAAGAAATTGACAATTGATAATAAGCAGAGCTTACGATCTGACGATCTTGGACAATTGAAAATTTTAGTCGTTGATAATGGGTCAACAGACGGCAGTGTGCCGGCAATCCGCAAGCAATTTCCCGACATTGATGTTTTACAAGCCGGAGGGAATTTAGGTTTTTCCGGAGGTTACAATAAGGGCTTGGAATATGCCAAAATCTGGGGGGCGGATTATTTTTTGCTGGTTAATAATGATTGTTTAATAAAAGATTCTGATCTGGTTTTGGAGCTAATAAAGACTGCTGAATCTGATCAAAAAATCGGCCTGGTTTCTCCTAAGATTTATTTTGCTTCCGGGTTTGAATTTCACAAAGATCGGTACGAAAAAGATGATTTGGGAAAAGTAATTTGGTTTGCCGGAGGCGATTTCGATTGGGATAATATCGGCTCCGTCCACCGCGGGATCGATGAGGTAGACAGCGGGCAATATGATGGGGTTGAAGAAACAGGAATTTTCTCCGGAGCCTGTGTTTTAATTAAAAGAGAGGTGCTTGAAGGACTAGAGGGACCAGAGGGATTAGATGAGAAGTATTTTCTTTATTTTGAAGACAGTGATTTGGCAAAAAGAGTCAAAGATGCAGGATTTAAGATTTACTACAACGGCAAAGTGTCGATTTATCACAAAGTTTCCCGGTCAACCGGAATCGGTTCCAAAATAACCGATTATTACCACACCAGAAACCGGCTAATTTTCGGCATGAAGTATGGCAAAAGTAGGACTAAGTTTGCGCTTCTGCGGGAAGCTTTAAAACTTTTTATTTTCGGCAGGTCGGCTCAAAGAAAAGGGGTGTTGGATTTTTATTTAGGTTTGACCGGCTACAATCCCGGTTTGAATTT
>MFDZ01000063.1:8638-14061 GCA_001777455.1 Candidatus Daviesbacteria bacterium RIFCSPLOWO2_02_FULL_41_8
GTCCATAGGAATAGTTAATGACAATACGGCGGATTTAACCAAGAAACTGCTTGAAAGCATTTTTAGTATGGATTCCGGCTTTCGCCGGAATGACATGGAGGTAATAGTCCTGGATAATGGCAATATTGATCCCTGCAAAGAAAAGATTAAAGAATTCATGTCCAAAATTAAATATCTGACGAACGCAGAAAATGAAGGCTTTTCCAAGGGTTACAACAAAACAATTAAATATTCGTTGGGCGAGTATTATTTAATGCTTAATTCAGATATAGAAGTTTTAAATGGTGGTCTTTCGGAACTAATCAAAGCGGAAGACGATTTTCATGGCAAGGCCGTTTTGGGTGGGCAGTTGCTTTTTCCTGACCTGACTGATCAGGATTCCGCATTTAACCTACCTACCTTAACTGGGGCGTTTAAGGAATATTTTTTGCAGGAAAAGGGGTCGTACTTTATGTATCGTCCCTGTTCACCTGGGAGGAGTCCAAGCCCTCCTGGGAGTCATTTAGACTCCCGTCCTCTGGATCCTCCCAGGTGGTTGCCGGCAGAGGGATTGGTAATGGCGTGTTTTTTAATTCCGAAGCAAATTATTAATAAGGCTGGCCTTTTGGATGAAGGAACCTTTATCTTTTTTGAAGATATTGAATATTGCCGGCGGCTAAAACAATTCGGGGTACCGGTTTATTTTGTCCCGGCGGCCAGATTCATTCACCACCACGGCGCTTCTACCAAAGGCATTGGTCAGGAAAAAGCCAATGAGCGCTTAATTGAAGCCTCAAAGCACTATCATGGTAAATTTTATTACAATTTACTAACTTTCGTATTGAGGATAGGCCAGAAACTTGGCCGGGTAAAAACTCCGGAGTCCCGTTGGACAAAAGAGTCTTGATCTATTCGATTTCACTCAGGATCAATACTAAACTAAGTTGAAGTATTGACAGATGGCCTGGTTTGGTTTACGTTTATTGTGTGGGATCGTTACTTCTTATTCTTTTATCTGTTGGTATCCTTTGGCTGCGTAGCAGTTTTGGAAAATTTTCCTCTGGCGCTTTTGTAAATAATCTGGGCGCCACTTTAACTAAAACAGCTGAGAAAAATCCTTACCCCTGGTTTAAAGAATTTTTAAACTCGGTGGCAATTCCGAATTCAGTGCTTTTCGGCAATTTAGTTATTTGGGGGGAACTTTTAAGCGCTATTGCTATCACTGCCGGAGCAATTTTAATGCTGATCAATCCCCACCCGGCCAAATTAGTTGTTTTAATTCTGATTTTAGGCCTTATCGGCGGAATGCTTTTGAATATAACTTTCTGGTTGGGATTTGGTTACACCAGCCCATCTACAGATGCCTTAAACTTACTGATGGCTGTGGTACAAATCATCGGCATAGTTGTTCTCCTCAAAAACCTCTAAGAATGCAATTCGCAACTATGATTGTGTTTATGAAGGTTGTTTCAAGTTAATTTCCTTTTCAGCAAGTTTTGCGAAGTTCAGTAAATCAGATATATCTTTCTCATTGAAACTGCGGGGTTTATTGTCTTTAATACAAAATACCCCAACCGGTTGATTGGTTAAACTCTCATGCAAGGCAACACCAGCATAAAAACGGATATATGGAGGGCCGACAACATATGGATTATCTAGAAATCGCGGATCTTTTTTAGTGTCTTCAACAACAAAAATCTCTTTTTGCGCCAGCGCATGCCCACAAAATGAGATGTCGCGGGGACCTTCTTGAGCGGTTTCAATTCCTGTGCGAGATTTGAACCACTCGCGATCCTTATCGATTAAAGTGATCGATGATAACATGACATTAAATCTTCGTCTTGCTTCATCTGTGATATTGTCAAATCGTGCATCCGAAGGGGTATCCAGCAACCCCAGTTCATAAAGAGCATCCAATCGTGCTTGTTCGTCTGCGAGAATAGGCGTTTTAATCATTTAGTGCATACAGTGTAAATTATTTTTATTGTTGACGCAATAGATAAGACATCTTGCTTTTTATGATCTTTTCCGGATATTATAGTTATTCACTTAGAGTGATTAACTCGCAAGGTTCTCACGAAGTGAGGTTCTTATGGATGACCAAGCAGTAGAAGTAATACCAGAGACCACTTCCGAAAACGACGCAGTTTTGCTTGCCCGGATTGAGGAGATGATAAAAACTCATCTGGCTCAAATTGACTCACTCGCAGAAGAAATTACTAAATATAAAGATATGGTGGATGATGTCCTGGCAAATGATGAGACTTATCAGGAGCATGATAAGCTAGCCAAAGAAGCCGCCAGAGTTAAATCTAATACTAAAAAAGAAATAATGAAAAGGGTTGATGTGGCAGATTTTGCCAATAAATTAAAATCCCTAAAGTCAGAACAAAAAGAACTTAAAGGCGGCCTGTCTGATTATCTTCGTGAGTATCAAAGGTTGTCAGGATCAAATCAAATTGAAGGTGAAGACGGAGAATTCCGGGAAATTGTCTTTGTAGCAAAGTTGGTCAAAAGATCTCCCCAATTCAAACCCCGCTAAAGTAGTGGTAAGTTTATTTCCAGCTTGGTATAATTTAGCCTACCGGAGGTGGCAGAGTGGTTAAATGCTCCAGACTGTAAATCTGGCGGGGTAACCCTACGAAGGTTCGATCCCTTCCCTCCGGACAGTGAAGTAGAACAAAGTTCACTGCACTGCTGTAAAGTGATCTTCGATCTACTTTACAGCCATTAATGTTTCTTTAGAATCAAATAGAAACAACAAATGTCTAAACTTCAGCATTGTGTTTATGTTCTTTTAAGTCTTAAGGATCACAAGTTATATATTGGTTCCACTTCAGACCTGAAAAGAAGATTAACTGAACATTTTCATGGAGAGTTCAAAGCAACTGCTTACAGAAGACCGTTTAAATTGATTTTTTGTGAATACTTCATATCCAAAAAAGACGCTTTAAGAAGAGAAAAGTATTTTAAAACTACTGCAGGCAAAAAGGGGTTAAGATTAATAACCAGGGAAAGCCTAATTGAATTATCCAATCAAATCTAAGACCAAGATGTCTCTAGTATCATTTATAGGATATCTTCAGATATAGTTTGATATAGTAACTTCTTTGGGATATACTTGCTTCATGTTTGAAGCGAAATCTATCAGAACAATAGACTATTCAGAAGGACAAAAGCCACCACCTGTATTTGAAACCCAAACTAGACAAGTATTTTGGGAAGCATTTCACGAATGGTTTATCTATACACCGTTTACTAGAAATCTGGCGCGTACTTACATTCCAAGTTATCAAGCGATATCAGAATCCGAACACCGTTATCCCGTTGACATATATTTAGATTTCAAAAGTTTTAATGTAATAGTTCACCCTTTAGCAGAACAACTTAAATGGATTTTCACAGCTGCAGGAGGTAACATTGTTGGTAAGAGGATTTTAGATCTAGGTTGTGGTTCAAATGGTAATACCATAGATTCAAAGGAGTTTGGTGCTCTTTTTCGCCCGTGGTTGTGTAGAACTCTTTTAGAACTAGGAGCAGAACCTATTGGTGTAGATTTCGGAGATCTTAACGGAGAAAAATTCGAAGCTCATTCAAGAGATCTTTCATTGCCCGAATCGTTGAATTTTGTACCGGATGATTCTGTAGATATTATCCACTCTAGAGCATTGCATACATCACCCCAACTTTCAGAACTTCGAGTAGAATCAGGTCATCTCATGGAGATTCTGAATCCTCAAATAATGAGAATTCTTAAGCCACAAGGGGTATTTTTATTCTCAAAGGATTTTTAAACTTAATTAATCTTACTTTTCTTGTATAAACTATAGCTTTTTTGACAAAATATTCTATATAAAATCAAACATGGGCGTATTTTTGTAAATCAGCATTTCGTCCTGAGGCATCAGGCTCAAAAAGGTTCGCATATCGCTAATTAGGTAGACTCACAAAGCTGGGTCATGTTCTTCGTCAATCTTCTCCATGATTTCCCAAGCCAAATGCCTTTGTCCAATCTCCTCCATGTCTCTGAATCTGGTCCTGGCTACTCTACTAACTCCTGTAATTAAACAATCCATATCGAATATCATCGCCCCTGAATCAAATCGCGGAGCACCGGTCTGGCTTTGTATTGTCAGTAGTTCACTTAATAGAGTATAACTTCTAGTTAGGGCATCCACCTTTTGTGACAGGTTACTCAATTGTTCCATAAATGTGAATTCTAGCTTCAAAATATAAATAATGTCAATATCAAATATCCTAACACCAAATTCTGCTATAATCTCTATATATGACTCCGGGTTCGTGGAAAGCCAGACAAAATAGTAAAAAAATCTGGAAATTTAAAGTTTTATCACATTTATCCACCAGTTTACTTTTTATTGTGATAGGAACACTGTTGATTGTTTTTACCGGTGTAATTTTTTTTGCCACTCAAATCCCCAACCCCTCTGATTTGTCCAGCCGCGAGATTGCCGCCGCCACTAAGATTTTCGATAAAAAAGGAGAACTGCTTTACGATATCTATCAGGATCAAAATAGGACTCCTGTTAAGCTGACCGAGATTCCGGAGTATGTAAAGCAAGCCACGATTGCCATAGAGGATAAAGATTTTTATAAGCATGGTGGTTTTTCCATTGTCGGTATTTCCAGGTCTGTTTTTGATCTGGTGTTTTACCGCAGGGTTGAAGGAGGATCGACTTTGACTCAACAACTGGTTAAAAATGCCCTGCTTTCCGGAGAGCGGACTTTGACCCGAAAGCTTAAAGAATTTATCCTCGCCATTCAAGTTGAACGCGCCTATACAAAAGACCAGATTCTGGAAATGTATCTAAATGAAATCCCCTACGGCGGAACGGCTTACGGAATTGAGGCGGCGGCCAATCTTTATTTTGGAAAATCAGCCAAGGATTTGAATCTGGCTGAAGCATCGCTTTTGGCAGGATTGCCACAACGCCCTTCTGTTTATTCACCGTACGGCACCCGTCCGGAACTCTCAAAGGCAAGACAAAAAGAAGTTTTAAACCGGATGGTTGATGATAAATATATTACTTCCGATCAGGCAAAGTTTGCATCGGATGAGCCGTTAACTTACCGGACCGGCCGAAGCGAACAGGGTTTTAAAGCCCCTCACTTTGTCCTGTATGTTAAGGAAAAATTAATTGAGCAGTTCGGGGACAAGATGGTGGAAAGCGGCGGTTTGCGGGTAACCACGACGCTGGATTATGAATTGCAAAAAAAGGTTGAGGAGATAATTAAAAAAGAAATAGAAAACCTCTCCGGCGCAAAGGTCGGTAACGGCGCGGCTATAGTTTTAGATCCCAAGACCGGCCAAATTTTATCTATGGTCGGGAGTAAGGATTATTTTGGCGATTCTTTGCCTGCAGGATGTAGTGAAGGGGTGACTTGTACTTTTGAGCCGAATTACAATGTCGCCATCCGGCCCA
>MFDZ01000063.1:14091-27776 GCA_001777455.1 Candidatus Daviesbacteria bacterium RIFCSPLOWO2_02_FULL_41_8
TAGGCCCTCTTATACACCAGTAAATTATGACGGTCAATTCCACGGTCCGGTTCAGATGCGGTATGCCCTGGGTAATTCTTATAATATTCCGGCTGTAAAAAACCTGGCAATGGTGGGAGTGAAGGACGTTTTGGACTTAGGTTTTAAAATGGGAATAACCACTTGGGAGCCATCAGAAGAAAATGTAAATGCAGTCGGCTTATCCCTTGTTTTGGGCGGCAAAGAGGTCAGACTATTGGATTTAGTTTCTGCCTATTCGGTATTTGCCAACCAGGGCCGTCAGTTTGACCCGACTTCTATCTTAAAGGTGACTGACAGTAAAGGCAAAACCTTGTTTGAATTCCGCCAGACCGAAGGGCGGAAAATTATTGATCCGGGTATTGCTTTTATTATTTCCGACATTTTGGCGGATAACGGAGCCAGAACTGCCGCTTTCGGATCAAATTCTGTTTTAAATATTCCCGGTAAGACAGTGGCGGTAAAAACCGGAACCACTGATCAGAAAAGAGATAATTGGACAGTGGGCTTTACTCCCTCGGTAGCTGCGGGAATTTGGGTGGGTAATAATGATAATTCAGTGATGAGTCCGGTAGTGGCCTCCGGAGTGACAGGCGCCTCCCCGATTTGGAATAAGATCATGCAGGCGGCGCTGGCGGGAAAACAAAATGAACCGTTTGAAAAGCCGGCAAATGTTATTCAGGCCGAAGTGGATGGCTTAATGACGGGCAGGCCGCATGGCGGTTCTCCAACCCGGAGAGAATATTTTGTAGCTGGAACTGAACCCAAAGGAGAATCAGGTACATATCAAAGGCAAAAAGTCTGCAAGAGTAATCCGCACAGGTTGGCAAACGACGGCGAAGACTCCGAAGAAAAAGATGTGGTGGTTCTGCAGGAGAATGACCCGACCGGAGCTAACAAGTGGCAGACAGGAATAGATCAATGGGTTCTGACTGCTCCCAATCCCCTTCTGGTTGGGGCTACCAGAGGTTGCTCCGGTGTGCCGGGCTTTACTGCCGGAACAGGTGGAGTAATTGAAATTGTTAATGTCGGTAACGGGGCAAATGTGCCGCGGGTATTTGATGTTTTAGCCAGGGCTAACTCACCTGCCGGAGTGAAAAAAGTTATCTGGTTGATAGACGGGGCACAGAAGTCTTCTCAGACAACGGAGCCTTTTGCCCTGCATGTGGAATTCCCGGTCGGAGACAAAGGCTCGCATACAATTACAGTCACGCTGGAAGATAACAATGGTGGGATATTCTCCAGTTCAATTGGAGTGACAGTCAGTTTGTAAAACCCTAAATTTTAATTTCTAAAACTGCCACTCGTTTTTCAATTCCGAATTTATTAGCAATTCGTGGGTGGATTTCGGCGACAAAGCCAACTTCTTTCCCATCTTTTTCTAATGTAGCAAATCTGGTGGGATGAAAGTATTCGTTTCCATCTGGTTTTCCACCTCCGAGGAGCCAGGGCTCACCTCGGAGGTGTTTTAATGCTTCTTGGGCAATTTGGTAAAGTTCAGGAGTCGGATCGGTTGAATCTTTGGCTAAAAGCATGGACAGACGGTACTCCTCTTGTAACTGCGGTTTTGCCTGATATGCCTTGCCAATTTCAAAAACTACCACTTCTTTAAAGTATTTTAAATTCTCGGCTGTTTTTTCCAACAGGTTTGGCCAAATATCATTCCTTAAATATTCTGTCTCTGACGAGATGGGGTTGGCAATCTTAACTAAATCGTTAATCGTTAATCGTAAGCAAAGCTTGCGATCTGACGATCTTAAATCGTTAATCGTTTTGGAAGAATAGAAAGAATAGGTTTGCACCTCAGTTAGCCCAAGTCCTACAAGTTTAGTTTTTAGATTATAAAGAAGGTCGAACAATGACTGATCGATTTTCTCAGGTAGTTTACCCCGAAGTTTCTGAGGGGGGATTTTTTCATAGCCATACATCCTGGCTACCTCTTCAATCAAATCCGCTTCGATTTCGATATCTAGTCTCCAGTACGGCACAGTGACTTCCCAAACTACGTTCCCACTCGTCATGTGGGAAGCTAGTTTAAATCCTATTTTGTTGAGAAATAACTCTACGTCTGTGGGTGGGATATCTATACCAATCAAGGAATTTATTTTTTCCTGGGTTAAGATAACTACTTTTTCTTTTTCTTCCAGGTTGTCTACTATAGAAATAGCCTCAAGTTTACCTCCCAGCTCCTGATACATACCAATAAGCGCATTTAGTGCCTGGAAGGCCCTGGTTTTGGTTAAACCGTGCAGAAAACGGGTGCTGGCTTCTGACGGCAAAGCTAGCCTATTCGCCGTTTTTCGGATGGTCTTGGGGTCAAAAATGGCCACTTCCAGAAGTATTTCGGTAGTTGTGTCTGTTATTTCACTTTCTTTGCCACCCATCACTCCGGCCAGGCCAATGGGACCATCGCCATCAGTAATTAACAAGTCTGTTTCAGTGAAATTCCTAATTTTTCCATCCAAAGTGGTCATCCTTTCATCTTTTTGGGCAAGTCTTACTCCTACGCTTCCTTTTACTTTCGCGGCATCAAATGCGTGTGAGGGTTGGCCGTATTCCAACATAACCAGGTTAGTAACATCGGCAATATTATTGACTGTCCTGATTCCGGAATCTATGAGCTTTTTTACCCATTTTTTTGATGAAGGTTCAACTTTTAACCCAGTAATTTTGGCAATACAATAAAGCGGTGAAAGCTCTTGGTCTCCCACTTTAACCGGTGTTTCGGGTAAATTCTGTCCCATCCAAATGTACTCATTTTCCTTAGGTTCCGAAAAAGTAACTTTCGAGTCAGTAATGGCAGTTATCTCGTAAGCTACTCCTCGCATAGACAAAAGATCTGCCCGGTTGTAGCCTTTCATATCCAGCTCGATGAAATCATGGGTAATTTCTTTGGTGCCAATCGTACGAAGAGGCAGGAGGCGAATTACCTCATCAATAGGTGCTTTTAGGTCAACTAATTCTTTGAGCCAGTCAATAGATATTTTCATTAAAACTTCTCCAAAAATCTAAGATCTCCGCTTAGAAAAGAACGGACGTCCTCAATGCCATATTTGAGCATAGCCACTCTCAAGGGTCCAAACCCCCAGGCGATACCTGAATACTCATTCGGATCAATTCCCCCGTTTTTTAAAACAGTCGGGTGGATCATGCCGGCTCCGGCCAACTCCAACCAGCCCGCTCCGCCGCAAACCCTGCAACCCTTGCCTTTGCAAAAAAGGCAGAGTCCGTCCACTCCGGCTCCCGGTTCAACAAAAGGATAGTATTTAGGCCGCATTCTGGCTTTAATGTCTTTACCTAAAATAGTCTTTAGGAAATATTCAGAGAGATATTGCAAATTAGCCATGTTAACTTTTTTGTCTACATAAACAATTTCAAATTGATCCAAGGTGTGTTCGTGCCTGGCATCAACAGCTTCATAACGGAAACAACGGCCGATGCTCATGATCCGCAGCGGTGTTCCCAACTGCTTCATAGCCCTGATTTGGGAATTAGAGGTATGGGTCCTAAGCAGCATCCTGCCTGGTTGGGATCCTAAGTTGTAAGGGTCAAGGTAGAAGGTATCCCAGAGGTTCCTGGCCGGGTGACCTTCCGGAATATTTAAGACTTCAAAGTTATAGTAATCACTGTCAATATGCGGGGCATCAAATTGCTGAAAGCCTAATTTTTCAAAAGCTTCGATAGTTTCCTGCAAAAGTTGGGTTAAAGGATGCAAATGGCCTTTTCTTTCCTTAGCTTGCAACTTCGGGAGTTGCAGGCTAAACTTTTCCGTTTCCAGTTTTTTGTAAGACTCTTCCCGGACTTCGTTTCTTCTCTCTTCAATGGCTTTTTCCAGTTCAATTTTGACTTGGTTAAACAAAGGGCCGACGATCTTTTTATCTTCTACGGATAGACTGGAAAAATCTTTGGGAAGTAGAGTTATTTCTCCGGTTTTGCCAAAAAGCGCCAAAAAAACCTCATCCAGCTCTTTTAAAGTTTGAGCTTGTTGGATTCTGTTTTGATATTCAGTTTTAATCTTTTCTATTCTTTCTTCCATAGCTTTGATTTTAACATACTAACTTTTTTTTAAAATCTCAATCTTTTTATCTCTTTTCTGCTTTAAGACAGACTTTATTCCAGTGCCTCCAGTTAACAAGTGCCACCATTACTCTACTTGGATCTACTCGAAGAAGCACTGGAGGGCAATAATCAGGATACCAGTGCCTTTGTACATGATGGCCAATATCTTCATCTAAGTACCAAGATACAATAGGTTGGTCAAGCTGCAATATTAGCCTTTCAGTATCACTGAGCTGTTGTAATGCAAGACCTCTTCTATTAACAGTTAAGTTTCTAATACCCCACACTTTACTGTCTAAAATAAGTGGCCAAGACTTTTGGCTAACAATATCACTTCGATAAGCCAAAGTTTTATCGGATTCATCTATTTGATATTTAGGATATTTTGGTGCTACTTTAGATAGATCGATATCCAATTTAGTACCATCAGGTAATATGTAAATTCCACTATGATCTCTAAGATGAACTTTCATCTTCTCTCCAACAACTTGAGTTCTCTCGTTGGTATGTCTTCCTCGAATGATACTTTCTATACTTAAATTCATTTTCTCACAACCTTTCTTTTGGGCATTAAAAAAGCCCGTATCCGTCTTCCAATCACTTGAAAAACAAATACGGGCGCTTTTGCGCGGTACCACCGTAAAATTGTACTTATCCTTGCTCCACTTTCGTGACACAAGTTTGTTCTATAACGGAAACTTCCGGACAAGACTACTTTTAGTTCACCTTGTCAGCTCACAGGGGAATCTTTCCTGATCAACGCTTTTCAAATATTTAATTGTAAGAATAGTATATCACAAAAATTTAAGTTGTCAACTATAGGGCATCGGTTTCTTCGTCACACCTCCGAGGAGTCAAAGCCCACCTCGGAGGTGAAACTGGGATTAATTGGGTTTACGGAGGGTGATTCGGATGAAGCCTTCGGCGAATTTTAGTTTTGGCTTGGCTTTTTGACCGGCCATTTTATTCATTCCCCTAATCATTTCCGTAAATTTCTTAATGTCATTAAATTGGCTTTTGTGGCAAGCCAGGGCTTTCAATTTTTTATCTATTGTTTCGGAGATATCCACAAAATAATTAGCTTTGCCGAAGCTCATGATTAAAAGTTCTTCCACTACATGAGGCTCTAAGCCTTCGTCTAAAAGTTCAGGAAATGTCCGGGCATTGCGGGCAAAAGGATAGACGCAGTCCATAGTAGCCTCGCCTGATTTGCGGTGATCGGGGTGATTTATAAACATCCGGTCGGCGTCATAAAAAAGTGTCGGATCCCAGCAAATAACGGTTGTGGGTTTAATTTGCCGGATAATTTTAACTATTTGCTTGCGAAGTGCCGGGGTATTTTCCAACTCCCCATCCACGAAATCTAAAAAGAAAACCTGTTTTACTCCCATCAGGTCAGCGGCTTCTTGTTGCTCTGCCTGTCTTATTTTAATTAGTTCCCGGTTGGGGATTTTTGCGTCTTCCGACCCTTTACTGCCGTCGGTGAGGACTAAATAGAAAGCATCGGCGCCTTCCTTGACAAATTTGGCAACTGTACCCGAACAGCCGATATCAATATCATCAGGGTGCGCCCCGATTGCTAAAATTATTTGTTTCATATTTTATTGTCATTCCGAACAAAGTGAGGAATCTTCCATGGTCGGAAAACTGATCGAAGTGGAAGATTGCCACGTCGCTCATTGCACTCGCTCCTCGCAATGACAAGAGAAGATTGAGGATGACTCTACTTTGTCACTTCGGCAACGCTTTGTTTAAAGTCATCAATGTTGTTAACTGCCAACTCGGCCAGAATTTTTCTGTCAAGCAAAATATTTTTTGTTTTTAATCCGGCAATAAATTTGGAATAACTTAAACCCTCATTTCGGACTGCGTTGCCGAGTTGGACAATCCACAGCCTTCTCATATCTCTCTTTCTAAGTTTCCTGCCGGCAAAGGCATATTCTCCGGCATGCAGGAGAGAAGATTTTGCTTCCTTGATATTTTTGCTCCTACCCCCCCGGTGACCCTTGGTTAATTCCAAAACCTTTTTGTGTTTTCTGTGAGATGTTACGCCCCTTTTAACTCTTGCCATATTAAAGCCCGATCACCTTTCTTAAAGTTTTTGCTTCACCATGAAAGAAAACGCTGGTTTTTTTCTGCCGGTTTAGGGCATTTTTGCTTTTGTTTCTTTTCAGGTGGCCGGAGCCAAATTGGTGTTTGCGTAGCATTTTACCGCTTGAGGTAATTTTGACTCTTTTAAGTACTGATTTATTTGTTTTCTGTTTCGGCATTTTGTTTTCCTTTTCCTTTTCCGACTATCATTGATAACTTTCTTCCTTCCATTTTCGGGTCCCGCTCAACCGCTACTTTATCCCCCAATAATGTCAAAGCCTCCTGCAGGACTTTATAACCTATATCCTGATGGGCCATCTCCCTGCCTTTAAACTTCACTGTTAATTTAACTTTGTGACCCTCTTTCAAAAACTCCTCGGTCCGGTTCAATCTGACCATAAGGTCGTGATCGGCAATCCTGGGAGACAACCATAGCTCTTTCAATTCTCCGGCGGAAGTCCCTTTCCTTGATGCCCGTTCCTTTTTATTTTCGTCATAGCGAAACTTTTGAAAGTCGGCAATTTTAGCTACCGGCGGATCAACATTAGGGGCGATCTCTATCAGATCCTGCCCTAATTCTTTAGCTTTCACCAATGCTTCCGATCTGGTTAAAACTCCCAACTGTTCCCCTTTGGAGTCTATAATCCGCAGATTCGGAGCTTGGATATGCTCGTTTAATCTATAGAACTTGGCCAGTTAATTGACTCCTTTTGGCATACTTTAAAATTGTCATTCCGAGGGATGCACCAGACGGTGCGTCCCGTGGGAATCTTGATTAATTAAGATTGCCACGCTAATCGCTCGCAATGACAGACAGATATTACCACAAACTAGACTTTAGATTCAACCTCTAATTTAATCTTTTCCAAAAACTCCTTTATAGGTATCGCCCCAAGGTTCTCTCCGGCCCTTGTACGGACGGCAATCATACTATCCTTTTCCTCCCTGTCGCCCAAGATAATCATATAAGGAATTTTCTGATTTTGGGCATCCCGGATTTTGGACTGCATGGTTTCCTGTCGGTTATCAACTTCTACCCGGGTACTTGAGTCTTTTAGTTGTTCGAGTACAATTTGTGCATATTTTTGATGCCGGTCGGCAATGGGTATAATTTGTACCTGGACAGGCGCAAGCCAGGTTGGAAAAGCCCCACCAAAGTGTTCTATTAGAAAACCAATAAATCTCTCGTCTGATCCAAGTGGTGCTCTATGGATAATTACCGGAATCTGATCTTTTCCCTCCGGATCTGTGTATTTGAGATTAAAACGAGGACCCATATACATATCTATCTGGTTCGTGGAGATAGCAAATTCACGGCCGATAGCGGAGTGAATAATAAAATCTATTTTAGGACCATAAAAAGCAGCATTACCTAAAACTTCTACCATTTTAATGCCTGTCCGTTTTGCGGCTTCCCGGGTTAGTTTTTCAGCTAGTTCCCACATTTTTTCATCACCATGGCATTTTTTAGTATTTTTAGGATCACGCAGACCTAATTCAAGATGATATTCAGTAATCCCTAAAGCTTGATAATAGTATTCATGCAATTTCATTACGCTGACAAATTCGTCTACTGCCTGGTCCAGCGTGGTATAGATATGTGCGTCATTTTGGGTAAAACCGCGAACCCGCATTAGTCCGTACAGCTGACCCGAGGCCTCGTAGCGGTAGCAGGTTCCAAATTCAGCAAGCCTAAACGGCAAGTCTTTATAACTTTTTGATTCTGCTTTGTATATCATGTGATGATGCGGGCAGTTCATTGGTTTTAGATAGTATTCCTCATTTTTATCAACAATCATCGGCGGATACATATCTTCCTTATAGTAAGGCAGATGGCCGGAAGTATAATACAGGCCGGATTTAGTAATATTGGGAGTCGAAACTCTTTTATAGCCCCACCTTCTTTCAATATCCTTGCCCCAATTTTCCAATTCCTCCTTTATAATTGTCCCGTTTGGTAGCCATAAAATGAGCCCTTGTCCAACCTCATCGGAAACGGCAAAAATACCAAGTTCTTTACCAAGCTTGCGATGATCTCTTTTTTTAGCTTCCTCCAGTTGCCATAAATGTTTATCAAGTTCCTGCTCCGTGGGAAAAGCTGTGCCGTAAATTCTGGTCAGCATTTTGTTTTTCTCTGAACCTTTCCAGTATGCACCGGCAATTGATAAAAGCTTGAATGCACCGATGTCCTTGGCCGGATTTTCAGAATGCCCGCCGCGGCATAAGTCGTCAAACTTTCCGGCTGTATAAATAGTTATCGGTTCTTTTTTTTCAACAATTTCGCTGATAAGTTCTAATTTATAAGGGTTTTCCTTAAAGAGTTCTTTGGCTTCACTCTCAGTAATCTCTCTGTGCTCAAAATGATCCCAGGCAGGCAGAATTTCTGCCATTTTCTTCTCGATTTTTGGCAAGTCTTCTTCGGCGATTGGCTCGGCGAATTCAAAATCATAATAGAAGCCGCTCTCAATAGCAGGTCCTATGGTTCTTTTAGAGTCAGGCCAAAGTTCCATTACAGCCGCTGCCAAAAGATGGGCGCATGAGTGTCTTAAGTTATTTAATTTTTCTTCGTTATTATTCATTTTCTTAAATATAACAGAAAGCAAGGTTTCTGAATAGGGTAAAAGACAGCTAGCTTCCGTCAATTACCCAATATTGTTGGGAAATCATCCGCAGGGATAATTTTCCCTAACGGGTATAAACCGTTCAGAGCCTTTTGCTTTACCCTCCGGTCCGGCAGGTCTAACCACCAGATGTTGACTACTGTCCGGATCATTCAAACCTGGTTCCAGTCCTTGGTTGTCTGCCCGGGGAAAACCATCAAGGTTTTCAACAACCAATACTTTTCGTCCTAAAAGATCTTCTTCCACTTTTTTTCGTGGTATATGTACTTTACCCGCAAATTCTGTCATTTTTCTCACCTCCTTTCAAATAATTGCACAAAAAAACCTCCCTTGCAGGAGGTTGTAAAATCCACTAAAACTACAACCCCCTATTAGGAAGAAGTAGTTGTAGTTTGATTAATTGCAAATAAAACGTTCATTGCTCTATAGGCTAACATATTCATTGACACTTTGTCAAGACTCAAAATTTGGGTGGGCGGTACAGGGATCGAACCTGTGAAACCTCCTCAACGTCAATGAGGCGCTCTACCAGCTGAGCTAACCGCCCTCGCTACGCTCGGTCGGTTGCAATAGTTCCCCTGTACCATACGGTGCAGGGTAGTAACTATTTAAACCGCCCTCCTTCGTTCGGTCAGTTGCGATAGTTCCACCGATAAAATCTGTGTAATAACTATTTAAACTGCACTCGTTACGTCATTTTATGTTATAGGAATAATATATTCAAGAAGAATTAGCCTACGGCTTGGTTGGAAAGGTTGGCTGAACCGCTACCCTGAGTGCCGCTCCTACCTTCAAAAGCTCCTTCCATAGCGCTGGGTTGTTTGGCCGGGCTGGGAATAGAGGCTGCTTTTTCCTGTTTTTCCGCATTTTTCTTTTGTTCAATTAGTTTCTTCCGCAATTCCGACCGTTGATAAACACTTCTGTCTCTGTAGCTGGCCTGATAGTGCAGAAGTTGGTTTTTTTGCTCTGTCGGTAGATTAGTAACAATATCATTTATTTCTTCCTCAAACAGTAATTTTTCTTTCTCTTTTTCCGCTCTTTCCGTATCTTCTTTTAAAGCTTGGAAGAAGATCTTTCTTCTCTCTATCTTTTCTCTTTCTTCTTCCTGTTTTTTTTGTTCTTCCTGAAGCTGTTCATTTTGAGCCGGAGTATTTTTAAAGTCAATGGAACCTGAAGAAAATTTTATTGCTTCTTTCACCGAACTGGCTGTGGATTTAAGAACCTCTCCTACACCTTGAACTATAGTAGAAACAATTGAAGATTCCTTTTCGTACTCTGTTTCGTCAAATGAACCTAGGATTCCGCCCAGGATTTTTTTGTTGTTCATGGTGTATATTTTACACCATTTAGGCTATTGTTGCAGAAATTAATTGGCTCTTATGGCTTCTAGGGCTTCTTTCGTTGCAGCTGGTAGGGATTTGTTGACTACTCCTGTTGCTATAACTGCTTTCGGATCAAATTTCCCTACGGTTTCTCTGGGAGATGATGCGGTGCTAAAAATTATTGATCCAGTTACTGGAAAACCAAGTTTTCCACTGGGAGGTGATTCATTTCCGATGGCCTCTGGTGTGAAAGTTGAAGTTATACCCATAGTGACTGGTAATTCTACTACTTTATAGCTATATGTCAAATTAACTGGTAAAATAGCTTCATGCCGGGATGGTGAAATGGTATACACGCATGATTTAAGAACTTGCTCACAAGTTCGCAAGACCTTGCGACCTGCAATTTTAAATGTGCCGAAGTGGTGGAACGGTAGACACGATAGGTTTAGGACCTATTGCTCGTAAGAGTGTGGAGGTTCGATTCCTCTCTTCGGCACCAAAATACAAAATTGCAAGGTCTTAGGATCATGTACCGCAAGGTGTGGAGGTTCGATTCCTCTTCCCGGCACTAACCAAATTTTTTGACTACCATTTCATGCGCCTTGAGTTCTAAGGAATCATCTAGGGGCGTAAGTTTAATTTCTTTCCCGTATTTAACTTCCAAAGCTTTTTGGAGGAGCCAGTCAGCTAATTTGGGATTTTTTGGTAAAAGTGAGCCGTGCATGTAGCAGCCAATGGCATTTTTGTAGATGCAACCTTCCGTCCGGTCTTTTCCGTTATTGCCCCAGCCTTTTTTGACCATTCCCAAAGGAACAGCGTCTTTTTTAAGATAAGTTTTTCCAGAATGATTTTCAAAGCCAACAAGTTTGCCAAACATCGATTCAATGACAATATTCCCGATCATCCTGTCGTGACTTGCTAAAGTATATGCCGGAAATAGTCCGTTGCCGTGAAGTTTTGGGCCACTGTGTGGTTTACCATCTTTAGATGGCAGTCCGAAGGGCTGATAATAATCTCCCAACAACTGGTAGCCTCCACAAATAGCCAGCAGAGGCACTCCCCTTTCTACCTCTTGCTTTACTACTTTACCCTTTCCGCTTTCCCCTAGATCTTTAGCTACCAACTCCTGCGCCTGATCTTGGCCTCCACCAAAGAAAAAAAGATCACACTCCCCTTTTTTGATTTTTGATTTTTGATTTTTGATTTTGATTTCTATAGCTATTCCCCGCCACCCGGCGCGTTTTTGGAGGGCAATAATATTGCCCGTGTCCCCGTAGATATTCATTAAGTCGCCGTATAAATAACCAATAGTAAGATGCATAGTAAATTAACCTAATTCCTAATTGATCTAATTGACCTAAATAATGACTAATGTCTAATTTAGAAATTAGAAATTAGAAATTAGAAATTTTTATTTCTCCTCCCAGTAATGTTTTTTTACACCAGTCTTAGTTAATATTGATTGTAACTCCATCATGGCTGTATAGGTGGGTAAGATAAATAACTTGCCCTGCAGGCCACCTCTAGCCTGTTTAAAGGCATTTTGCAGGTCTGATTCAACTGTAATTGTTTCAGGATCAAACCCGGCATATTTGAGCCTGACAGCCAGATCATAGGCTCTGGAGCCGGAAACGATTACGTCATTGCGAGGAGCGGAGCGACGTGGCAATCTTGATTGAGATTGCTTCGCTGGCGCTCGCAATGACGGGGTGAGGAGTTTTTCAAAAACTGCGTCCCAGATCCAGGAAACATCCGTGCCGTCTGCCAGGTTATCATTTAAGGCTAACAGTAGAGTGTCATTTGATTTAATATTGGGGGCTATAGTTTCAAAAACCTGGGTTGCTCCGGCCGGGTTTTTGATCAGAAAAATATAACCCCAATCAAATTTTTCGACTCGGCCAAAAGCAGGTTTATAGTGAGTCAGCGAATTAGTGAATTGGTGAATTGGTAACTCGAGATTAGAGGCACAGGCAAAGGCAGCTAAAGCGTCATAGATATGGTAGATGCCGGGCAAAGGCAAAGTAGTTGGTAGTTGGTAGTTGGTAGTTTGGAGATAAAAATTAGAACTATTCAAGCCATCCAATTTGACATTTTTGGCTTCGAAGTCGAGATATCTTTGTTCCTTTTTGTGAACAATATCCTCTCCTTCAATTTTAAAGTCTTTCACTCCAAATTTTTGGACTTTACCTTTGAATCCGGCCACCAGTTTTAACAAGTTAGCATCGTCGCCGTTTATAATGATCTTAGTTTCAGTCGGAAGTTTTTTTAGTGTTTCCTGCCAGTTTTTAAGCACAGTATTAATCTCGCCGTAACGGTCTAATTGATCCCGGAATATATTCAAAAAAACAATGACATCAGGATTTAACTTTGGGACAACAGAATTAAAGGCTGCTTCATCCAATTCCCAGATACCGAGTTGGTAGTTAGTAGTTAGTAGTTGGTAGTTAGCAATTAATGTTGAGGCAATACCGCGTTCCAGGTTGGAGCCGGTGTGATTTCTGATCACCTTTAATCCGGAGCTTTCCGCAAAATGAGCCAGCATTTTAGCGGTAGTAGTTTTACCGTTAGTGCCTGTGATAACTACATTTTTAGGGATATGTTTACTTAACTGTTCAACCAAAGAAGGACATATTTTTAAGGCATATAAGCCGGGAGCCGCCGAACCTCCGCCGATTTTTAAAAGTTTTGTGAAATAAGCGATAAATTTACCAAGTACAATTGCAAGGATTAAGCGCATGAAGAGATTATACTACCTATTTACTTTAAAGCTAATTTTCCTGAAACAGCGGCAATATTTGGAGCAAAGCTAACAATAGCAGTTTTTTGTTCTGCTACTTCAAACTGATTGGCAAAATTTTCCAAATCCTGCATAAAAAAACTTACTTTTCCGCCCCAAAAAGGAGAAGCGGCGTATCTTTTGTTTATGGAATAAGGTTCAGTTAAGCCTCTGCTGAAATAATCTTCCCGCAGTCCCTTAGCGATGGTGAAAATGCCGTCTTTCCAGGAGTTAAAATAGATAGCCTGCGTGCCGTAAACTCCCCATCCCCAGGCATTATATCCGCCCGGAATGCGTTTTCCAAAAGTAGATTCGACTCCGGCGATAGCCGGCACCATTTTCCAGTCCAATTTATAAGTCTCAGCAGCATCAATGAAATCCTGGGCGTGATATTGCAAAGGTGAATTAAATTTGGCCAGGTATGAAGCCAGGATTATTGCTTTGTTATCCAGCTTTTTCCCCTCTATTTCAGCAAGAGGAGGTTTTTCATTAACAACTGTTCTCTCCGCATTCACTTTTCTGTTTAAGAAAAGAAGGGGAAGAATTAATAGGAGAAAAAGAAACGCTTTTGTTTTCATAAGTAAATTTGAAAGCTCGCTTAAAAAATTACTTTCAAGCTTTGCTTATATGTATGAAAAAACCCGTACCAGATAAGGTACAGGTTTGAAGCCGATAGTTTAACAGAAATGGGGTTAAAAGTCAAGTTTACGCAATATTCCCCATAGAAATCCGGCATTCATAATACAATATGAATATGCAGCAACTAACTAAAATAATATTGGCCTGGGAACTGTT
>MFDZ01000064.1:0-1281 GCA_001777455.1 Candidatus Daviesbacteria bacterium RIFCSPLOWO2_02_FULL_41_8
TTAGAAGCCCCCACCTTACCGTCCCAAGTCTTACCATCCACCCTTTCTTTACCGCATTTAACACAAGGATTACTCATAGAGTCGCTGTAGTGTAACAGAAACCACCTGTAAAATCAACCGGCCTTGAGTATAATAATAGTAAGAGTGAAAAAATTACTGATCATTGTCTTAATCTTAATCTTAATCACAGGAATTTTTTTAAACAGAAGCTATGCCTATTTCTATAACTTTTTCAACCAAAACCGCTTGACAGCTTCTCCTCATGAGAAAATAGTGATAACTGGCAACAACTCCGAAGGCCGGATAATTAAATACGCTGCCATGGGAGACAGCTTAACAGCCGGAGTGGGCACTGCTGACTATCGGGATTCTTATCCCTTCCTGCTAGCCAATAAATTAGCTTCTGAAAATCAGGTAGAGTTGATTAATCAGGCGCGTGCCGGAGATAATTCATCGGAAGTATTAGCCGTCCAACTACCTCAAGTATTATCATTAAATCCGGATGTAGTTACTCTGCTGATCGGCACCAATGATATCCACAACCTTAAATCTTTGGAAGAATTTAATAGAAATTATACTCAAATCGTCAGTCAGCTTAAAAAAACCGGGGCTAAAATTTATCTGCTGTCCATCCCCTATCTGGGATCTTCCAAAATAGTTTCTTTCCCTTATAATTTTCTGTTGGATTTGCGGACAAAGCAGTTTAATGGTGTGATCAAAAAAGCGGCCGCTGATTACGGAGTCTTTTTTGTTAACTTATATGCCATAAATCAGCCTGCCGGCTTTTATTCAGCAGACCAGTTCCATCCCTCCGCGGAGGGGTACAAGACATGGGCAAAGGAAATCAATGTTAATTAAAGTTGCCGATCCTGCTTTTCAGACAATTCTATTTTCGGTTATTTTTTTGTGCCTGATGCTAATTTCTTTCAGAAGATTAAGGAGTAATAATTTTTTCTCCAAAGAAGTTACCAATCAATTAAAAGGACTTGCCATTTTCGCGGTGGTTTTTTCTCATATCAGTTTATTTCTCTTTTATGAACCTAAATTCTTATACCCTTACAATGTTCTGGCCGGAGTGGGGGTCAACTTGTTTTTATTCCTGTCCGGCTTCGGATTAACTGTTTCTTACCTTAAATCCCCTTTGTCGCCTGTTGATTTCTACAAAAAAAGACTCTCAAAGCTCTTTATCCCGCTCTGGATCGTGATTACTGCGGTCTTGCTGATTGATTTTCTCGCGCTTGGGCGGACTTATCCTTTATCGGAGATCATCCATGCATTCCT
>MFDZ01000064.1:1312-8711 GCA_001777455.1 Candidatus Daviesbacteria bacterium RIFCSPLOWO2_02_FULL_41_8
AATCTGGACTCGCCCTTGTGGTATTTTTCCCTGATTTTCTTCTACTATCTGCTCTTTCCTTTAACTTTCTTCAAAAAAATCCCGTTGCTTTCTCCGTTTTTAGTGTTATGCGTCACCCTGCTGGTGCTCAACTTAAAACTACCGGTTCACCCGGATGTGATAAAACTTTACAAACTGCACACGCTGGCTTTTCCTTTGGGAATGTTGTTTGGTCTAACTGTCCAAAAAATCAACCTTAAACTAAACTCGGCTTTAAAATTATTGGCTTTACTCATGGCTCTCTTTGTTTTTCTTTATACCGCCCTCCACTCCGGTGTAGGCGAAGATCCCAAAATAGAACAAACTATCAGTTTGATAACTACTTTATCTTTAGTAGTAATATTTTCCCTGTCAAAATTTGATTTTAAATTGCTGTCTCTTTTTGGGATTTATTCTTACGAGATTTATCTGCTACACTGGCCGGTTTTATCCCGGTTTAATTTATTCTCGGGACTGCCGCCTTTTTTGGTTGTGACATTAAATTTGGGCCTAATTTTTCTTCTCGGATACGGAATACAAAAAGTGGTTACAAAGTTGACTACTCAGTTTTACCGGTTAAGAGCGCATCGATGATGTCGTGCGGTAGGGCGACGGCATTTAGAAGAGCTTTTCTGACCATTCCGCCGGCTTCACTACCCACCTCATCAGCCGCCTTTAGAGTTCCCATTACTGCGCTTTTGGCAAGTTCCCCGGAATCAGCGCCGATATCACCGGCTGCCTGAATTGCCCCCTGGACAGAAGAAATGGCCACCGCGCTGATATCACCGCCAACTGTAGAGGCAGTTTTAACAGCCTGGGCTGCTGCCTCCCCTGCCGCTTCAACTACATTTACTCCGGTATCCTTGGCTCCACCCACTACTCCCCGAATTAAGCCAGACACTCCGTCAGTTAAAGAAGCTCCAGTAGAAATAACGGCCTGTAAGCCTTCTGCGACAACCTGATCAACTGTCTGGAGGCTAGCGGTGGCTACACCTCCTGCTCCCTGCAGCAAACTCACCACATTATCCTTAGTTACACGCTGGACAGTTCCGGCTACATCCCCTGCTCCGGATACTGCAGAAGAAAGAGCGTTTTTTAAATCATTAGTCAGATTTGCCATTACTATTTAACAATAATACATTTTTGAATTTTGTCAAGTGGGTGTCTTGAATTTTAGTATTTTTGGTAAGAAAAAGTAGAAATTATTTCTGCCTAATACTGTTGGATGGGTCGTGGTTTTTGTAGTATATTTACTTAATCCCTATCTTCCATACCCCTTTTTCCCTAAAAGCCGGGATTGTTTGACGTTTGGCAGCATTTAAAATCACCGGCGCAGGTTTTCCTTGCTTAGTTGCAAATTCCGTAGCTTCAATTATTTTATTTCCTTTTAGGTAAGCGATTCTTTTATGCAGGGATTCCAATAAGGCAAGTGCAATGATCTTATCCATTATTTCCGTCAATTTGTCGTCCCGGTACTCCTTAAATGACTGATAATAAATAGATTTCTCTTTATCTCGGATAATGATTCCCGGAAAACCTAATCTGTACATTTGATAATTTATAATTACCCTGCCAATCCTGCCGTTGCCGTCATTAAAAGGATGGATAGTTTCAAATTGCAAGTGAAATTTAGCAATCTTGTCTACAAAATAAGTAGTCTGATCGCTTGAGTACTCAATTAAAGCTTCCTCCAGCAGTCGTTCTACATGCTCCGGAGCCGGAGCAATAAACGTACCCACCCGTACATATTCTCCTTTGGTCCGAAATTTCCCGGCAATATTTTCATCGATATTGCCGATCAACATCTGATGCAACAATAATATCGTTTCCCTGGAAAGTTCTTCAGAAGATTTGCTCCAAATATACTCCATCACCCTAGCCAAATTCTTCGCCTCGAAAACTTCACGCAGACTGACATTGCGCGACACTTCCATTTCCAAAAGAATCTTTTCAGTTTCTTTTAGAGTAAGTGTAGAATTTTCTATAGCATTTGAGTTATAGACACTTTCCGGAACTTCAGCTTCATCAATAATTTTGAGCAAAGAATCTTTACCTATCTTTAAACGGTCGTATTCCGCCTTAAGTTTTTCTATTCTTTTTTGCAGGGAAAGAGCGGTTGACATAATAACATTATTATAGTATATTCACGTCAATTTGTCAATTTAGCGTGAATTTAGTGCCATTTACGGGTTAAATTCACGTTATTTTAGAAGATTATCTGCAGCCAGCTTAAAGCCTTTGCTTTTATAGAATTTATCAAAGCTAAAAATAGCATCAGCTTCATATTCTTCCGCCACAGCAGCAACCGTACAATCAAATAAAGTATTTTTCTTACTTGTATTGGGGTCAAAATATTTGATGGCATTTTTTAGGGTATTTTGATTTACCTCAACTACCTGAATATCGGGATTTGAGAAAATTACAGCGGTACCATATGCACTAGCTGTACTATTTAAAACCCTTTGCATATGAGTGGCAGCCTCCAAAATAGCTGTAACGGGATAAATCACCTGCGCATCTTGCCTTTTTAAGGTATCGGAAATTGCAGTAGCTTTCTGGTGATGCACATCATCCGGATCAGCTTGGGCAATAATTGCATCTGCATCGCCAACAACAACCAATCTATTCACTACTGCTCCAATCTTTTCCCCACAGATATTCATCCATTTTCATAGAACTATCCCTGGGTCCTTTGAGTTTATACTTCTTCCCTAACTCTGCCAATTTAAATAGCGCCTCTACTCCGGCGTTACCTTGACCAATAAATTTTTGTAACCCATTTTTTAAAGCCTGCCTCATTACTTCCGCTTTGCTGATATTTTGCACTCTGGCAGTATTGTTAATCTGATTATTTAATTGTTCAGGGATATAAAGATAGGTTTTCAACATAAATATATTATATCATATGTTGTACAATATGTTGTCAATGATGAAAATATGCGAATTTAGCGTGAATTTAGTGCCATTTGCAGTATAAATTCACGTTATTCTCAAAATATTCCAGTCTGCAGTTTTTAATCAAAATTTTGGGTTCAAAATTATTTAACGAGAGTTATTTGGCCAGCACCACTTTACCATCTACTGCCCAAACGTTATCCAGGGTCACAATGGCCGGATTAATTTCAATCTCTTTGATTTCCGGACAGCTTACAGCCAACTGCCCCAAGCGGATAATCGTTTCATAAAGTTTATCTAAAACATAGACAGGATCGCCGTTACTCCCGGATAGAGCAACAAATATTTTTGACTTTTCCACCAGTTTTTTAGCCTGGGAAATATTCATCGGCAGGAGATGCAGATTGCGGTCGGCAATCAACTCGGCAAAAGATCCTCCGGCGCCAAACAACAGGACCGAACCAAAAGTCGGATCCTGCTTTACGCCGATAATTACCTCTACTCCGGGACCAACCTCTTTTTGAATTTGAATAGCAACAGCCTGTCCTGTGCCCTGCTGTAGGCGGACCGCCGCCTGGCTGATTTTATACCCGGCATTCTCCAGCTGAGCATCGTTTTCAATGCCGGTGATTACTCCCCCAATTTTTTTCTTGTGCAAAAGGCCCGGAGAAGACAGTTTTAAAACCACCGGATAGCCAAATTGTTGGGCAAAACTTTTCGCTTGTTCCAGACTAGAGACTCTATTTGTAGGAGGAGTAGAAAAACCGGCAGATTGCAAAAACTCATTGATTTGAATGCTGTCAGGGGATTTTTGTAAGACATTTTTAAGATCGCTAGATCGCAAGCTATGCTTAAGATCAACCCGAAAATCAACCGGTTGGGCCGGGGCATTTTCTGCTTGTTCCTCTTGGTGATGTTTAAATTTCCACATCTGGGCCACTGCCCGAATAGCCCGTTCCGGAAATCGGAAGGAAGGAATTTTATACTCATTGAGCTTCTGTTCCCCTTCCGCCACCAAACTGCCGCCAATAAATGAACAAAAAATTGGTTTTCGGTATTTTTGGGACAGGACTCCGAGTATGGTGGCAGTCTGACTGATTTGAGTCATAATTTGCGGAGTTAAAATCACAATCAGGGCATTAACTTGAGCGTTTGGTAAAATAATTTCCGCAGCCTGAAGATAACGCTGAGCCAGCGCGTCGCCTAACACATCAACCGGATTCAAAATAGCGGCAGAGCGGGGCAAAACTTCCAGCAATTTTTCGTGAGTTTGGGCATCAAATTCCGTAAGTGTCAAACCTTCGGTAGTGACGGCATCGGCAGAAATAACCGCCGGGCCGCCGGCATTGGAAATAATTGCCACCTTTGGACCGACTGGACTATCTTCCCAGGCAAAACTGCGCGATAAATCGAAAAAATCCTCCAGGGTTTGACAACGAATCACTCCGGCTTGAGTAAGCACCGCCTCCAGCACCACATCTTCCCCGGCAATGGCTCCTGTGTGCGACTGCATGGCTTTGGCGGCGGCCTTTGTTTTACCGGGTTTTAGAATAAAAATCGGATCAGTTTTAGTAATTTCGCTGGTTAACTTTAAAAAATCTGCTCCCCGGGAAATTGATTCTAAATACAATCCGATCGGTTGAACATTGGGTAAGCTTCCGGTCACCGGGGTTTTATTGCCTTGAAAATACTCTAAAACATCATTCTCATTTATCACTGCCTTATTACCTAAAGTCACAAATTCGGAAAAGCCCAATCCGTTGGACTTGCACCAGTCAAACAAACTGGAGGCAATGGCTCCGGATTGGGAGATAAAACGCAAATTACCGGTTTGAGCAGCTACTTCCCCGAAAGTGACATTAATCGGGCACAAATTATTGACAAAGCCCAGGCAATTCGGACCCAACACATTAATATTATATTTTTGGGCAATACTAATTAGTTCATCTTCCAGTTTCTTCCCCTCTTCCCCAATTTCTTTAAAGCCGGCTGAAAAAATTACGGCATTTTTAATGCCTTTCTCCCCCACTTGAGTCAGCGCCTCCAGCGCCCCCGGCACCGGAATAGCAATCACAGCTAAATCCGGAACTTCGGGTAAACCGGCCGTATCTTTAAAACACGCCAAAGAACCAATCTGGTCGGCATTAGGGTTTACGGGATAAATTTTTCCGGTAAAACCGGAACTGATAATATTTTTAAGGACTATAGCCCCAACTTTTTCCGGAGTCCGGGACGCGCCGACAATAGCAACGGACTTGGGACAAAACAGGGCAGTTAAATCTCTCACAATACCAGTTTAGTTAAATCCCATCCCCTAAGCAAGTATTTTTATACCCGCTCAAGCGGACAAGATTCAAACTGTCAGTTGCTAACAAATGAGTCTTAGAAATTGTTTTAAAACTAGATTAGACCGGAAAAAAGCAGAATCAAAACAACAGCAGTGATAACTGCAAAGATACCAACAGTTTTAATAAATAGGTTTACTGCTTCTTTTTTCTTCCCTTCAATAAACAGCATCAGGGGTTGATAAAAAAAGAGGTATGCCATGACTGCTGCAGAAAGGGTAAACACGAATAAGGCCGTGATGGGAGCGAAAAAGGTATCGGGCTTGCTCTTTAAAGGTTGTGTCACAAAAGTCATTACGCTGACGACGAGGAAGATGTACGCTGAAGCGCTAAGAGCATTAATAATAGGATTCTTGGTCATGTGTTGATTATATCAGACTTGCTCCCCAAGCCTTGACTCATTATATCAGCCTATTTTAGATACATTCTCTAATAAAATGAATCTGCCCACGACCTTACGGTCGGGGTATCTTCTCGCTCACGGACTTCGTCCGTTATTTCAAAACCCTCGACGTTGCCGTCGGGGTTTTTTCGCGATAAAGAGGCTTCTGCGGGGAGGATTACCGGACAATGCTGCAATATTACCAGCTAAATAAGTCAAATTTTGTGCTAAAATGAACAAGTTCTTTCCTTTGGAAATAAGCTAACCCAAAAGGACACAAAATGAAAACAATTTTTTGCAATTTTCTTGATAGTCAAGACAAAGACGGCACTATCAAAGTCAAGCCACTTGGGAACGCTAAAAATAGTGTTAATAAGCCAACGCTACCAGGCTGGAAAGATGTTACTACTGAGATTGCCATTGATAAAAATTATGCAAAAGGTTTAGACGGAATCGAGGATTATTCGCATATAATAGTTGTTTATTGGATGGATCGGGAAAAAGAGTGTCATCTTAAGCATCATCCACAAGGGAGAGAAAATATCCCGTTTATAGGTATTTTTGCCTGCCGTTGTCCTCAACGACCAAATCGCATTGCAATCTCAACCGTTGAACTCCTTTCCCGAGAAGGAAATACAATAAAGGTCAAGGGCCTTGACATTGTTGACGGTACGCCAATCCTAGACATAAAGCCTTATACTCCTGAGTATGATTTGGTTGAGAAAGCGAGAGTTCCAGAGTGGGTAAATAAACTTGTTTTCTAAATGCTTCACAATATATTTCAAAAGTTCGAGGGCGCGTTGCGTACATACCCCATCGGGTAATACAACGGATTTTTGCTGAGATATAATTTGCAAATGGTTTTCTCTCCTTTACCATATTTTATGGTATAGCACTTTTGGTATATTAAGTGCCAACTGGCTCGAGAATCGTAATTTTAATTATTTGCACAACTGGTTTGCCATATTCCTGAGCAGAGAGTTGACCCCTGCGTATCATTATGATACGCAGGGAACACATGAATGATACGCAAGTAAATAACCGCCAGATTAAATTAAATAATCAGTAATGCCATTCTTCTCGCAAACGGCTATTACCCTCTTTCCTATAGGAATGTCGACGAAGTTGAATACAAAGAGGCCTTAATTCTTTTTTATGAACAAAATAGTCTTTACCATCTAAAAAGAATCTTTTTGGAGCAACAACAATTCGCAATCAATAACTACTTTATTTAGGCTCCTCGACTAGGACTCGAACCTAGAACCTTGATCTTAACAGGATCCTGCTCTACCATTGAGCTATCGAGGAATGTTAAATTTTAAATGTACTCACTTTCCACTCCTAGCTTGACCGGTTAAAAGCAGTGACCTGCTCTTCCTGGGAGTCGTTTAAGAACTTGCTCACAAGTTCGCAAGACCTTGCGACGCAAGCGTCTTAGACTCCCGTCCGCCAATGGCGGACCCATTGAGCTACAGGGGATTGTTAATGTACCTGAGCTATTCTATCATCCATCAAAGCTGAAATCCATCCCATTATTTTTGTTTGGAAATATAGATTGCCACCCATTCGACTCGCTCCGCTTGCTCAGGGTAAACTATCCTCGCAATGACAAGAAAGATTACTCTAAATAATCGCGAAGTTTTTTGGCCCTGGTGGGATGCTTGAGCTTCCTAATAGCCTTCGCTTCAATTTGCCTGATACGCTCTCGGGTGACCCCAAACTCCTTACCCACTTCTTCTAAAGTTCTTTGTTTGCCGTC
>MFDZ01000064.1:8728-13391 GCA_001777455.1 Candidatus Daviesbacteria bacterium RIFCSPLOWO2_02_FULL_41_8
ACTGCAGGACTCTTTTTTCCCGGGGCGAGAGAGAATCCAATACCTCATCCAGGTGAACCTTCAGCAGTTCCCGGGTAGCCTGCTCATCCGGCTGCAAACCCTGGTCGGCAATAAAATCTCCCAAATGCGAGTCTTCCTCATCCCCTACCGGTGTTTCCAGTGAAGTTGGTTCCTGTGAAACTTTGATAATTTCCCGGGCTTTAGCTTCATCAATTCCTAATACTTTGGCCACCTCATCCGGGGTGGGCTCCCGACCCAACTCCTGCATCATCCGCCGCTGAGTCCTGTTAAACCTGTTAATTGTTTCCACCATATGGACAGGAATACGGATGGTCCTGGCCTGATCGGCAATAGCCCGGGTAATTGCCTGTCTGATCCACCAGGTAGCATAGGTAGAAAACTTATAACCCCTTCTCCAGTCGTATTTATCAACCGCCCGCATCAAACCAATATTTCCCTCCTCAATTAAATCGAGTAAACTCATACCCCGCCCGACATATTTTTTGGCAATGGAGACCACTAAACGAAGATTGGCGCTGATTAGTTTGTCGCGGGCCGCTTTTTCGTCTTTTTCCGCCCTTTTGGCCAATTCTATCTCGTCTTGCGCGGTCAAAAGCGGGATTTTCCCGATATCGCGCAAATATTGTCTGACCGGATCCGTAACTGAACCTCCCTCCAGAGTAGATAAAACTTCCAGTTCTTTTTCCAGCTCTGTGGCGGTTTTGACTTCGGTTTCCAAATCTTCGACAGTAGTTTCAAAAACATCAATACTTTCATTAATTAAAGTTATATAAAACTCATCCAGATCAACGATTGTTTGCTCCGGCTTAGGGAAAACCTGCAGAATTTCTTCTTGAGTGACAAACCCCCGCTCTTTTCCGAGCTTCAATAGTTTTTTTACATCAAGTTGTACGTCTTTTTTCTTAGCCATAATATGGAATAGTTATAAGTTTTTAAGTTTCACCGATAAATCTCTAAATCTCTTATTCAAGTTTTCCATCACGTCTATCTTATCAAATTCCTGGGCATTCCTAATCTCCAGGGAAAGTCTCTCCAAAGAGGCTTTTATTAAAGCTTTTTTGAGCTCCGAAACCACGCTTTCCAGTTCTTTCTTCCAGGATTTATCGTCCATCAGTCTATCATCAAGTTCCATTAAGTACAACCTATCCACTTCTGCCAGTAATTCTTTCGGCAAATCCAAAACAAACTCATTAATATTAAACGACCGGCTCTTAAACGATATGGAATCCAAATAGAGCACTAAATAAACAAACAACTGCCGCCACTTTTCCGCCAAAAACAATGTTTCCGGAAAAAAGGGTACAAAATTGCTCTCCGAGGGCGGATGCAAAAGTAAGGTAATTAAATACTCCTCCAGCAGTTCCCTTCTGGATTTAGTCGACACTATATTATCGGATAAATTGGCTTTTTTAAGCAGCCCGGTATAACTTTTGAGCGGCTGTTGGCGGGCCTTTTCCACTGCATCGCGCATAAACTTTTCTTCTGTTTTTAAGAAAGCCGAGAGTCTTTGAATATAGCGCTCCCGAACTAAATCATCGGTAATTTTAGCCCAAATCGGGATTAGTTCTTCCCCGATTTTCTTTAAGTCTGAGGGATTTTTGCTGTCATATCTTTTGGCAATGGATGTTAAATAATAATCATAAATAGGCATTGCCTCCTCCACCGCGCTTTGCCAAAGGGCGGGATTTTCGCGGATGACCTCCGCTGCGTCTTTGCCGCCCGAGAGTTGAATGACTTTAATATCCAGACCTGACTTATCCGCTATTTCAATACCGCGCCGGCTGGCGCTATCACCGGCCAGATCCATGTCAAAACCTAAGATTAAATTTTCGGAGTATTTTTTAATCAGGTCAACTTGTCCTTCGGTCAGTGCCGTGCCTTTGGAAGCCACCACATTTTTAAAACCGGCCTGGTATGAGGCAATCATATCCATCTCTCCTTCTACTAATATAACTTCTTTTTTCTCCCTGATTTGGCTTTTTGCCAGATTCAAACCAAATAGAAAACTGCTTTTATCAAAAATCGGGGTTTGCGGCGAATTGATATATTTTGGCTCGGTCGGTATAAGAACCCTGCCGGAAAAGCCCCGCAGTTTTTCCTTGCCGTCAAATAGAGGAAAGGTAATCCGACCCCGGAAACGGTCATAACAGCCTGATTTGGAGGCTACTCCCAAACCGGATGTCACAATTTCTTCTGTAGTAAAGCCTCTTTTGCGCAAAAACTTAGACAGTGATTCCCAGGAATTGGGAGCGTAACCTATCCCGAATTCTTTAATTGTTTCAGGACGCAATCCCCTTTTTTCTAAGTATTCCAGCGCGTTTTTACCTAATTTATGCTTAGTTAAGATATAGTGGAAAAACTCCTGAGCTTTTAAATTTATCTCGAATAACCGGTCTTTAGAATCTTTTTTATCACCTGTCCGCTTTTGCAAAACTACACCGGCTTTTTTGGCCAGCATTTCCAGGGCTTCTTTAAATTCCATGCCTTCTTTTTCAATTAAAAAAGTGAAAACGTCCCCTCCTTTTTGACAACCAAAACAATGCCAAATTTGCCGCTCAGGAGACACCACAAAAGAAGCTGTTTTTTCGCTGTGAAAGGGACAATTAGTTTTAAAATTTACGCCGGCTTTTTTTAAAGGGAGATATTCGGAGATTAAATCTACAATATTAATTTTTTCTTTAACCAGTTCAACATCATCCATAGCTTTGCAATTATCCCAAAGGCTCATATGAATTGAAGCTTTCAGGTATTGTTGGCGCAATTGTACACCAAAGAAAGCCCAAAAACAAGCCTAACTCGCCTTGTCATTCTGGCTTGTCCAGAATCCATCCAGAAAGTATAATAGGAAAACTTGGAGAGGTCGCATAGTGGCCTAGTGCGCGACATTGGAAATGTCGTATATCCGCAAGGGTATCGAGGGTTCGAATCCCTCCCTCTCCGCCAGCTAAGGATAAACCCTTGTTCTTTTCTCTCTCGCAAGAATATTATGAATGACCAATTGGATATTTTTGAAAAAATTATTCTTTCGAAGGATATCAAAGATAAGAATCTTCGCAATATTATCATTGATACACTTTGTGTTGTTGTCGAATTAAATTTTTTAATAGAGTCTATTCGGCAACAAAAAAATAGTCAATTTGAGGTAATAAAAATATGTAAAACAGAATTACCGGAAAATAATAGAAAAGGAATTGCGCTTTTAGCCCTAGTTGTAAACATATACATTAAATCGCTTCAAACTCTGAAGAACAAAATCGGGCTGATTGTTAAGTTCAAAGAATGTTTAAAAACAAAGAATCGTTTTCCTTTTCCAAAAGATATTTCATCTCATCCGAATGTTTCTAAAGAGGGCAAAGAGCTTTTATCAGAATTTGATAGGTTGGAGAATTTTAAAAATCTTATTAGCAGAAGAGCTGTTGTTGAGCACAAGATTAACGAAAAAAGCATTGAAAGAATACTCAAACTAATAGAGAAAACAAATTATTCCGACACAGACGGAAGATCTTTTATTAAGGAATTCGAGTCAGAATTAGTCGAAATCTTAGCTTCAAAAAAAGACTCAGTGATATTGTTATCAAAGCTATTGAACTACTGTTTTTGATAAATATTTTGTTGTATAATCAATTACATGTCTAACTGGACTTTGCCGGATTTAGGGCCTGCTATATATTTACTCGTAATCTGGGAGGCTTTTTGGAAAGGGCTTGGCCTTTGGAGATCTGCCAAAAAAGGCGACACGCTTTGGTTTATCGGAATATTTTTAACCAACCTGTTTGGCCTTATTCCGATTTTTTACCTTTGGAGAACCAAGCAACTGGAACCGGCCTTAAAAGACATCCAGCACTTCTTTAAATCAAAGTTTCATAAAAAGTAGGTACTCTTTGTTTCCTGCTCCACCTAGTATCGGTGATTCCATGATTTTCTCTACCCTGTAACCTGTACCCTGTAACCTGTCCACTATTTGATCCTTTACCTGCTCGGCAATGTTTTCCGGTAAAACCCCCTTTACCAGATCTTTCTTCTCAGCTTCATAATGAGGTTTTAAAAGAGCAATGATTTTACCTTCCGGCTTGAGAAATTTTTTAACTACCGGTAAAACCAATTCTAATTTGGTCCAGCCGGCATCGATGGTGACTAAATCTACCTTTTCTTTGTCATCCCCGCACAGGCGGGGATCTAATTCCGAACTAGAGTTTTCTAATTGGATTCCTGCATTCCTGCCCGAAACGCTTCGCGTATCGATGCGGGCGGGCGCAGGAATGACAGATGAGGAAAGCTTCTCTAATCGCAGAATATTGGTCCGCTCCATTACTACCACCCGGGGGTCGTTCCGGAGTTTCCAAGCCAGTTCTCCGTAAGCTGTATCCAGGGCATAGACTTTTTTAGCTCCATTTTGCAAAAGACAATCTACAAACCCACCGGTGGAAGAACCGACATCCAGGACAGTCAAATTGACAATGGATAATTGAAAATTGACAATTGCAGCCTGCAATTTAATACCACCTCTGGAAACAAACACTCTGTTGTCATTCTGAGGCGTAGCCGAAGAATCTAATTCTGGATTTATATCTTTCACTACGTTCAGGATGACACTCCTTTCATTTTCAAAGCTTTTTTGAGCAACGACTTGTCCTGAGAAAAA
>MFDZ01000064.1:13417-13612 GCA_001777455.1 Candidatus Daviesbacteria bacterium RIFCSPLOWO2_02_FULL_41_8
CTCGAACCAACCCAAATCACTAACTTCCCAGTCATGATCAGTAATATCACCTGAAACATATTTCATTAAAAAATAAGTTACTACTTTGAAGATTTTTTCCTTTTCAAATGTGTACACATATTTGGAATAGCCAACCTTACCAATAATTTCTGCCACTATCCCACCCTCTTCCCTGACTTCCCGGAGGGCTGCCTC
>MFDZ01000065.1:0-11387 GCA_001777455.1 Candidatus Daviesbacteria bacterium RIFCSPLOWO2_02_FULL_41_8
TGCCAAAAGGACAGCCCAACTTAAGCTGAAGAACCTAGCGGATAAGGGCTTACTTAAGTTAAGTGGCAAAGGCCCCAGTTCATATTATACCTTGGCAAAATAATTCTTGCCCTTGTCAAAAATTGTCATTTAGACAATTTTTGCAAGCGATCTCCCTCGCTTAGACGAGTTTAGGAATAAATTATAACTTGTCTTTCGCTCGGTCCGATTGCGCGATAGATTGCGCGATTATTGCGCGCTTCACCCCCTTCCTCTTTTGGGGCCTGCCTGTCGGCAGACAGGTATTTGCTTTTTAAAACCGGATATGGGACAATTGTAAATGTGAGTAGAGTGTATTTAGTGTTTATACAGTAATTCACCTCCACAGAAAATTTTAAAAGAATGGAGGTGATTTTTTTTGAATAACAGAAAATTGTTCGTAGGTTCACTACCTTGGGCTATTGACGACGCCGGACTTGCTCAGCTTTTTGCGCAAGCAGGTACAGTTGTCAGCGCACAGGTTGTTAAAGACCGTGAAACAGGTAGATCCAGAGGGTTTGGCTTCGTAGAGATGTCTTCTGATGAAGAGGCTCAAAACGCAGTCAAAAACTTAAACGGAACAGATGTTGAAGGTCGCAAGATCGTGGTCAACATTGCCCGTCCCCGGGAAGACCGCTAATTCCGATTGAATCGGAATGGAAATCCAATATTTTAACGCAAGTTAGATTAGGGCCTATGCTTTTTAGAAATAAAAGGTATAGGTTTTAGTGGGAATTTTTAGGAAGAGGCGACTTCCAGCTTGGGGAGTAATTTTTTGGAAGCCAGAAATGAAAGAGTGTATTTGACAACAATGTAACTGGCGGCAATACCGGAAGCAAACAATAATCTCTCGGATGCTACAATCGGTGGCAAACTTCTCCAAACTTCTGCCGGCAGATTTAGCGCATACAAAAAAGCCGTGCCGCCTACCGCATGAGCAGTAAAAGTAGCTCCCAGACTTTTCAGGAATAAGTTATCCCGCTTAAAATATGCCGCCACCGGAATCCACCAGAAAAGTAACGGATAATACGGGACTTGTCTCCCGATCGGGTGAGCTATGAAAGCTATGATGCAAAGAACCGGCACAGCCAAGATTAATTTATTAGTCAGACCATTCCCCTTTTTGGCTATTACAGCGAAGTAAAAAACTGCAAAAAGGGTTGGAAATAGTCTGATAATAGAACCGGTAGTTAAGGGTGTGTGTTTAATGAATAAGTTAACTAATTCAACTCCTAAGACAGAAGTGATTCCAAAAACAGGCCCCAAAAAGGCCCCTGTCATTGGCCCGAAGAAATCAAATAGGGTGAAAGAAACACTGGACCCCAGAATTTTATTGAAAGGAATTTGCAAGGCGATAAAACCTAGTACGGAGAAAAGTCCCAGAAAGAATAATTTTTTATGAAGCGTTGACATAAGATGTATAAAATAATCCACCTGCATTTAAAAGTCAATACTTTTTTGTTACAATAGCTTGGATGCTGGTGTGGTGGAATGGCATACACGCTCGCCTTAAGAGCGAGTGCCCACAAGGCATAAGGGTTCGACTCCCTTCACCAGCACCACGGGCCTTCGCCCGGAGAAGCGGGCTTCTGCCCGCGAAGACGGGGACTAGTTCATCGGTAGAACGCTCGCTTTGGGAGCGAGAAGCACAGGGTTCAATTCCCTGGTCCCCGACCGGTAAATAATTATATATTTCCTTTTCCAATAGCTTCGGAGATATTTTTGTACCCGTCTTTTTTCAAAAGTTTGGCTAATCCCCTATTTATCTCACCAATCACTTGCGGGCCTTCAAAAATCATGCCGGTAATAAGCTGAACGAGCGAAGCCCCCAACTTAATCTTTTTATATGCATCCTCAGCAGAAAATATGCCGCCGCAACCGATAATGACATATTTCCCCTTAGTTTTTTGATAAATCTTTTGAATTAGGTTGTTAGACAGATCCTCTACCGCTTTACCGCTAATTCCACCTTGTTCAGGTATATTGCCATCAATAATCTTTTTATTTTTTCTGTCCTTGGTTAAATTGGTACAAATAAACCCTGCCACTTTGTGCTTTCCCGCAACCTTTAGGATTCCGTCAAGTTGTGAATTTGTTAAATCAGCCGGCATCTTGATAAATACAGGCTTCTTAGTCCCGATACGCTTCGCTATCGAGGATCCACGATCCGACTTTGTCGAGATCGGGATGGAAACCTTCCCTATTTCTCTGAGAAGCTTATTCAGTTTTTCCGGATCGGAAAATGGTTCGCCGCCGAAAGTATTGGGACAGGAGATATTAATATCGAAAATATCACCAATACCGGTAAATTTTTTGTAGGCCTTAACATAGTCGGCAATTCCGGCTTTTGTTTCAGCAGTTGCCTCGTTATTTGTTTTACCAATGCTGGTAATTATGGGGATGGCAAATTTTTGCCCCTTCAACCGTTCTGAGATTGCTTCAGATCCGTCATTTTTCAGGCCATAATAAACTACTAACCCTTTGGATTTCCTTAGTCTCCAGAGCCGCGGTCTGGGGTTGCCCGCACAGGTCTCCCCGGTAACGGTACCAACTTCTGCAAAGCCAAACCCAACAGAAGGCAAAATATTGGTCAGCAGGGCATTTTTATCAAACCCAGCCGAAAGGCCGACCGGGTTAGCAAATTTAATCCCCAGAATTTCTTGCTCCAAAGCTGGATTGGAATAGGAAAACAGGGTAGAAGTTAAACCCCGAGTCAAAAAATTACTTCCTAAAAGCCGGCCGGTTGCAGTCATTTTGTCATGCACATCCTCCGGATCAAGCAGAAAGAAAAAAGGCTTCAGTAAATTTTTGTATAGGAATCTGATAATCATACCCGACAATATATTACATCTTCTTGAAATCCGGAGCCAGTTTTGAGTAAAATGTATTCGGTTCAAAGAAGTTTACATCGAACGAAGTGAGATGCGGGTGTAATTCAGCGGTAGAATGTCACTTTTCCAAAGTGAACGTCAGGGGTCCGACTCCCCTCACCCGCTCCAGAGGGGACTCTCGAGGTTGAGAAGTCCCGAATAGTTTTATACAAAGGGCTAATTCTTACTATTGACGTAATTCAGATTTTCTGATATTCTGATTTATATGAAGAAATCAAAAGCTGTAACCCATACGATAAGCATAATAAGAGATCGCGGTCAATTGACAATTCCCGATTCTATCCGAGTTTTGCGTGATTGGGCTTCTACTAATTCAGCTGTAGTAATCTCTTCTGAACGGCCCGATGAGATAATTATAAGGCCTCATAAAAAAGATTATGATTGGGATAAGATGTGGGAACTTATAAAAAGATCCCGTGCTATTAAAGGTAAAGGACATGGCAGTGCGGCTGAATTTTTAGAAAAGGATAGACAGTCACATTAAATATGGCTCAGAAAATAGTAGTTGATTCTTCTGTAATAGTTAAATGGCTAAATACTACTGATGAGAATAATCTGGAAGAAGCGGATAAACTTTTGTCTGATGCTCTAAAAAATAGGATAGAGATTTTCGCTCCTGAGTTAGCTAAGTATGAGGTGGGGAATGTACTTTTACATGGCAAAAAACTATCTCCAAAAGAAACTGAGATTCCGTTTCATGTGCTTTTTGTTTCCCCTACGCAATTTATACCTCAATCTGAAGAATTAGCAAAGGAAACCTTCAAAATAGCTTGTGATCTAGGTATAACCTATTATGATGCATCTTTTTTATCAGTAGCCCAGCAATTAGGGGCGTCGCTTGTTACTGACAATATTAAACATCAAGGCAAAACTAAAAAAATTAAGGTTGTTTGTTTAAAGGATTATTAGTTTTTTCTTTCTGTGAAATTATTACTTAAAATCCTTGGAATTTCGGCGGGCGATGGGAAAATGAATTAAGAATAGTACTAAGCCTATTGAGAGGAACGTGATCGAATTTTTTAGATCATCCAATTTCTGTCTTTTGCTTTGTTCCTCCACTTGTTTTAGACATAACTGCTTTTGTTTTTCCGCCTCCTGGGCACTCTGAGTCGCGGAAATCGGATAGCTTTGTTCTATAGGTGCAGGAGCAACTTTCATTGGGACAGGATAAATGCTACTGCAATCCTGATTTTGGTATCTCAGCGGATAATCCTTGTATTGGGTGACATTGATTAGGAAATTGACTGAATTAAAAATTCCAATGATAATTAAGGCAAGCGCCGCGGCTGAAACAATATAGTAGTAAACTAAACCAATTTGTTTTCCTGACATGAGCCTTCATTATATCACTGCATTGCCTGCGACGAAGCCTGTGGTCCAACAAAGCTGGAGCGAATATCCGCCGGATGGCTTATTGATATGTAGCAAATCGCCGGTTATGTAGAGATTATCGATTAGCTTTGACCTCATTGTCCTGGTATCAACTTCAGAAAGTTCTACTCCTCCGTCTGCAGAAACTGCCATATCGTTGCCCATCAGGCCTGTTATGGTAACAGGTAGAGCCTTCAGGGTGTTCACGATCAATTTTCTTTCATCACGGGTCACGCTGTGTACTTTTTTATTAAAATCAATTTGCGGCAAAACTCCTTGCAAAGCACCGGCAGTTCCTTCCGGCGCTAATTCCTTAAAGGCTGTTTTGAGATCACTATTTTTCATCAGGTTAAAAAGATTGACCACTTTTTTATCCATATCACCGAGATTTGTATCAGGATAAGTATCGATGGCGGCAGTTACTACTCCATCTTCCAGCAGGTCTCCGACACCCCCGGCTATATTTAAAATTAAAGGACCGGACAGTCCAAAGTGAGTAAACAGCACCTTGCCTATTTTTGCAAACTGTTTCTTGCCCTCAAGAAATATAGTAATCTTCATAAAAGATAACGATACTCCGGAAAGCGCTTTTACCCACTCATCGGCAACCGAGAGCGGCACAATGGTGGGAGTTGGATCTTTAACGCTGTGACCCAGCGCCCGCAGCCACTTAAAGCCATCTCCTGTTGAACCTGTTTCTGGGTGTGAAACTCCGCCGGTTGAAAAGATAAAGGATTTTGCCGAGAGTACCCCCTGATTTGTTTCTACGTTGACAATTTCCCTGCCGTTTTGGTTAACTTTTTTTACAATACAGTTTGTTTTTATTATTACCCCATGTTTTTGCATGTTCTCAGCCAGTGCATTGCAAACGTCAACTGCCCGCTCTGTTTTCGGAAAAACCCGGTTTCTGGCCTGAACAACTAGTAGAATGCCTAATGACTCAAAGAACACAAAAGTGTTTAGGACCCCGAATTGGTGAAAGGGAGAATAAAGAAAGTCGGCGGAGTCGCCGTAGTGACTTAAAAATGCCGGAACATCGTATTCCTCATTGGTAATATTGCACCTACCGCCACCTGTGATCAGGAGTTTTTCTCCCAGCCGTCGGTTTTTTTCCAAAAGCAGTACCTTTTTTCCCCGCTGTGCCGCCTGCCCAGCCGCCATCATGCCGGAGGCTCCACCACCCACCACAATCACGTCAAATAACTCATGATGCAATTTCATACCATAGAGAGTAGCATAAACTATAACAAGTTTCGCACTTGCTGTCATTCCGAACGAGCGAAGCGGGTGTGGGAATCCTGATTCAAGAAAGATTGCCACGTCGCTCGAAGACTCGCTCCTCGCAATGACAACTGCGAAATTCGTGACAAGCTATATCAGTTTTAGAAGAGTTTAAAGAAAGATGGAAACAATGAGTCCGATGATGATTACTAAAACGATAATATTCGGTAGGCCGGCAATGGCCAGAATACCCAGAACTGAAAGAACCCACAAAATGAGCAGCACTGTGGCAATTGCCTGAAACGGGCCGGGTAAAATACTGATCGCCCAACCAATTACTGCCAGGATAAGAACCTCCCACAAGGTAACAGCGTGATTATTGATGGTAAAAAGTACGATATTCGGAACGGAAATCCCCGACAGAGGCATGTATCCCAAAAACCAGAGCACCGCAAGTATAATAACGATTGCTATTAACATGTGTTACCTCGCTGCAACATCTTTTGGTGTAATCGGGTGAATCAGATCCAGAAAATAGACTAACCCCCAGGCAACTGAGAGATATACAATGGCGGCAATTATTGTTGACCACTCAATCGTCGAGCTCCCAGTTGCGAACGTTCCTAAAATACCGTTAAACGGCGCCGCGAGCGGGGTGGTTATAGCATAAATTAAGCTGGTAAACCCAACTGATGGATTTGCTCCTAAAGCTTTTAAAACTAACCTGAATGCGAGTAATACCTCAACTAAACCTAAAATATACCAAACAATTTGATTGGTCCTGAAAATTGTTTTTTCTTTTTCGTACACTTTTTGGGGAGTCTCACCCTTTGCCTGAGGTTCCGCTTCTGTTGTGGTTCTTGTTGTTATCACTTCCTGAGTATCTTCCGATTGATTAAGCATGAGTTCACTATACACAGCGATAAGAAAATATGCAGTAACCTGGATCACAGAAAATTGACTATCCCGACTACACTTGTAGCTATGATTTTATATGATTTGCGGATAACTCAAGTTCTAATTTATTAATACTTTCAAATAATATTGAATGGTCAACATATTTAACTAATCCTTTTTTCTCCAGTTTCACCATTTCATTACTGGCAGTTTCCCTGGCCACTCCCACAAGTGTGGCTATATCCTGTTGCGTGAAACGGTTGTGAATAACGATTCCTTTACCTTCTTTTTCCCCAAAATGTTTGGCTATATAGAGCAGTACTGAAATCACCCTCCGGTAGGCATCGGAAAATACCAAATGTTCAATACGGGTAAGTGACTCCGCGTAATCCTCTATTAATTCACTCAGAAGCTCGAATATTATTGTAGGTTTATCTTTAATGAAATTGACTACCTGCTCTCTGGGCGCGCGTCCTACCTCCACGAGAGTTAAAGCTTCAAAATAGTAAACATTAGGCGTGCCGTTAACTGCCCACACCATGGGAAAATACGAGATAGGCCTTAAAATGTGGAGCGTAAGTTCGTAACCTGCTTTGGAAATAGTGTATTGTCTGACGTAGCCTTTTTTTAAACAAAAAATACCCTGAGGGTCATCGTCTGCCCGGATCAGCATTTCACCTTTTTTGTAACTCCGGATCGCGAATTGCCTATAAAACGCTTCAAATTCTTTTGTCTTGTCGGTATTCATTGACAGTTAATTTCAGGCGGTTACAGATGCATAATACATGGGGGGGGGGAGAAAAGTCAATTTTAAATGTTTAACCAGCAGCGCTCTACTAAACACTGCTGGTTTGTGTTTAGCAAATCTTACTCTGTATCCTTGGGTTCTGCTTTGTATGAAGTCTCTTTGTCAGACGCATCTGCTTTCTTTATTTCTTCCTGTTTCTCAGCAGTTTCTTGCTTCACTTCATCTTTTTTATCTTGTATGTCCATATTATATTTTGCCTCCTTTCTTTATGTTTCAGCTTATTGGCGAAGATAATAGCAACCAAAAATCGCGCAAAATACTGTCTTTATACAATTTATGCAGCCAGTTTACTGAGGTACGCTTTTCAGTGATTAAATTCTCCCACAAATAACTAGTTAGGAGGGTATTGTTCATATCTATGTCAGGTTGGGGCAGGAAGAGAAATGAAAAGAAATTTAAGAATTTATCTGTTTAATTCTCTGATTTATTTCTCTAAATTACCTGCCTCAACCTTGACTAATGCGAAGTTTAATCCTAAATTTATTTACATTCAGTAATATAAATTTTCTTTTTTTAGTAATTTAGATTACTAAAATTTTGTAAAAGGATATTAATTTTGGGCGTTGTTTTGAATCTGCTGTGCTTCTTGATCAGCTTCCTGTCTGATTCTTGAAGCCTCCTGATCAGCCGCTGTTTGTCTGTCTGTTGCCGCCTGACTGTCGGCTTCATCTTTTTTCACCTGCGCTTCCCCGTCTATACGGTTTTTTTCATCCTGCATATCTGCCATAATTTTCCACCTCCTTAACTCCTATGCTCTTCTTCCTATAAACCGGAAGAGAAAAACAATCACGGCAATAACTAAAAGAATATGAATTAATCCTCCACCAATTGACATGGAAAATCCTCCCAGCCACATAACCAGTAAAACTATTGCAATAATTTCAATAAGTCCCATATTTTTCACCTCCTTAGCTATTTCGGTTGATTAATATTTACGTCAATTTTGCTTGGTATATTAATTTGTGGACTTCCAAACCTCATCTGTTGAAGCGCAGGAAGTCCGTACACGAATCCAAGGTATACTAAAACCGACAGGACAATAAGCCCAATTATCACACCCATAAGCCCCCCGGAGCTATCGGAAGCTGGCGGATTGTTTACAATAGTTGCCATTTTATTCACCTCCTATACTTTTAGGTTGAAATAATTTGAACGTCAGTTTTACGCCTAAAATATTCATACTTTGTTTAGTATAGTTATTTATATGGGATTATGCAGTAATCTGGATTACTATTTATTGGCAACTGGACAAATTTACTATTTAGGAAAGATACTATTTTTAGAGATAAAATCTGCAATTACTCTGCTAATAAAAACTATCCCCGTTGGTGACGGGTGAATATAATCATTAGTACTAATATAATCGGAGTTACCGTCGCCGTTCTCCATAAGCGACTTTTCAAAAATATTAATAACCGGGATATCGTGGTTATTAGCATATGCTATATGGTTTTTCATATATGCTATCCTCTCGTTAACCCATTCGGCGCGCTTTTCCGGCGATAGATCAACCTGATTTTGAGCAAAAATTACTTTATTCGGGGAAATAGTGGCTACAAAAACAATTTTTCCCTGAGGGTTCGTTTCTTTGAGCACGGTTACGATCTTATCAAGTTCCTCAGCTTGACGCTGTAATCCTTCCTCCAGCTTATACTCCGAAAGTGGGTTTTCACCAAAAGATTCAAGCAGTACTAAATCATAATCAATATCCGCAATTGCCCTGAATTTCCGGCCATGTTCTGTTTCTTTGGTAATTCTATCCAAAACTGAGAGAATATTTGTTGAACCAAATCCGTAATTTAGCACCTCAAATGATTTACCGGGGTAGTAATCAGACAGGAATTTTTTAAGCTCAACACTATTACCCAAGGTTTCCGTCATGGAATCGCCCACCATAACAATGGTGTAGTCCTCCGGATATTTCACTTTTTCTTTACCTGAAATATTAATGGCCGTGGGTGGACCAAGCGTAGGTTTTGTCCTGTTGTTTTGCAAATTTAAGAAAATAATGATACTGATCCCCAAAACTATAATGCAAATAAGAAGAATGGCTGGTCGATTTGCGCTAAACATAAATGTACTATACCACCTCTTTTGTATTGCCTGTACATTTGAAATGAATAGATGGTATAATAATCGCTATGGGAAATTTTAATCGTGGTGACCGCGGCGGCAGGTCAGGTGGAAGTAGGGGCTTTGAGCGAAGAGGCTTCAATGACAGAGGCTCCAGAGGACCCGCCCCGTACCGTTCTGGTACAGGGCCGGTAGAAATGCACCAGGCTATTTGTGACAATTGCGGGAAAAGTTGCGAAGTACCATTCCGGCCCACCAGCGGCAAACCTATTTTTTGCAGTAATTGCTTTGAAGGCAAGCGAGGTACTGATACAAGAAGGAATGAAGGCAGAAATTTTGACAGACCCACTAATTTTGAAGACCGGCAGATGTTTGATGCGGTTTGTGATGAGTGCAGGAATGCTTGCAAAGTTCCCTTCCAGCCAAGCGGCGGCAAGCCGATTTATTGCAGTAATTGTTTCGGTGAGAAAAAAGGCGCCGGAGGCAGAGAGCAATCCGGGTGTCAATCCCAATGCATTAAACAATTCGAACAGTTAAATAATAAACTGGATAAAATTTTAATGGTGTTGGCGCCGAATGCCTTTAAAAAAGAAGCTCCGGTAGCTACTGAAGAAGTAGTTATTGATTCAGCATCCGATCAGCCGGTTGAAGAACAAGTTGTGGAAGAAAAAGCAAAACCGGCTAAGAAAAAATCCTCAAAAAAGAAATAAGAGTTTTAAATTCTGTTTATCTTTCTCCTTGTTTAGCTAATCGCGTTTTCATATTAAAACATCTGACACCCGAGGTCTGAAAACTAGTTTGATCTGCGCTTTCCGTTGCGCTTGGCTTTACAAGCGTTTCTGTGGTCACTAATTTTGCAACTTCTCCAGAAACTACCCTTGGAGCGTGCCAACCACGGATCCCCTTTTCTTTTAAAAATACCTGCAATGCTTTTTCTTTGTCTCCATTCATGAATTAAACTTTCTCATACTACAAGCCTCTTGTCAAGGAACCTGTTGTTTTGGCATTAATTTTCCCTGAAAGCTTCAACGGCGGCTTAACTGCAACCGCTAATATACTTTTTGGAGCGGAAACTAAAAATTTATAAGTACACTAGTGACAAAAAAATAATTTTGCAAAATTACTCATTTGGAAAGCTTTAAAGTTGCTGGAGGTCCTGGTCAATTTGGGTGAAGTCAGCGTCCGTAGTATCCACATTTACAGCGTTCAGATCCTTATCCAGAGCATCTACCGTATCAACAGGCGGTACCGGAGTAGCTTTTACAACCGGCGCTTTTACAACAGTTTCAGTTGACTGGCCGTTATTAGATTTTCCTTCCTGCTGCATGCTCAGGAAGAAATAAATACCACCCACCAGCAGTGCTATAACCACCATTCCGGCTACCAGCAAAATTATCATTTTTTTTGAATCTCCCGTAGGAGTTTCAGACACCTGAACTTGCGGCACCACTGGTTGCGCCGGTATCGAAGTTTGCGGTGTGTTTACCTCTGGTGTTTGTGTCGGCGGATTATTGTTGTCCACTGTTTGTTCCTTCCTTGTTTGAATCCGATTCAAATTCAGATACAGTTTTGCCTGATTTAGCTACTCTGATAGCCTGCGCCACAGCCTGTTTTGCATCTATGACAAGTTTTCTGACGGACAAAAGATCGGTATGCAATTTGTTTCTTTGCGCTTTGACGTCCAACGCGATTCTCCTCTCACTAGTTACGGTAATTGTATAATCATTGAGTGCCTGAGCGGAAACGGCGGCGGATGCGGTTGAAATACCGGCTCTAGCCTTTGCAATAGCCGTCCCCGCGGCTACGGGATCCTTGATATCCGGCTCAGCTTTATTAACTCTGGCTTCCAGCTTGTCCAGTATTACTGACATCCTGTCCAGGAGTTTCTTCATCTGCTCAGTTTGATTTTGATTGACCCTGTTTAAATTAGCATTCACCCTTTCCGCTATCTCCGCTTTTTCCTTATTTTTAAATTCCTGCAGTCTTGTACGCAAACTTGCCGCTCTGGAAGCTATTTTCTCTTTCATTACAGCTATTTTACTTTCAATATTTTCTCTTTTTGCCTCTATGGCGTCCCGCCGTTCATTTACTATATTAGCTCCGGAAGG
>MFDZ01000065.1:11429-24676 GCA_001777455.1 Candidatus Daviesbacteria bacterium RIFCSPLOWO2_02_FULL_41_8
AACCGGCTAAAATTGCAGATACCTTTGCAAGAGAGGATTTGGACATTATCTTCACATTATCAAAGGTTAACTACTTTGTCAATGTTTAAGGGTAAATGATATAATCTTAACCTATGCTGAGTGATCTTAAAATAGCTCAAGCGGGCAAACTAAAACCAATCACAGAAATTGCCGCTGAAATCGGACTTACTGAAGATGAAATAGAGCTTTATGGCAAATACAAAGCCAAAGTTTCCCTGGATGTTTTAAAAAGGTTAAAAAATCGGCCCAACGGTAAATACATTGATGTTACAGCCATTACTCCCACTCCTCTCGGCGAAGGCAAAACTACAACCACAGTCGGCTTAGGCCAGGCCCTAAGTAAAATCGGTAAAAAGGCCATTATTTGTATCCGCCAGCCATCCCTTGGTCCGGTTTTTGGTATTAAAGGCGGGGCGGCCGGCGGAGGCTATTCGCAAATTATCCCGATGGAGGATTTTAATCTGCACTTAACCGGTGACATTCACGCCATCGGACTGGCGCACAATTTACTAGCAGCTTTTATTGACAACCATATTTTTCACGGAAACAAGCTCAATATTGATCCTCAGGCTATCACTTTCCGGCGGGTGGTGGATGTTTCTGACAGGGCTCTGCGTAGTGTTATTACCGGATTAAATAAGGAAGGTGTTGTTCGCGAGACAGGTTATGACATCACTGTCGCTTCCGAAGTGATGGCGATTTTAGCCCTTACTACCGGCTTGCGGGACCTGCGAAAACGCCTGGAAAAGATAGTGGTGGCTACTACCAAAACCGGTAAACCGGTAACTGCCAAAAACTTGAAAGTGGCGGGGGCCATGACAGTATTGCTGAAGGATGCCATTAAGCCCAACCTGATGCAAACCCTGGAAAACACGCCGGCTTTTGTGCACTGCGGCCCGTTTGCCAATATCGCCCACGGCAACAGTTCGATTTTGGCTGACCAGATTGCATTAAAACTTAGTGACTATGTGGTTACAGAAAGCGGTTTTGGGGCCGATCTGGGAGCGGAGAAATTTATGGACATTAAATGCCGGGCCAGCGGACTGCGGCCTGATGCGGTAGTGGTGGTTGCCACGATCCGCGCTTTAAAAATGCACAGCGGCAAGTTTAAAGTTATTGCCGGAAAGCCCCTGGATCCCGGATTAATTCAGGAAGATTTGGATGCTGTCAGGAAGGGCTGCGAGAATCTGGAAAAACAAATCGAAAATATGCGCTATTTTGGGGTGCCGGTGGTAGTTGCCCTCAATCGTTTTGCAACAGATACCAATGCCGAAATTGAACTGGTTAAAAAGATATCCCTCAAGGCCGGCGCCTTTTCTGCCTGTACCAGTGACATACACGCCAAGGGTGGTTCAGGGGGCATTGAAATGGCAGAAGCTGTAGTCAAAGCCTCTGAACAACCGAATAATTTTAAATTCCTTTATCCATTGGAAGCACCAATCAAAGAGAAAATTGAAACGATTGCCAAAAAGATTTACGGAGCAGACGGGGTGACTTATTTGCCGGCGGCAGAAAAGGCCATCAAATTATATACAGAATTGGGTTTTGCCGATTTGCCGATTTGTATGGCCAAAACACACGAATCGCTTTCACACGAAAAAACTCTGAAAGGCAGGCCAACAGGTTTTACGGTGCCAATCCGTGACGTCAGGCTTTCTGCCGGCGCAGGTTTTCTCTATCCGCTTCTGGGCGAAATGCGGACTATGCCGGGACTTCCCTCAGTTCCTGCCGGTGAAAAGGTGGATATAGACTCAAACGGTAAAATTGTGGGGTTATTTTAAGACTTCTTCCCTTGCTCAGTTGAAGGGTAGGATCGAGAAGTCTTGGGTAGATATATGTTATATTTGAATCTTCCTTTTTCTTCTCTATTCCTACCCTCAACCTGAGTATTTCATTTATATACCCTTAGCCCTGTTATTTCCGTAATATTTATTACACTTTCCTTGTAATATTAATTACTAACCTGGTAAGGTTTTCCTGTTCCTAAATTAGTTGATAATTTGTAGCTATTGCTGCTTAACTCATAAGAATAGTCTTCTTGAGTATACGGATTTTTAAAGGAACCTTGTGCAAAATTCTCATCAATTAACTGTTTTAAATTATCAGGATATTGTCCTTTTTGAGCTTTATATAAATTTAGAGACGTTTGAATTGCTTGGAAGTCAGCTATGATTTGGGCATCTTTAGCATTATCCACTGGTGCTTGGTTAGTGCCAGAGGGATTTCTATTATTCATATTATCCAATGCTAAATTATTTATTAAATAAAAGGAAGAGAAAGCAATAATTAAACCGCCTATTATAATTGAGAGTAATCCCATATATGCTTAATTAATAATTGGCGGCCCAGGAGGGATAATACGCCCCCTAATCGCATTTTTTTTCTAAGGATCTTTTTAAAAGCTTATTGATGCTTCTAAATCCCCAACCACTTTTTAAATATACCTCCCTGTGTTTAGCATCTATTCTATCCAAGAATGCTTCGTAGAAGATCAGCTTATATGGCCTTTTGTATTTCGTGGATATCGAAAGTCCGTTATTGTGTTCAGCAAAACGCTTCTTTAGGTCAGAGGTGTAACCGATATATAAACTCCCATTCTTACTGCTCTTTAATATGTAAACGTAATACATAGAGGAAAGCGAGACGTAATAATTTCTTTTAGAAATTAAACGTCTCAGCCACGTAAATTTCTGTAAGAAATTGTACGTGGCGACCCAGGAGGGATTCGAACCCCCGACCTTGACGTTAGAACCGTCCTGCTCTATCCACTGAGCTACTGGGTCATAGATATTTAGAATCTGTAAGTATTTTATCAATTCGGATCTGAATTAGCAAAGCTATGCTTGAGGTCTTGGAATATTCTGCAAATATACGACTAATTTTTTTAAACCCTCTTCCAGTTGAACTTTTGGTTCCCAGCCTAATTTTTCCCTGGCTTTGGTAATATCCGGACAACGACGGAGGGGATCATCAACCGGCAATTTTTCTGCAAATTGAATCTGTGAATTTACGCCTGTAACTTTTTTTACCACCTCTGCCAGTTCCAATAGGGAAAATTCATTCGGATTACCCAAATTATATATCTCCCCCTTATCTCCTTTATCCATCGCGGCAATAATCCCATCCACTAAATCCGAAACGTAACAAAAAGACCTGGTTTGTGTACCATCTCCAAAAACAGGTAAGGGTTGATTTTGCAGTGCCGCCAGCAGGAATTCAATTACTACCCTGCCGTCAGCGGCCATTCTGGGGCCGTAGGTATTAAAAATCCGGATGATCCGCCCATCCAGTTTCCGGTGATTTACAAAAGCGGCTGTGATAGTTTCACCAAATCTTTTTGACTCATCATAAACAGACCGCGGACCGGTGGTAGAAACATTACCTTTGTAGGTTTCTTTTTGCGGGTGCTCCAGTGGGTCGCCGTAAGTTTCGGAGGTTGAGGCAAATAAAAATTTAGCGCCACGGGCACCGGCTTCTTCACATAAATTCCAAGTCCCGAAGGAATTAACCCGCATTGTTTCAAAAGGCAGGGCGATATAACTTTGCGGATTGTTTTTATTAGGGGAAGCGGGTGAGGCCAGGTGATAAAGCTGGTCAAAATCCAAGTCTTCGGGAAAAGCTTCATTGGCATCAGCCTCTACAAATTGAAAATCAGGACTGTTTTGCAGATGAGCAATATTTCCCGGGTCGCCTGTTAAAAAATTATCAATGGCAATTACCTGATCTCCCCGTTCAATTAGTTTGTCGCAAAGGTGGGAACCTAAAAACCCGGCTCCGCCGGTGACAATTATCCGCATTCATTAATGATATCATAGTTTAAATCTTCTATCTGCTAAAAACGGATTGGGTTTGCGGTGGATTTTAGCTGAGGTAAGTAAAACTCCCCTTTGGAGGGTAAATTCGCCGTACCGATCATTAATTTTATCCAAAGCCTTGGTAATTATTTCCTTTCTTTTTTCCTCCGGCAAAAAACTTAAATTTTGCGGGGTTTGCGGTATAAGGTTAGAAATCGATACTCCAATCATTCTAATTCTTTCATCATCCCATATGTTTTGGAAGATCTTCCAGGCAGATTTGAAGATTTCCAATCCGTCACAGGTCGGAAGAATGGTTGTTTGCATTCCATTACTTAAAAATCCACTCCCGGTGTTTTCAATCCCGGTTTGTGAAGGCAATTTCAAACCGGGATTGTGCATTCGGAACGCTTCCCGGTACCAACAATGGATAGTTTTTCCCATCAGATTTTTGCCTCTTAGCCTTCTAGCTACCATTTCTGACAGTTTGAGTAAAATCTGTTTTATTTCCTCCCGGTCGTCGGTGTCGTGATCTATCGTATGCCGGTGGCCGATACTTTTTACTTCTTCTTTTTCGTAAAAAGGCACAATGGGTGAATGATCAATTCCCCGGGCCATGTTATACAGGATTTGTCCATAACTTTTAAAAGAAGCCAGCAAGCTTTTGAGAGGCACTTGCCGAAGCTGATAAAAATTAACCACACCCATATTATTTAACCTCTTTTTAATCCTCGGCCCGATTCCGCAAATTTCATCCAGTTCGATTCTGTCCAGAACCTTTATGGCTTCTTCCTGATTGGCAATTACCACCAAGCCGTCAGGCTTTTGCAGTGATCCGGCCAGTTTAGCCATCAGTTTATTGTAGGAAATGCCGATGGAGCAGGTAATATATTCGCCTATTTCCTGTTTGATCCGGGATTTGATCTCCTGGGCAATATTTTTTGTCATTGCGAGGTCGCCTAGGCGACCGTGGCAATCTTCCGCGGTAGATTGCTTCGTCGTTTCACTCCTCGCAATGACGGAATGGAGTAATTCCAAAAAACATTCATCTATGGAAAACACCTCCAGATATGGGCTGTAGTCTTTTAGGATATTCAAAAACCGTTTGGTGGTTTCCAGATATTTGTCCGAATCCCCCGGCACCAGAATAATCTGCGGGCAAAGTTTGCGGGCTTCCCAAATCTGCATGCCGGTTTTGACTCCAAACCTTTTTGCTTCTACGGAGGCGGCACCCAGAACAGTCCTCTTTACCCGGTCTCCGCCTGTGACGCCAATTGGTTTACCCCGCAACCGGGGATTTGCTTGTTGTTCCACAGTGGCAAAGTATGAATTGAAATCAATGTGCAGAATTATGCGCATATAAATTAACCTAATTACTAATTGACCTAATTTCTAAATAATGTCTGAATGACTAAAAAGTTTAGAAATTAGAAATTAGAAATTAGAAATTTCCTAATCTTCTTCCACCGCCTCCAGCATCCAGCCCATTTTATTTGTATCAAACCTCAACCGGTAAAAGTTCCCTTCTGAGCTGACGGAAAAGTGGTAAAATAGCGCAGCACCGTTTTTAGAAGTGTGCATCAAGTTGATTTTATCTATTTTGATCTCTCTACCACGCCAGGAAAATGAATAAGGAGCAACTATGTTTTTTTTGAATAACACCCGCACATCAATAGGTTCAGCTATTTCTAACATGATATCTATTATTGCCCGAAATAAACCCAAAGATCAAGAGAGAGGTTACAGGTTGAAGGTTACAGGTTACAGTATTGTTACGCTCTTGTTTTTCCTGTTCACTGTCCCCTGTACCCTGTTCCCTACCTATGCCATTACCGATCCTCTGGCTGTCCCCAATAATAAATTTGGCATTCATATTCTCCAGGCCACGCCGGACGAATCCTCCCCTGCCGCAGAGCTTGTCAACACCAACGGTGATTGGGGCTATATTACGGTTTTAATCGAAAGCAAAGACCGCAAAACAGACAAATGGCAGAATTTTTTTAACGATCTGCGCCGCCGTCACTTAATTCCTATTGTAAGGCTTGCGACCCACCCGGAAGGAAATTATTGGAAAAGACCGTATGAAGGAGAAGAGATGGCCTGGGCAGACTTTTTGGAGACGCTAAATTGGCCGGTAAAAAACCGTTACGTCACTGTTTACAATGAACCTAATCACGCCGGCGAATGGGGAAATAAAGTTGACGCAAAATCTTACGCAGAAGCACTGGATAAGACTATTACAGCCCTTAAAGCGAAGAGCCAGGACTATTTTGTACTCAATGGCGGACTTGATGCTTCCGCTCCTTCAAAAATGCCCGGTTATGAGGATGCGGTATTCTTTATGCAGGAAATGGAAAATGCCGTACCGGGGATTTTTGAAAGACTGGACGGTTGGGCATCCCATTCTTATCCTAGTCCCAACTTTGCCGGGTCACCGGAAGGGGTTGGCCGGGGTACAATTCGGACCTGGTTTTGGGAATTACAACAACTGCGTAATTTGGGAGTGACCAAAAATTTACCGGTTTTCATTACTGAAGCGGGTTGGCAACACGCAGAAGGCCTCAAATACGACCGGAACCTTCCGTCAGCAGATACGGTGGCCGGATACTACAAACAAGCTTTTGAAAATGCCTGGAATACAAAGAATATTGTGGCCGTCACCCCATTTTTATTAAGTTATCAGGAAACCCCTTTTGATCATTTTTCCTTCAAGAAAATAACCGGTGAAAAGCAGTCGGAAAAACTGCCTGATACCAATGTTTTAGGAGTTCAGTTTCCGGAATATTATTCCATGTATCAGGTAATCCGGGATTTGCCGAAAATTGCCGGCAAGCCCATTCAGGATACTAAAGTAGAGCTGACTCAGGGTGAAATCTTCAGTTCAATAGTGGCAGGAGAAACATATAATATTTCCTTAACTTTTGAAAATACCGGCCAATCAATTTGGAATGATGGAAATAAAGTCAGCTTGAAGCCAATAGAAGGCGGGCTGAACCTGGGAATTACCGGCATTGAATTGCCGGCAGATAAAAAAGTTGAACCGGGGCAGGAATATACATTTAATATCAGCCTCAAAGCTCCGCAAAGCGGAACCTACACCGTTTCCATAAATTTATTCCAAGGCGACAAGCAGTTTGATTCAAAACCTCTTGAATTTATTACCCGGGTTAAATCTCCTGTTATTCTAAAAATCATCGGCGCCCTGGGTTGGAAAAAAGATTTTGCAGAAGCTTATTCTTTAAAAGTGAAGGGAGCCAGCGGGAACAGTTCCCAAAATGTAATCTTAGATCAAAAAGGAGTATCTCCGGAGATGGAAGCCAGATATCTCCTGCCGGATTATACGTTTGAATTTTCCTTAGAAAAGCCTTTCTACAAAGCTAAAACCTTAAATCAAAAAGTTTCTGACGGAATAAATACGTTGGATTTTGGAATTCTCCAGCCTGACATAGTTTCCGCCCTTCTTCACCCCAAAGACCTCTGGCAACTCTTGCCATTTTCAAATCGACCCAAGCAGATGTAGCAACAAAAGCAAACATTACAATTAACTACTATGCCAGGATAGAAAGAGGAGAAGAAAATCCATCCTTAGAAGTATTAAAGAGACTTACTACTGCATTAAAAGTTAAATCCTCAGATTTTTTACCATTTTAACTTTTAAATAGTATTCGAGAAGAGTCCTTGGAGGGTGACTAACCTTGTTGTTGTTTTTCTACTGCTTGTCGGTCTAGCGCCTCACCAATTTTTTTCAAAGTTTCTAATCTGTGCTCTCGAGCTCTCGATACTCCTTCAACCTGATCATTATCTATTTTAACAGGTTCTCCAAAATCTACTGTTTTTACCGCAAAGTAGACACTCCATTGATGGCCGCCATCATGGCTAGCCTCGATTACGTAACCCTCTTTATGAAGAGTTCCTACTTGATCATTGCTTGGCTTATCTCTAAGAGATGGAGGAACATGATTACGCCGAGCCTTTGTTTCGTCTTCTTCCCATGCCTGCAACTCTTCAGAAGTCAGTTCCCTATGACAATCTTGTTGCTTCCTCACCCTAGCTAGAATCATGTCAAAATTATCAGATACACCTTGAGTTGCAATGTTTATCCGTCTGAGGGGAGTACTGAAGGGACCTTCAAAACCAGCGTTTTCTGTTCTTATGCCATGTTTATCAATAATTGCCTGTGCAGTTGATACAAAGCGATCTGTAATCGCCTTAAGCTCTTCTTGATGCGGAGTCTGCGAAACTTTTTCTCTTATAATATGGGAAGAATTGTATAATATCTATTATAGGTTGTCAAGTTGATGATTGTAATTGTGATGGCTTTCCACAAGACTTTGATTTACATCCGGCGCGGTGCATAAAATATTTGCTTATGGGAATCAAATACTATTTGTAACTCTTGGTGTGTTGATGGGATATGATCCCTTTTGTCATAGTTGACAGAATTTATTCCTGGGTGTAAAGTGACTAGACCTGTTAAAAACTTTAGTCGCAAGACAAAAAGTTTGCATCAGTCGTAAGACAGATAATTGACAGGTTCTCTAAGAAGCCAGCCGCAAGGTTGGTTTTTTAGTGGAGAATTACTAAATAAACTGTTAAAATAAAACTCGCGTGGTGGTCGTAGTTCAAAAGTAGAACGCCGCTCTGTGGCAGCGGAGGTAGCGGGAGCATTACCCGTCGACCACCCACTAGTATTTTAATCCCGTAGGTATTTTGGTGATATGCACTGTATATAAATGTGGTATAATACATTTACAACAAGTTATCAGGGACAAAGGACGGTGAGCCGCCGAGTTTAGAAATAAACTACCTGAATAACTGGCCTCGCTTTAAGCGGGGCTTTTTTGTGGGTACGTAGTAATCTCAAGTCTGATCTTGTCTGCTTTTTTCATCCTGCCATACCACTTAGAAGCTAACGAGCCAGGATTATCGTAATTCGTTCTAATTAATCCCGCTAAACAATCAGATACCCTAATTCCGGGGCTTGACTGTTCTTTTCTGACAGTAACAATCTTTTTAACGGATACACCTTTATCCCGCAATACCTTCTTAAGCCTTTGGTTATACCATCTGGGTTTTCTGCCATCAATCATAATTTTCTTTATATTTTCTTCAACTTTCTCCCATTTTTCATCTGTCCAGTGAAAGTATTTGATATCTAATTTTTCCTCAATTTTTTCTACTGCTTTCTCAAATTCCTCTAAATTAACTATTTCTACGTAAACCAAGGCTATGGTTGCGTGATCCACTTGCTTGTGAGTTCCAGATTCATCAATAAAGATAACCATAAATCAGCTAAACTATATCATAGTTAGGAATTGTAAAAAGAGGCCTAAATTCCTTTATCTGGGTACAAACGGCGTCCTTCGACTACGCTCAGGATTATAATCTGCCCAGCCACCCATCTTGACTATGTCGGCTTAACACTAGGTAAACAATCCGCGGACACTTTTTAAAATCTTATTTCTGGCTCCCGGAGTCAATTGACCGACAACATTCTTAATAATAGTTGAATCAGCTGTAAATAATTTATCCGGCCTAACATAACTTAAAACGGGTAAACCCCCTTTACTGAAATCTTTGGATTTAACACATATAGCTATTTTACTCGTATAAGATTTTGATGTGATCTGACACAAAACAAAGTTTTCAAACTCTACGTTTGCTAAAACTAATGCCGGACGGACTTTCTGACCTTTTAAATTAGAGAACGGGAATGTAACTAAAACAATACTGCCTGCCCGCAGAGAAACTCCGTTTATTGTAAACTTGCCCATGCTTTGTCCTCTTCAGGTCGGTCCCAGTCTGCAGCAAGTGCTTTTTCTGAGAGCAGTGAAGTCATAGCAACAGACGTACTTTTAAGCGGCGCTGAAATAATTCTTATTTCACCCCTTTTTACCCGCAACTCAACCTGTTCCCTAAGGCCGCTTTCACTCAGGATAGGCTTTGGTATACGTATGCCACGGGAATTTCCTATGTTAATAATCGTTGTTAGCATTGTACCTACATTGTACCTACATATAGAAAGAATGTCAATAGGTTCTAATATCGTACGCTGGACCGCCCCAATTTTTTTTTGCTTCACTTTAGTTCAATAAAAGTTGCTTCATCTGACCCCGCCTGTTTAATAATTGATTTTAAAGTTCCTGTTTTAATATCTTTGGTATGCATCGGAACGGGAATTATCTTTTTTAACTTTGAATGATACATAATTAGATGACTTCCGGTCTGTCTTTTTTTAATAAAACCTAGCTTCTGTAAGATTGATATTACTTCTTTAGGCTTAAATGTGGCCATTTATAGATATGAGGCTGGATTATTAACAGAAACTTTAGTTATAACAACTTCCGGTCTTTCTTGAGGGATGTCCTCACCTTCTTCTTTTAATACTGACAAATAACCATCAATTGCATCTTTTACCATTGCTGAAGCCTCCTCAAAGGTTTCGCCTTGAGTAACACAGCCGGGAAGCGCAGGTACACTGACCACATATCCGCCTTCTTCAGCGGGTTCAAAGATAGCAGTATATTCTAAAATTTTCTTAGATAAGGATTTATTCATAACAAGCGCAGTATAACACAAAATTAAAGCAATGCCTGTCTGTATAATTCCAATTCCTGAGGCTTACAGAGGCTAAAACAAGCAAAGCCCTTGCTCCGCACTAGATTCTAACATCGTATGCTAGTTCACCCCATAGTATTAACTTTTGCTCCTCCAATTAGTATAATTCCTTGATGGTAGACATAAAATATTTCGGTATTAGGAACACAGAATTTGACTCTTCTGTGTTGTTAAGTCAGGCTACAGATCCTTGTTTATCTATTATTAATCAGGGTGAATTTGTTGAAAATCCAGATAAAATCTATTCTACTTGGACTATAAGCGATATAGATGGGAGAGATAAATGGACAGAAGAATGCGATAGTTGTATTGCCTCAGTTGTATTAGGACTGAGTGTAACTGGCCAAAGATTAGCTTTATTAGCCCACATCGGTCCTGGTTCTTATTATAATGGTTCTGATTTTAGAAAAAGCTATCCTGATCTATTATCAGATTTTGCAAGAGAAACTTTAAATTAAAGAGAAGCTTTTTTGGCAGGCGGAAGAAAGAAGGTGGAATATATTGGTATCTTTGACCAAAGACATTATAGAAAAGCCTCTTTACTTGTTGCAGGGTTACATAGAAGCATATTAGGAATCCCTACTCAAGCTCTTCCTCTAAAAGAACATAGCGGAGAAACAAGTGTATACGTTCAGACTCAAGAAAACAGAATTTTTATAGTTGAAACCGGTATTCCAAAAGCAGAAACTGAACCTACACCTTTATCTCCTAGAATAAGACAGGCTAGACGGTTCTGGTTTTTAAATCCATAATTTGGGTAAGAATTGTATTTGTCCACCCACCCCAAAAAATTTAATTATTGAAATAAATTGGGAGCGAACCTCTTTGGCCGGCAAAAGGCTTTTGCATTTCATAATCTATAAAGGCCTTCTTTTCTCCTGTTAACACCGTGCCTGTATACTTAATTTCTATATCCATACTTACTATGGATCCCATTGTACACTTTGCTAGAATTTTCCCCTCAACTTTCCCCCCATCTTTGCCATCAAAATTTCCTTCTGGTGCACCACTGCAAGCTCCACCTATGCTTCCTGTAACTGAGCCTCCACTCTTGGGCACACTAAATTCATAAGGAACATTGCTTGAAAACTTGTAAAGTGAAAACGGGAAAAACCCTGAAGCTACAAGCTTGTCTTTATTATCCCCAGGATTTTGATCAGCAGAAATGGGCGTAAAGGCTAGCTGAAAATCATTCTGAGCAGTAATCGGCTCTGTAATTTTCCATGACCCATTAATTTTACCCTCCGCGAGATTTACCTTCCCCTCATACTGTATTTTTACTTGTGGTTTAAAAAGATTTCCTGGTCCAACAGGACAATTAACCACGATGTTTCCGGAAACTGTTCCAAAATTTTTACCGTCATAAGTACCGGTCACATTACCATTGCAAACCCCGGAAATAGTGCCTTTTACCTCTCCTCCTTTTTTGGGAAGATAAATTTTATATATGCTCTCTCCTTCTAAAATAGGGATCCTACCGGGAATTATGATCATATCGGGATTTACTTTTTGATCTTCCTTAATCTCCTTGGTTTCTATTTCTGTTAATTTTTCCGGAATGGTAGCTTTGGGGATATTGGCTTCTAGCTTTGAAGATATGATGGCCTCAAGTTTTTGACTTAGATCATTTTTTGATTGAATTGCACCTACTGACAAAAGAGCCACCCCAAAGATAACAGCCAAAACAACAATTGGAGCAACAACCCCTTTTTCTTTCATTTAATTAATAATCTAATAAATAAGTATAAAAAACAAGTAGCATACAATTCTAATTAATTTTTGCTTCGCAATAGCTTCACATCGTACGCTGGACCGCCCCTATTAAGTTCCTATTTAGTTAATGGCTAAATTGAGTGGAGGCTACTGATGATATAATCATTCAAAATGACGACCAGAAATATTTTTATACCAGTAATTTCTTTCGTTTTTTTATCTATTCTAATTGGTTGGTACATTATTCAAAATAATCAGAAATCTAACATGGAATTAAACAAAAATTCAAAGGATGAAATTAGTTATATTGCCATCGGAGATTCATACACCATTGGATTGGGAGTTAGTGCAGACCACAGATGGCCAAATATTTTAACAGGAAATTTAAGACAAGCGGGAATAAAAATAAATTTAATAACAAATCCCTCTGTTTCTGGGTATACAGTTAGAGATGCTATCGAGTTAGAACTACCCGTTGTGGAAAAGTTGAAACCGGATTTTGTGACAGTTCTAATTGGAGCAAACGATAACTTTGGCCAAGAAGACGTTGGGCTGTTCGGTAAAGAATTAGAAGAATTATTAAATAAACTCCAATCAATATTAACAAACTCTAAAAATATTGTTCTTATTACTATTCCCGATTATTCAAAATCCCCCTCCTTGAAAGGTTACCAAACCCGGGATGTATCAATACTTATTAAGGAATATAATCAGGTAATTAAAAATGAGGCCAGCAAAAGAGGTCTTACAGTTGCTGACATTTTTCCCATCAGCCAAACTATGACCAGTGATGAAGACTATATTTCAGATGGCTTACATCCATCAGCCAAAGGTTATGCGAAGTGGGAAAAAGTAATCTTTCCGGTTGTTTTTAAGTTATTGAAAAGATAAGCGGAATAGGCTAACTGGGGTATCTTCCGCTCACGCATCACCCACTACATTTTCTTTAAAGCAAAGTTTTGAAAAAGAGTGCTGTACATTAAGATATCCTCTGCGCTATCTGGTTTCTGGTATAACAACGCCTCCTTTGTTCGTTCTAAAATTTTCTTTATATAACTACCTAGCTCCTGATTTTCCAGCTCAGATCCCCTCTTTAATGCT
>MFDZ01000065.1:24686-28513 GCA_001777455.1 Candidatus Daviesbacteria bacterium RIFCSPLOWO2_02_FULL_41_8
ATCTATCAGCCATAACGAAAGATCCTCTATGAAGCCCTAGGGCCACCCTTTTAAGATCCATTGCCAGTGATTCGATAATTAGCTTCTGATTATTCATATATTTCCTTAAAGAAATATTTTGTTAACTCTTCATAAATTTTTCTAATCTCCTGATTCTGAATCTCGTTGCTTGTATTATTATCATTAGGCCTGATATTAATAAAGGAATTAAAATCAATTACTTTTGTCTCAAGATCAATGCCTCCACCCCACAAATCCTTCTGTTTCGAGCTTTGCTCTAAAAGGATTTTCTCGCCTTCATAGTGTCTGTCCATTCCTGCTGAACAAACTCTTTTTTCAACATCTATAACAGTTTTAATATAGACATCAAAAACCTCTTTTAGTTTTTCAATCTCATCTTTCGTAAACGGATCGAATTTGCTGATTATCACAAAAGTATTTTAGCATATAGATTCGAATCAGGTGTGCTATAATAGATTCATGCGTAATAAAGATAATTACATCGTAAAAGTTCTTCGCGACAAGAGGCATCGTTCCGGTGCTCTAATTGTCGTGTAATTCTCTCAGCAGATCCAATCGGTTCCAAACACAGAAATCATTGTCCACTTTGTCTTTGGTCTAAACATGTTGATCTTTCCACCCCAGGCGATAGAAGGTCAAATTGTTGTGCCAGAATGCAGCCAATAGCGCTAGCCTTTAAGAATTATGAAGTAAACCCATTTACCGGCAGGGGGAGCGGAGAGCTGATGGTCATTCACCAATGCCTAAGTTGTAGCAAATTATCTTCTAACCGGATAGCCGGAGATGATAACGAATATCAGATTCGTTCCATTCTGAAAGAATCCATAAATTTGAATGAAAATATAACCACCCAGCTTAAAAACTTGGGGCTAGAACTTATTACAACTTCTAATAAAGAAGAAGCGCTGATTTCATTATTCGGAGTTAATTACCAAAGCTATATAAAAAACCTTGAGGATTGTTGAATAGTCTGGAACTATTGGTTACACTTTAATTTAATGATGGATCAAACAAAAGGGACGGAACCTAAAAACTATAGAGCTGAGCTTATTGAAATGGCAAAGACAGATCAATCGGAGCGCGATAAGATGAGGCGCGGAGAAACATTTGACGCAGAAACAATTGACCGCAGAAATACTGAGAGACTTAAAGAAATTATAAATTCAATCGGATGGCCAAGAATATCCTTAGTAGGTGAAGAGGCTGCCGGCGGCGCCTGGCTGATAGTACAACACGCAGATCACGATACTCCTTTTCAGGAAGCATGTCTGAAAACAATTAAGGGGCTTCCGGAAGGAGAAGTAGAATTGGAAGAAATTGCTTTACTGGAAGATAGGGTAAGAATGAATAGAAAATTACCTCAATTGTATGGAACTCAAGGTTTTCCGAATAAAAATGGGGAATTTGAACCTTTCCCTATTGCTGACCCCAAAAACTTAGAAGCAAGAAGAAAAAAGATGGGATTAGTCCCATTTTCCGATTACAAAGAAGCAATGGAAAAGATATATGAACAAATCCTAAAATGAGCAAAACTCTTGCTTTGCAATAGTTTCTAACTAGGATACATTTACATTTATTGTAAATCGTCATACACTGAAGAAATGGAGAAACTAAAACCTCATTCTGAAACGGTAAGGATTTTTTTCTTTTGGTCAGGGATCATTGCTACTTTTTGTTACCGGGCCATTGTTGTAATAAATAACTATAGTCATTTTTGGACTCAGATATTTTGGTATATCGGCACTGTCGGTTTTATCATTTATTTTGCTCACCGCTACCAAATTTCCGAAAAGAGGGCGAAGTTAATAAAAAAATATGGTTTTGATGAAAAATTAAAAAATCTCAATGGGTTGTCAGAAGAAGAAAAGGATGCATTAAAATATATCTTTAATACTTTGCAATCTTCAAAAGAGAAGTGGAATTTCATCTTCATCTTTGTGTTATCTTTAGTGGCGCTAATATTGGGTATATATCTTGATTTTATCAAGTAAGCCCGCAGTTGAATATAACCAACTACCATCCATTATTTAACCCGCTTTTTAGGTATACCTAGTTTATTTAATTCTCCCAACATCAAATCAGCAATTTGTTCTGGTGGCTCAGTAGAGAATATCTTAATATCACCATATCTTTTGTACTTTGGGTGGCGCGATCTCAACTTAGCTTTCTCCCTTTTCTTCACTAAATCCAAATACTCACGGGCCATTTGTCTCGGAATAATAATATCCATGCTCTCTTTCAGCAAAGGAGATGGAAGTAATAAAATGGAAACTCCTTTTCCCTTTAACAAAATCTTGTGCTTCCTGATAAGTTCAGGAGAATCCTTATGGACCAAAAACCCTGACGATAAGGGAAAAACGGTTTTTGTAGGGTATTCTTCCAGTAGTTGTTCAAACAACATAGAGTTAACCTCGCTATATGCTTTGTAACCTTGCTCTGTTATAAAATCACTTATAAATCCAATTCTTTCGCAAAACACGAAATCAATATCTACGAATTCATAGCCAAGTTTATTAGCCAGTATCCTACCGGTAGTTGACTTTCCTGCACTTCCCGGCCCAACTAGAAAAATAAGTTCATTTTTGGTATTCACTGTGTGAAGAATACTAAAATGAATAATTAGGAACAACTATCAAAGAATTTAAATCCTTTATCCGGGTACAAACTGTGGCTATCTTTGAATTGCCAATTGATCTGAGGGATGAATTTCTAAATGATCTTCTACTTTTATTAATCTCTAGTCTAATCTTTCTATATTTCCTTTATTCACTTTATATGCATCTGCATAACCTTCCAAAACTGATTCTATTCTCACTAAGGCACTGGAGTGGGTTTGAAGAGTTTCCTTTACCTCTGCCAAATCTTCTTTTAGGGGTTGCAGTGATTCATCTAGCAGTTTTTTAAAATCATCTTGATTCATTAATACAGATTATTACTTATGAAGTAAAAATACAAGATATATTATATATATCAAACTTCATGTAGAAGAAATCATTGCATAAATTGGGTTTTTTGGAATTATTTTGGGATAATTTAAAAGTTTTGGCAGATTTTTACCAAAGGTAAATTTTACTTTCTCAGTTTTTTTCTTTCCTTCATTTTGAAATTTTTGCCATTTTTGGTATTTATCCTCGGACAAGTGCATTGTGCCGGTGCAGAATTTGCTACCACATTTACAATCGTGCGGACAATGTTTGCAGTTTTCACTTTTTGGGCTAAGTAAATATGAGATGGTAAGTTCTTCGCCTGGTTCAATTCTTCTCAGGGCAAAAAATAGGGTGTGACCGAGGTAGGCATAGATCCAACAGTTGGGTTCACAGGAGTGGTTAAAAAGATGAATTCCCGGCTTTTTTAAATCCGGATAAACAGCGGCTTCGTCTGTCAGAAGCATTAAATAGAGCCCATGTTTGTCGTTTTCCAGATCATAGTCGGCTGTTTTTATTACTTTTCCCAGGTAGTCGCCGATTACAGTGCCTGCTTTGATCCTCTTTTTAGCAAAAACTCCAAATCCTTTTTTCTTGGTTTTTCTAATTTGCAAGTAATCTTCACTTAGCAAAAACATAATCTTTAATTTCAATCAACCAGCCATTTTGTAAATTGAAACAAAATGACTGATTAATATTAAGACAACTAGACTGTCTTTTTTTCTTCAGCTTTTGCTTCTACAATAGGAGCATCTGAAGCTGCAGTCGAAGCTGCGGCAACCGGAGTAGCTTCTGTAGCTTTCGCGTCTTGTACGTTGGTATTTGTATCTGTCATTTTTCTCACCCCCTTAATCCTAAACTAGGATTCTTATTTTACGCTTA
>MFDZ01000066.1 GCA_001777455.1 Candidatus Daviesbacteria bacterium RIFCSPLOWO2_02_FULL_41_8
ATCCCGTTAAAAGAAATACGCGATTAAGATTAATAACCGCAGTTTCTCAAGTGATGAAAAGAGGGCTGTACTTGCTTGGTATAGAAGCACCGAACAGAATGTAATAAAATGACAAACAAAATAGAGTGTGTAGCAGAACCTGCCACAACCGGACTTAAACACTTATCACGCATAGCAAGATTCTACGATTCAGAAATAGATGGCTACGATAATGGGTATTCAACTCCTTTGTGTCAAGCGGAAGATGAGGTATTGGTGCATTTAATTCAAGACATGGTAGGAAGTAAAGTAGTTGATGCTGGTTGTGGTACTGGTGATTTTCTCAAGTACTTTCAGCCTACTGAATATGTAGGTTTTGATATTTCTCATCAAATGGTTAAAACGGCACAACAGAAGTATGGAGGAACATTTATGGTTGCAGACATGCATCATCTTTCGCTTCCTAATGATTACTTCGATACGCTTGTCAGTTTTTATGGGCCAATGTCTTATTCTCTAAACCCCCAAGCACTAATTCAAGAATTCACAAGGGTCGTTAAGCCTGGAGGATCATTAATAGTAATGCCATATACCAAAAGATCTGGAGAGGCACAAAAATCTTCAATATTAGAAAAGAAAGTTCTTACTGGAGATTATTCCACAGCTACAAATCCAAATATTGAGAAAGTTTTTTATTCGACAGAGATGCTTAAAGAACTATTTAAAGGCTTTGCTGATGTACGAATAGTAGGAATAAATTTTGCTGCTAATGGAATTGAATATGCCGATGGCATATTACAAAGCATGTTAAAAAAGGAGCCGATTTCTGCTGAGTTTTACCGAAATTATATGCTGTGGGAACTAGAAAACATAGAAGAGAAAAACCGCCCGGTTGAATACGCACGGCACGCGCTTGTGACGGCAAGAAAGCCTGGTAAATCTGAACCTTAATTATGTTAAACGAGGTTGACAAAATGAAACCCTTTCAAGAAAAGAAAAGAAAAGAGATAAATCCATTTAATGAAATTATCTCTATGCTTAATGCGAATCATGTTGAGTATCAAACCATAGAGCATGAACCGGTTTATACAAGTGCCCAAGCAGAAAGCATAACAGGGCTTGCTTTAAGTCAAGGCGCTAAAGCCTTACTATTAAAAACTGATGCGGATTTTGTTTTGGTTGTATTACCTGGCGACAGACATATCGATTTTGGCAAACTTAAACAGGCGTTGCTCGCAAAGAAAGTCAGATTTGCAGGAGAGAAAGAAGTAAAAGAGATTATGCATTGCGGACTTGGCGCCTGCTACCCAATCGGGTCTTTTTTAAATCTAAGAACATTAGCTGATCCCTCCTTGATAGAACATGAAACGATAGCATTTAATCCGGGAGTTAATGATAAATCAATAATTTTAAAGTCGAAAGACTATGTCAAAGTTGCCTCACCAGAAATTGCAAGAATAAGCAAATAAAAGTTACAAATTGAGAACTTAAGCACCTGATAGAATGTAATTATGATAAAAACATTAAAAGCATTAATTAGCATACCTTCTTACTCCGGTCATGAGCAGGAGATACAAAAATGTATAAAAGATTATCTAGCATCTTCAGGGGTAGAATCTTTTTTTCAGGACGATAATCTCGTTGTCCATCTACGGGGCGAAAACCAAACCAGAGCTTTTATCTTTAACGGTCATGTTGATGTAGTAGACATCGGTGATGCTGAGAAGTGGAAACATAGTCCATGGGGTAGCGAAATAGAAGATGGCAAAATCTACGGCAGAGGTGCATCTGACATGAAAAGTGGCATTGCAACAATGATAGAAACCGCAAAATCCCTGGCATCGAGAGATAAAATACCCACAGATGTATGGTTTACATTTGTGGTAAAAGAGGAAACAGATGGCCAAGGAACAAAACAATTTGCAGAATGGTTCAAATCAAAAGGTTATTTAAACCAATACAAAGAGCTAGCTGCTATTTTTGCAGAACCTACTAACCTTGACACTGTCCAATATGGACACCGTGGAAACTTTTTTATTCAGGCAGAAATAACCGGCATATCCGGTCATTCTTCCAGACCATTAGCCCTTCAGCCTCATGTAATCCTACAATTTAATGACTTTGTTAACGTTTTAACAAGACAAAATTCAATATGGCAAAAAAAGTTTAGCGAATCAGATTTTATGCCACCTGCTATTACCCCAACTTCAATTGAGGCTAAATCAGAATCTCCAAATAAAACAGCAGATTATTGTCGGGCTAGCTTTGATTTACGGACGATTCCAGGATATCACCAAGAAGCGTTCGACAAAGTTCAGGCATTGGCAGATGAAAAAGGAATAAAACTGTCATTTCTCCATGATCCATCCCCCATTGGATATACCAAACCGGATGCAAAAATTGTCAAGGTACTCCAAAAGGTAGTACCCGGAATAAAAACAGCCATAAACGATGCTTCAAACGATTTGGGATTCTTTACTAATATAGGAATCGAGGGTGTTGTTTTTGGACCGGGAGATATGTCACAGGCTCACAGAACTGATGAATACGCAGATATTGATAAAATTACTGCCGCGCCAGCTATCTTTGAAACAATCTATTTTGCCTGGGCAGAAGATAAAAAATAATACGGAATATTGAAATTATCCTTCAAATGTGATATAGCAATCTAATATGGCTGAGCGTATTCTTTTAATAGGTGATACAACAGGTATAAATAATCAGGAGTTTTGTTCCTTCGTAAAAACAGTTGGTTGTTCGTACGGGGGAAGCTTCCCCAGTCATAAAGAAGGCCTTCCTGATGCAACAATCAGAGAAGAAACATGCAATTTATTAGCTGAGGCCGGAATATTAGATCCTTCTCCCCTCGTCGTATGCGGCTCAGATCAGGAAAGAGCAGCGCAGATTTTGCAAATTTGCAGACTGCGCAACGAACAAAATCAAGATGGCGAAGGAGAACTATATGTGGTTATAGACCATGATCCAGTTTCCCTTGCAGCAGCTGTGAAATCTGTTGCCAGAAATGGTAACGGTTGCCCATCAGCAACCTCACGCATAACCATGATCAAATTAGGTGCAGAGTACGGATATGATCATATAGATCCGGAAACTGGACTACGGCTTAATGCTCTCCCCCGTCCACTCCATCCTTTCCCTACACATCCTGATCCAGCCACATAATCCAGGTTATTCTACACCGTAACACAAGTAACACGCATGATTGACAAGAATAATCTTCGGGTATACAATCAGCCCTCAGGAGCCTCAATATGGCCATAGCAGAAATGCCTTTATCAACTAGACTCGCTCAACTTACAGACACTGTCTTGATGATCAGTCCTGACAGTTTTGGCTTTAATGACCAAACAGCCTCAACTAACGCCTTTCAAAATAATCTGCCTGCAGATTCCAAAGATAAACCCCGAAACAAAGCTCTCTCGGAGTTTCATGATTCAGTTGATTTATTACGCAGAAACGGAATTAGAGTCGCAATATGCCCCAGCAAGACTAATGTAGCTACTCTTGATGCAGTCTTTCCCAATAACTGGATCTCGTTTCATAACGAAGTGAAAGGTATCAATACCGTCTTATATCCTATGCTTGCTCCTAACAGAAGAGTTGAGAGACAATTGGATGCTGTTGAACAAACTCTGGGAATAACAATCGATCCGTCAACTGTGCTGGACTTAACTCACTATGAAAAATTAGGGCATTTTCTTGAAGGTACCGGAAGTTTAATATTCGACCGGAAAAGAAAAGTTGTTTTTGCGCATGAATCAGCCAGGACTTCTTTCCGGGTTTTAGATGATTTTTGCGACCAAACAGGATACCGGCCGGTTAAATTTCACGCACAGGACGAAGGCGGAAAACCTATCTATCACACTAATGTAGTAATGAGTATCGGAGAAGGTTTTTCTGTTGTCTGTCTGGAGGCAGTACAGGATAGACGGGAAAGATCCGCAGTCAAAGGTGCGTTATCAGAACTGGATTTGGAAATAATTAACATTACCCTGGACCAATTACACGCTTTCTGTGGAAATATATTAGAAGTTCAATCTGTTTCAAAAGAGAATAAAATTATTATGTCCATTATAGCCTTTGGTGCTTTTACCGAAGACCAGCGGAAAAAATTGATGAGCTATGGCGACATCATTCTCTTCAATATCCCTACCATTGAAACCATTGGCGGAGGCAGTGCCCGTTGCATGCTAGCTGAAGTATTTCATAAAGAAGAACAAACTAAATGACATCCGGAAAAAGGCAGATCAACAAATCAACACCAAATACGTTTTATACTCCAACGGAGCTCCGCTTGAAATTAGGGAATAAAAAGTGGGTTATGGGTTACAACAGAATTATTGCGGTGGTAGATCCTGTTTCTCAAAAAGTGATGTATATAGAAGATTATGGTCCTCGAAACGGTTTTTTTATCGAAGGATGGAGAGCTTTGCACTTCCCCTTAACCAGCTCAATTGTAGAAAAAAGCTATCGGGAAGGAGGTATTACTATTTACATCATCAAACAAGGAAAGGCTAAATTAAACTTGCTGCCATCTTTCGCTCCTATCGGGATTGAAGAATGTAAAGTTATTAATAATAAAGTGTCAATAACCTTTGCCGGTTTTGGTGGCGGTGGCGTCAGTGCTTCATTTTCAAGAGGTATGACAGAGGGTGTTGAAAAAGTCCAGGTGATACAACAAGGGGGCGGAAACAAATTAGGTATAGGAAAAATATTCCTACCGGCAAAAAAGATAATCCTGATTGGTGTAGATGATACGGATAACGAAAACGAGGGTGCAACTTACGCTTTAGCACATAATATTGCCACAGATATTGCCGGCAAATTAAACGTGTTTTATGCTACACACAACAATATACAGCTTTTCCCATACAATCCTTACAAAACAAAAAACTGCATGGCTACAGTGGTTAGCTTTATCTACGATCATGATACCCAAGAAGAAGAAATTGTAAAAGAATTTGCAAAGTTACTTAAAAAGCATTCGGTTAGCAATCAAGCAGGTATGGCCACTTTTAAAGGATTTTCTTTGCCGAGACAATTAATTGATTTTAGTACAAGCATCAAGTTTCATATGCTGCACGATATGGATGAATTAAAAAAAGTATGTAATCAAACTGGAGTTAAGTTATATCCAATTACCGGCGAAAAGGGATTGATAGGGGCAGCGGCAGCATTAGGTTTTTTTGACAGACCTGATTTTGGGGCAAAATTACCTAACCAATGTTGCTAGGAAATAACTTCTTTAACCAGCCTATCTGTTTCCTGGCTGGCGTTTTTAATGATGGTTTGTTTTTGTTGAATCCGGGATAATTGTTTTCCAATATTCTTACCGGCTTCATCCAATAGCTTATTCATAACGGTCGGACTGCTCCCCCCCACATTATTTCTTTTGGCAATAACTAACTTGGGATCCAGCGCCTGAGCGATTTCTTCATCAGAGACCTCGATCTTTAAATCCAAATCATCAGCCGCTTGCATAATTTCCGTCGCAGTAATCCGATCGAGCGGTTTTCCCTTTTCAATGGCTTTATCAACTATCTGACCGATAATTTTATAAACTTGTCTGTATCCGATTTTGGTTTTCTGGGAAATATAATCGGCCAGATCGGTTGTTAACGAGTAATTTGATACTGCTAAATCAAGCATTCTTTGTTCATTAATCCTTAGGGTGGAAATAACCTTCTGCAATGAACTAACAACTGAATTTGTTTTTATTAGTCCAAGATGAATATATTCTTTACTCTCCCTGCCATCCCGATTATAGCCCATTGGTAAGCTTGACAGGGTATTTGCCACAATAGACCAGAAACCAATCACTTGAGGTGTTGTTGAACGGATAATCTCCAAAATATCTGGGTTTTTCTTCTGTGCCATGACGGATGAACCGGTAATCGGATGCATCCTTTGCGACACTTCATCCCCCAACTCCACCATGCCATATTCAAAAGTATTAAATAAAATTAAATCCTCATTCAATTTACTGGCCACCAAACATATTTCCGAAAGAGCTGCTAAATAACCCAGCTGGGCAAACCCCCGGGAGGAAATAGCATCTTGAGGCATCTCCCAAACCTTAGCAAAACCTAATATTTCGGCAGTAAATTCCCGGTCAAGCGGCCAAGATGTACCATATGACTCGCAGGCCCCTAAAGGATTCATATCATAAAGATCCAAATAATATTGAACTGTGCCCAAGGTTCTTAAGAAACCGTTTAGGTATGACAGCGCCCACTGCCCAACTGTGGTGATCTTTCCCGGTTGCATATGGGTATAACCAGGCATAATGGTTTGATTATGAACAACAGCTAATTTGAACAGCTCTTCTGCAAGAGACACTACCCCTCCGGCAGCCGATAACATCTGTTCTCTTAGGTACAAAAGCTCAGCAACCATCACCTGATCATTTCGGCTTCGACCGGTATGGACACTGTGAGCAGCTTCCCCTGCCCTTTTCACTAACTCAGCCTCTAAAGTCAACTGAGCACCCTTTTCCGGATCAATTCTAAATTTATCTTCTTGTATTTCTTTTTTTATCTCGGTTAAGGCCTTCAGACAAACTTTAGCTTGGCCCTTATCAATAATCCCTGCTTTAAATAGCATAAGAACATGCACTGTTGTCCCCCAAATATCAAATGGAAAAATTTCCATATCCAAGTTCATTTGTTGTTGGGAAACGATAAATGACGCTGATTGTAATCTCGGTTTATCCATTATTTTCACCTATTAGGTAATCTAATATGGCCATTTGAATCCACATCCTGTTTTCAGCCTGGTCAATCACAATAGAAGAAGGACTGTCCAGCACTTCGTCCGTGACCTCAACATTTCTCCTGACAGGCAAACAATGCATAAAAAATGCATTATTTGTCAAACCCATCTTTTCCTTATCAACAATCCAGTGTCTCAGGCCTTCTTTCGCCTTTGTTTCCTTATCCCAGTCACCATAATGCTTAATTGCTCCCCAGCTTTTAGCGCATATAATATCAGCATCTTTAAATGCATTCTGTTGCGAATGAACCAGTTTCAAGGAGCCGCCGGCTAGTTTAGCTCTTGCTTTGGCTTTCTCAATAACACCTGCATCAAGATCCCATGCTTCAGGATAAGCAACAGTCACATCCATTCCTAAATCGCAGGCTGACATAAATTGTGAATTAGCTGTTGCCATGGGTAATGCTTTCGGGTGATATGCCCAAGTTAAAACATATTTTTTGCTTTTAGGATTACTAAATTTTTCCATAATAGTCATGGCGTCCCCCAAACCCTGGCAAGGATGAAAAACATTTGACTCCATATTAATGACTGGCACTTTCGCATACTTTGTAAAACTTGTAATCACAGTATCTTTTTTAGCTTCATTCCAGGAAGAAACCTCAACGCTTTTTGGCGCAGTAGTAACAAGTTCACTCGCACGAACAGCAACAGCATCACTTATCCGTGATACCACCGGTATGGCTTCTTTAACATGTTCAATAGTGCTTTTATCCATAACAACATTCTCCTCAAATTCAAATGGAAAACCACCGCTACCGGAAGATAAATCCACTGCTAAACCACCCAGTTTATCCATGGCTGCAATAAAAGATAACCTGGTTCGTAAAGATGGGTTGAAAAAAAACATACTCAAAATTTTTCCCTTCAGCGTTTCTTTCCAGCCGGACTTTTTCATATCCATAGCTGTCTCAATTATCTTCATCAGCTCTTGTTGGCTGTAATCAGTAACGTCTAAAAAATGTTTCATTTTAATCCTTTTTAGAAAAAACCTTTCTATTAATTGCCGTTATAGTTTTGTTAATTTCACGCCGGTTACTCTCAGCCTCAAGTTGAAAATATTTTTTAATCAATGCTGTTCCCAGTGAACTATTGGCAATAGGGCCAGTAACCAAATCAATTTCCATCCCGCACTCTTTCTTAAGTAGTTCCTTGGCTCCGTAAACTCCGGTAAAATCATTAGCTGCTAAAACTATAAATGATAATTGTTTACTTATTGGTTTATGTTTGAGAATATCAAGTACATGATATTCTCCGATAATACCTTCGCCAAATTCCATCAGAATTAAATCTGGATTAGCTGACTTCGCGTGATCAATCAAATTTATTGTGGACTCAATCACCTGTTTAACATTACCATTACATGTTGAAGGTAAACCCATATCTGTAAAGTCCAAGACAAACTCTGTTCCGTTATCAATCAGTCTATAAGGATCTTGTTGGTAACTCACCCCCGTAGGCTTTATCGCCACTACCTTTTTCTTATGCTGTTTAAAATAATGGGCTATTTTACACGCCATAATTGTTTTTCCGGAATCCATTCTGGTAGCTAATAAACAAATGATTGGGACTTTTCGGGAGATAGGTTCAATTTTTGGCAACATATAGTTTTTCAAATTTAATGATTGACCTTTTTCGCCTGTGATTACTCCCAAAACCTTAACTTTCATTGGTTTGCCCCAGGCTTCATAAACACCGGAGATTTCTCCGATAACCCCGCTTTCACACAATAGGTACAACTGATCGCCTACCTTTACTTGTTTAGGAATCACTCCGGCAAATTCCACCGGCGCTTTTCTGTAACCTAATACTCCGGCAAAAATATCTCCTTTCAGTACTATCCCTAAACGGCCACCCACAAATTCAAATACGTCCTTTTTGCCGGAATTTTCTTCTGCCTGAACTACTATCAGCGCTCCTTCTTCGGCAGGTATCTGATTATCAATCCATACCTCATTTGGTAGATTAACGTTTCTGAAAACTGAAGGAATTTTATCAAGCTTAATTTTTTTCATTTGTTCTCTCCTGATCTATTTTGGCAGCAAGAACGCTTTGTAATCCATAAATCTTAGAAAATCCTTCTACGTCCACTCCGCCCCACATCATATTTTCTTCTCCATATATTGCAACCTCAGAATTCATCAAAGAATAAGGGCTTTGACAACCCTCTATTATTATGTTGCCTTTGTAGAGTTTTACTCTAACATCCCCAGTCACATTTTTTTGGCTGCTATTAATCAAAGATTCTATATCCCTCATAATCGGGTCAAAGTAGAGTCCTTCGTGCAATAAATTCCCATAAAAATTACCTAACATTTCTTTCCAAAATATCTGCCATTTTGTTTGTACTAACTTTTCAAGTTCTCTATGAGTTTTAATTAAAATTAAGGCAGCAGGAGCTGCAAAGGCTACTCTCCCCTTTATACCTAAGATTGTATCCCCTAAGTGGATATCTTTACCAATTCCAAATTCTCCTCCAATTTTTGTCAAATATTTAAAGATTTCAACTCCCGACATCTTTTTATTATTTACAGCAACAGGTAAACCCTCTTTAAACGAAATAATGTATTCCTTAAACTCATTAGGAGTTTTACTTAATGGAGTAACCCCTGGGTAGACTTCCTCAGGAGGAACTTCCCATGAGCCTTTTGTCTCTTTTCCGCCAATCGTTACCCCCAACATTCCTGTATTTATAGAATATGGATTTGAATTTGTGGGAAAATCTAAATTGTATTGATGTAGTAATCTTAATTCATCCTCTCTTTTTATCCCTAAATCTCTAATAGGCGTCAAGACCTTAATCTCGGGAGCCAAAATCTTAAGTGCTATGTCAAATCTAATTTGGTCATTGCCTGCACCGGTTGACCCATGAGCGATATATTCAGCTCCTACTTTTTTGGAAATCTTAACCAATTCTTGAGCAATAACCAATCTCTCGGTACCGGCACACAGAGGATAAATTCCTCCCCGTAAAACATTGCCTTTGATAATATAGGAAACAAATTGATTATAAAGCTCGACCTTACCATCAATAAAATAATGATTTTTGGCACCTAATAGTTTAGCCTTAGCAGCAATCTTATCTATCTCATCCTTACTAAATCCGCCTGTGTCTATTGTAACTGTTGTGACTTCGTAACCCTGCTCTTTTAGATAAACCACACAATATGAGGTATCTAAGCCTCCCGAGAAAGCTAAAACTACCTTACTTATTGGTTTTTCTAAAGTATTAACTACATCTTTATTCATATCATCCTTCTGTAATTCTTGGAGTTTTTTGTATTAAAAAACCCGTCCTTTACATCTAGCGTATATTAGGGACGAGTTTGATCCGTGGTGCCACCCTACTTTAATAATTATGGCTACCCATAAATTATTCTCATTTTGTGAACTTACTTTCCGCCTGGGCGAATTTCTTCAGTTCTTGCTCAGGGGCTCTTTTGGGCAAGATTAAATTTAAAGGCTTTCAGCTACCCTTCTTGCTATAAGATATCATCTTGCTTACTTTTTCCCTTCAACGCCGCTCTAGAATACCATAAATGAAACCGATTTGTCAACTTTTTGTTGCCGCAAAAACTTGTCCATACGGGCCAAAGATAGTTTGTCCGTCAAAGACCACTTTCCCTCTTAAAACTACTTTCTTAACTTTCCCTGTTACCTGCATCCCGACAAATGGAGTCCAACCGCATTTGGTTTGCAGGTTTTTATCATCAATTGTCCAATTTTCTCCCATATCCACTTCTACATAAGTTTCTTCCTGTTCAGGTATCCCAAAAACTTTCCTGGGATTTGTGGAAGTTAACTCAATCAATCTTTCAATAGTTAATCTATCCTCATTTACAGCCGTCAAAAGCAGCGGCAATGTAGTTTCCAGTCCAGGCACGCCGTAGGGTGGTTTCTCGCCTTCTTTTTCTGCTTTGGTGTGCGGGGCATGGTCAGAGGCAATCATATCAATAGTCCCGTCAACCAGGGCTTGCCATAGGATATCTTGGTCTTCTTTGCTGGAAAGCGGCGGCTTCATCAGGCCATAAGGCCCCAACCTTTTTACATCATCATCAGTTAAAAACAGATGGTGGCAGCTAACCTCACAGCTTAAGTTTAAACCACTCTCTTTGGCCTGTTTAATTAATTCAATTTCTTTCGCCAAAGAAATATGGCAAACATGCAATCTATTGCCAAATTTCTTAGCCAAATCAATGGCTTTTTGCAAAGTATTCCCCTCTGCGTGGACTAATACAGGCAGGTCTTTTGGCCAGGCAGAAAAAACAGTTTCCAAAGTGCTATCATCCTCCATCAGTAAATCCCCTGTGGTCTGGTTCATATAAACTTTGAGTCCAAATACCTTACCGAAAACTTCCTGAAAATATTGCACACTTTTACCGCTGGCTCCAAAATGGAATCCCACGTCACAATAAATTCGCTTCTTCGCCAGATCCATTTTTTCCTGCAAAGCTTCCGGCGAAGCAGTAGCAAGAGGATTATTCGGCATATCCAGAACACAAGTATAACCCCCGACAATAGCCGCCTTAGTTCCTGTTTCAAAATCTTCTTTTTGGGTAGCGCCGGGTTCACGGAGGTGAACATGCGGATCAATTAATCCCGGAAGTTTAATTATCTTTTGCATTTGCTATATAATATTCTAACATGGCAAAAAAGAAAGTCAGCAGTTTCGTATTTCACAAAGAATTAATCCAACAAATGCTTACCCTGTCTACCTCAGCGTTTGGCCTGGCAGCAGCGTTGGCTTGGAATGAAACTATCCAGCAAACAGTTAAGGAATTTATTGAACCAAGACTACCCGGTTCAGGCATCTTATCCAGGTTTATTTATGCTATCTTAGTAACACTTTTAGGTGTAATCATTACCTTTCAACTCTCCCGCTTGGCTGCCAAATGGGGGCTAAAAAAATAATTTCTAATTTCTAATTTCAACTATTTTCCCATCCTCTACCCTTAAAATTCTGGCTGAATCCAGAAATTCTTGCGGGATGTTTTCTAACTCCACTGTGGCAATAATGGTTTGTTGCTTACTGACTATCTCCACTACATGGGCCCGGTGACTGGCATCCAGTTCGGAGAAAACATCATCCAGTAGCAGTATCGGTCGCTTTCCCAAGATTTTGGTCATATATTCAAGTTGGGCCAGCTTAAAAGCCAAAGTG
>MFDZ01000067.1:0-13907 GCA_001777455.1 Candidatus Daviesbacteria bacterium RIFCSPLOWO2_02_FULL_41_8
ATAAATTAAATTTCCTTCGCCGCAATTTTTAGATTAGCTTTAAGCCTTTCCTGCATTTGGTTTAGAGTCAAAAGGCCCTCCTGGGGACCGATTTTCTCTACTACTGCCGCCCCGTTGGCCGCCCCCCACCGCATAGCTTCCGGCAAACTCTTACCATAAAAAAGCCCGGCAATCAGTCCCGTGGCATAGCCGTCTCCTGCCCCGGTCATCTCCAAAAGTTCGGCCGGAAAAATCCCGATCTTGTAGAATTTTTTTCCGTCAAACCCATACGACCCTTCCCCGTCGTCTGTAATTACCACCAATTCCGGGCCTAAGTCAGCTAAACCGGAAAGCAGTTTCTTGATTTCCACCTTTTTCTCCTCATTAATACCTAAAACTTTCTTGGCTTCTTCTTTATTAACTATAAAAACTTTGGTTAATGAAAGCAGTTTGGGGAATTTTTTGACTCCGAATTTTAGCTGATGAGTGCCGGGTGTATAAACTAAATTCGCTCCGGTCCGTTCAATATATTGTTCTATTTGGGAAACCAACAGAGTTTTAGGGAAGGAAAAAGATACGGAAGAAAAATAAACCCACTTAGTTTTGTCCAGATCCGGCAAGTTATAATCCCAGGGGTAGTGATAAACTAAAATCGTCCGCTCGCCTTCGTAATTAAGCACTATTGATTGTTCTGTAGCTACACCTTTATTGATTACAATATAGCGGGTATCAACGCCTTCTTCTTTTAAATGATCCAAAATCATCCGGCCGTTGCCGTCTCCGCCGATATTGCCATACAGAGCGGTTTTCAGCTTTAGCCGGGAAGCTCCAATGGCATTATTATTATTGTTGCCGGCAGTTAAAGACTGCACGCTGTCGATCGGAATTTTATCCCCGTAATTTAAACAGATTTCACATTTTTCTTTATTTAAGCTACAACTGATGTGCGCTTTGGGAAGATGAACAAAATTATCAATCCTGGCATCACCAATGGAAATAAGGTCAAACATAATTGAAGTCTTTTTTAAGCTTACCTGCTTAGGATCAAATTATCAAGGGAAACAAGTATTACAAAACCGAAAGGGCTATTCTGTGTAGACTATTCAATCTTTGCAAAACTATATCTTCATGAAATTTAGGTACCCAAAAACCACTTGCTAATAAGTCACTCACTACCATTACACTGGCAAATTCTACTCCCCTATATTGGGCCACAGCTGCCAACGCAGCAGTTTCAAGTTCTACAGCCAATACACCCTCTTTTTGGTATAGTTCTAATTCCCTGGTTGTTTCCCTATAAGGAGTGGCGATGGTCCATATTATCCCTTCAGAAAAATCTATTTTTGCTAAAACTAGTGCCTGTTTTAACTGTTCGGTAAGAAGCTGTGAAGTTCTAATCAATTTACCCGGTTCTAAATAATGATGTGAAACACCCTCATCCCTAATGGCAGAGTCGCACACGACAATATCCCCTGTCTGTAAATTGCTTTGTAGGCTACCTGCTAATCCCACATTGATAAACTTTCTGCTTCCTAAGGCAATCAACTCTTCCATTGCCATTGAAGCAGTTGTGGCTCCTATGCCAGTGAGGTTTATTCCTTTTGTTCCATCAGTTAGTAAAGATAATCCATAAGTTATGTAATGTGTCCTTCTACCGTCTTCTAAACTTAATAGATAGTCAACTGAGGCTGGCAGATAAGTTAAAATTACCCTCTCCGGAATGGTCAATTCCCGATCGTAACTATGCTTTTTTTGATATTTTAAAGAATCACCAGGAGAAATTATAGCTGTATCCCGTTCTTTTCCTTCACAATTCGGATAACCCATTTTTAAACAAATACAATCACAGGCATGGCTCCGACAAGTTGCCGCACTTCCCGTTCCCAAAAAATGACCCACCGTTCTTTTTGTTCAGTAACCTCAAGCTTCCCTCCTCCAACACGACCCACGCTAATATCCTCAGCATTAGTAGTTATATCTAAAACTTGGCCTAAACACTCTTTTCTTAAGAGTGGTCTACCCATTCTACGATCAAAACCTATATCTGCTTGAGCAAGCATTGTGGCAAGCGGCATAATTGCTTTTGCGTTAGGCAATTCTGTTTGAATTGAGGATTCAGAGTATTCTTCAATCATTGTCAGGCGTCTCTCCTTTGATATAGGATAGTCACTGGTGCGGGGAATACTGCCAGGAAGAAACAGTCTTGTTGGATTAAGAGCTATTGTCGTTGCAGGCGACTTACTCATCATTAAATTTGGCTGGCTTTTAACATAATTTGGGGTTCCCCGATTGAAATATTCGCTAGACTCACTGACAATTTCATTTAATGTTTTTGCTTCAACTGGGAGAAAAATAAATTGTCTGCTTTCTAAAAATTCTTGTTCAGATGAAGTAGGCTGACGGACTGCCCTCAATATATTATAAGTTTGCTGAGTAAGACCTTCTACCCCTAAGATACTTGACATAATGCAGGAGTTTACTTCGTTATAGGTTGTTTGTCAAGCATTATAATGCTTGCGCTGTATAGCCTGATTTTTTGATGGTTTGAAGGATTAAATCATCAGTCACTTTATCTGAATCAAATTCCACTTCCGTTACCTGTTTGGCATAAGAGGTGCTGGAGGATTTAACTCCCGGAAGGTCTTCCAGGTCCATATCTATAGTTAAGGCGCAAGACGAACAATGCATGCCGGTAATTTTGAACTTTTTCTTCATATAGATTCTTCGCAATGACAAAAGAGGTCAAATCACCTCTATTACCCCTGAATACATTCCCATTGAGCAGGTATAGACAATCTTTCCGGGATTAGAGGGAGTAAAATCTACCGTCTCCGTTACTCCTGCTTGCAACCTTTTCCTGACTCCCAAGCTGGGTATGGTAAAGGCCGAAGAGCATCCCACTCTCCCACTGGCTGTCAGATTAAGCCTGACCGGCATATTGTTTTTAACCTTTATATACCTGGGTTCATATCCGCCGGATACAGCAGTAATGTCGGCCGTTTGAATCCCGTTAATGATATTCGTACTAATCCCACCTTGATCACTGCCGCTCTGTCCCCCGCTTAAATCAATCTGAATCGGGGAGTTATCGGCAATTGTTTGCCAGGTAACAGGGGAACCAGCCGCTACCAATGCTCCGTTGAGAGAAGTAATCCCCAAATATAATACCCCAACTCCGGCTATTTTCAAAAACCTGGTCCGGAAAGCATCCCCCAAAACGGTAGTCAAAAAACCCAATCCCAAAAAAAGCGGGGCAGTACCTAAAACAAACGCCCCCATTATTCCTGCACCCAAAATGGGACTGCCGGAGGAAATCGCCAAAGCTTCCATAGCCAAAGTGGTCCCGCAGGGAATAAAGATTGTCAACGCTCCTAAGAAGGCCGGAGCAAATAAATCTTTGCTTTTCGATTGATTGCGAACCAGCTTGGATAAAAACCTGGGAGGCTGAATAATCGCATACCTAAAAATCGGGTGGACGTTTAAAAGATTAAAAGCTACCAAAATCATATATGCCGCTGCTACAATTTGCATGGTAATTCTGGCTCCGTCAGACAAAGATAAAACCGAGCCAAATCCTCCTAAAATTAAGCCTAGAATGAGGTAAGCCACAAATTTAGTTATCAAAAAAGCTAAAGTCGGCCAAATATTGTGCTTGTGCCGCACTCCTGCTCTGATATCTTCTTCTTCGCGCGCCGCAATGGTAGATGCCAAAAGACCACCCTGCACTGCCATACAGGATACTCCGCCTACTGTTAAACCGGTTAAAAATATTACCCAGAGATCCATATTATATTTTCGCTTTCTTCAAGAGTAATGAATTACCGACTACGGATATTGAACTTAAGGCCATAGCTGCCGAAGCCAAAATCGGATTAAGCAGAATATTAAAAGGCAGGTATAAAATTCCCATAGCGACAGGTATCAGGATGATATTATACCCGAAAGCCCAGAAAAGGTTAAGTCTTATTGTCCGCATGGTTTTCTTGGATAAAATGATGGCGGAAGCGACAGAGCCTAAATCTTTATTAATCAAAGTAATATTCCCTGACTCAATCGCCACATCAGTCCCGGAACCCATGGCAATACCCACATCAGCGCCGGCCAGTGCCGGAGCATCGTTGATCCCGTCTCCCACAAAAGCCACCTTTTTGCCCTCTCCTTGTAATTTCCTTACTTCTTTTTCTTTCTCGCCGGGCAGAACCTCCGCCAATACCCTTTTTATACCAACCTGTTTGGCGATGGCCGCGGCAGTTTTACCGTTATCTCCCGTCAACATAATCACTTCAATCCCCATTCCCTGCAATTTTTTAACAGCCGCTTTAGCCGAATCCTTAACCGTATCCGCCACCGCAATCAAACCTGCCAGCTGTCCATTTACTCCCAACATCATTACTGTTTTTCCTTCCTCTTCCAGCTTTGTAAGGTCGCTCCTTGCAAGTGTGGTATCTATTTTTTCCTTTTCCATCAGTCTCCGGTTTCCGAAAACTATTTTCTTACCCTTCACCACGCCCTCCACTCCATGTCCGGGAATTGCCTTAAACCCTGTGACCTTTTCAAACTTTACCCTTTCCGCTTCACCCTTTTTTACGATAGCTTCAGCCAATGAGTGCTCTGATCCCTTCTCAATCGATGCCGCCATCTGTAAAACCGCCTTTCCGCTTTCCCCTTTCCCCTTCACGCTTACAACATCCGTCACTACCGGCTTCCCATAAGTCAGTGTCCCGGTTTTATCAAAAACCACCGTATTAATTTTATGCGCAGTTTCCAAACTAGCGGCATCTTTTATCAAAATCCCTTTCTCTGCCCCGATTCCCGTTCCCACCATAATGGCAGTCGGGGTAGCCAGTCCCATGGCGCAGGGGCAGGCAATAATCAAAACCGCCACCATATTTAATATGGCAAACAAAAACGCCGGTTGAGGACCAAAAATATACCAGACTGAAAAAGTGAAAAGAGCCAGCATAATAACAATCGGCACAAAGTATGAAGAAATTAAATCTGCTAACCGCTGGATCGGAGCTTTGCTGGCCTGGGCCTCTTCCACCAACTTGATAATTTGCGCCAGTAAAGTATCACTACCTACTTTAGTGGCTTTATAAGTAAACGTGCCGGTTTTGTTTAAAGTGGCGCCCACTACATTGTCACCTTTTGTTTTATCAACCGGAATACTTTCACCTGTCACCATTGACTCATCAATACTGGACTCCCCTTCCAAAATCTTCCCGTCCACCGGGATTTTTTCGCCCGGCCGGACCCGGATAACCATGCCCACAGCCACTTCCGAAATAGGCAGATCTATATCTTTACCGTTTTTAACCACTCTGGCTGTTTTGGCCTGCAAACCAATTAATCTCTTTATTGCCTCAGAGGTCCCAGCTTTGGCCTTAGCCTCAAAAAAACGGCCCAAAAGAATTAAACCAATAATCACCGTAGAAACATCAAAATACGGCATTGGTTCAATGCCGATTTTTTCTACCACTTGCGGCAAAACAGTTACAAAAGCGGAATATCCAAATGCCACACTGGTGCCTATTGCAACCAGCGTATCCATATTGGCAGTCCGGTTTTTTAAAGCGGGGATGGTGGCCCGGTAAAATTCCAAACCTACCCAAAATTGTACCGGGATCGCCAAAAGCAATTGAACTAAAGGGGGGAGTCCAAAAAATCCGCCCACGACGATTATCGCTCCTAAAGATAAGCTGATAATCACTTTGCTGCGTAGCTTTTTTAGTTCTTTTTGTTTTTCCTGTTTTTGCTCTCCCTCGCTTTTTATTTCCTGTCCTAAAACTAACTTGTAACCGACGCCTGCTACAGCAGAGGATAAAATCTCGTCTGTCGCAACTTTTGGATCATAAGCAACGCTGGCCTGTTCGGTGGCCAAATTCACTGTGGCAGAGGACACGCCGGCAACTTTTGACAGCGCCCTTTCAATCACCCGGACACAGGATGCACAATGCATGCCTTTAATAGGAAACGATCTCCTCAATTCTGTCATTTAACAATTATCTTTCCGTGATATATATTCATACCACAAGTAAATTTATACTCGCCTACTTTTTGCGGAGTTATTTCTATATTTACTTTTTGATTCAGTGGTAACTCTTTGCGGATCTTAAAATCACTTAAAACCACTTCTGATAAACAATCGCTTGAGTCTGTCCGCAAAAAATTAATTTTTGTCGGTTTTCCTTTTTGTATGGTAATCATTTTCGGTGAAAACCCTCCGGAAACGGTAATATCAACCTTGTTTAAAACATTCACCGGTTTTTCTCTCTTCATTAAGAAAAACCAATAGGTAAAAATGATCCCAAAAAAACTAAAGATACCTACTAAAATTTTATCTGTACTCATAATTTAATATTTCCTATTTGCCTTACTTCCCTAATGTTTATTATATTTTTTTTGATACCCAATAAATAAAGTAAACCAATGCTCCGACAAACAGGATATTCAGAAAAATATTATTACCCAGTGTTACGTTAACAGTATTTAGGGCGTTTGTAATAGTTTTGGTGAATACATCCATATTTTCGGCGGATAATTTCCCTGTCACTGTTAACCCTAAAGCCAACAGTCCGGTAATCAAAAAAACAATCGCCGCCACTAAATTACTCATTATTACCACATAGGTTTTGCCAAAAAGCTTTAGATCTAAAACAGGCTTTCTGAGGAAGGTGAACTTAGGCATTTTGTCGGACAGGAAAAGCGCAATCAAAAGCAAAGGAACCACCATGCCGAGGACGTACATTCCGCCCACTAATAATGCTCCGAAAAAGCTGGGGGAAAGCAGTGTCAAAGTCATAATACCGATCAACACCGGGGCGCAACAAGCGCTGGTAATACCGGACACAATTCCCATGGTAAAAATTGACACTACATCGGTTTTTCCGCTGGCATTTATTCCGCTCAAGTTAGGCATCGGCAGTTTAAGGCCTAAAAAGGTAGTTGCCGCCACTGCCAGCATGATAAATCCTCCCAAAATATAAATCATGTCGTGATAGCGAAAAAGTAGTTTAGAAACAAAAGCCACTCCCAACACCGCCGGCAAAAGCACCACAAAAATCCCGGCCCCGAAAACTAAAGTCATCAGAATTACTTTTTCTTTTTCTTTAAACACACTGCCCAAATATGTAGGAAGTAAAAATGTAATACAGCAGGGAGCAAACAGGGCTACCATCCCTGCCACAAATGCCGCTATAAGAGATGTCTGAAAAAGCACGGTTTCCATTAAACTCCGCAGCCTCCTCCGCTATTTTGAATTCCCGGAATACCTTGGACTGACTGTTTTATTCTGGTAGCTCCCTGAGCTGATGAATAATCATTTGAGAGAGCAAGCTTGGCATCAACATCTTTCCATTTAGTCCCGGCTTTATCGAAATATGCGGCTATTTCGACATAAGTCTGCGGGAACCAATAAGAATTAAAGGCTAAAAGGTCTTTGTAAATTTGGTTTTCTGATAAGCCATTATATATTGCTAATTCAATGTATCCCAGGGCTGCCATACCGTGATTACAATCAGGAAAAGCCGTAGAATTGCCGCAACAAGGACGGAAGACGTTCTCAGCAATTTTTTTGACTAATTCTTGCTGCTCATCGGTTAAAGGAATAATTGTCGCGGATGAATAAAGTTCCATGGCGGGTTTGCCGCCCAGGGTCCAACCGGCAGTAGAGGCAAAATTAGCGGTTGGATTTCCACCCGTTCTCATAGGACCGGCGTCCAGAACTTTGCTCTTTTGAACCAAGCCCAAAGCCCATAAAGTATTAACCATGAATCGGGAATTTTTCTCATTAATAATCATACTCTCATCCCAGCTGCCATCCAGGTATTTCATATGGTCGCTACCGTCTGCTTCTGAAACAAAAATTTCTTCGTACTTTTTCCTGTCAATGGCTCCCGCCTCAACCAGTTGTTTACCCAAATCTTTCCATTTCAAGGGAGTTTTATAGCCTGTCTGCGGCAGTACTTGTTGCTTTAGAACCTGTATTAACTCTTCCGGACTTTGGGTTGTTTTAGCAAGCGCCTGGAGATTTTTCTGAAATTCCTGTCTTAAAAAATAATACTGGGCAAACCCCACAACAAAAGTTGAATTTATGCCAATTATAATAACCATCCAGAGAGGAACGGCTTTCAATAAAACTTTTTTAAATTTTGATTTGTAATTTTGCATTTTGAATTATTTTACCACCACCCCTTTGAGAGAAAACTCTATTTTCGGGTTTTGAATATCGTTTGTCTCAATCGAAACCAACCGCTCAACCGGCCCGATACCTGTAGGACCATGAAAGGTCTGATCAAAAATAACCAAGAGCTGTGCCTGCTTACCCGGCGGTATTTCACCCACCCAGCCGGAAGTTGCATGCATATTAAAATATGGACTGGTCTTGCCGTCTATTGAAACTTGAGCCTTGGTACAGGTACAGGATGTCTTAATTGCGCTAATTTGTAAAACTCCGGTACCGTTATTTTTAATTGTAAAAGTCTTGGTCGCTTTCTCTCCACTGTAAGGGATATTGCCCCAATCAAAAGTTTTCTCAGGGATTTCTACTTTGGCATTTTGGGAAGCAGTAATTTTAGCCGGAGTAGCGCCGGTACTGCTCAAAACAAAAATCCCGCCTCCTAATATCAAAACAGTAAGTACAATTAACCCGATAATAATCTTTTTGTCGTTCATGTTTTACTCTTTTGAAAAACATTCATAATTTCTTTTATAGAGGCATCTGCTTCGCCTGCTTTAATTTGATCCACCACACAAGTTTTTAGGTGATTTTCCAAAATTACCCCGTCAGCTTCTTGTAGCGCCCGCTGGACAGCTTGAGATTGGTGAATTACATCAATGCAATACTGGCCGGATTCAACCATCTGGATAATTTTTTGCAAATGCCCTTTGGCAATCTTTAATCTATGTAAAATTCGCTCCTGCGTATCTTTTGGTCTGTACATAATTTAGAAATTAGAAATTAGAAATTAGAAATTTCCTCAAGTCCCTCCTAGGGGGATATCATATAACAAATAGGGGATATCTGTCAATATCTAGGAAATAAAGAGTTAAATTTTAACCTTTAGGAGGATACTTTGGTGTATGTCCTTGAGCAAATTTCACCATATCTTCCAGAGTTACACCTTTAACAACTGCTTCTCCACTTGCCACTAACCCTCTATTAGTCTCTACCAATAAACCTATCTGTCCACAGGGTAAGGCTTGTCTTTTTATGGCTGAATGAATTGTTTGTACAGGAATTTTTGTAATCTCAGAAACCCTACTAGGAGTGTAGAAATTTTGTCTTTCCAAAAGAGCTAACGCAACCCGCTTTTGCAACAGCCAATTCTTGACCATCAAGCGAGTTTGCTGTTGTTTTTCAGGATGTTCTTGAACTTCTCTCCGCAAATCAGCATAATCTCGAGAATTCAAAGGTACCTCATAGCCAATATCGTACATCTCTCTGTACTCAACTTGACTTGCAATTCCATGAACACGCAGATGAGGCTTATGTAAAAGCTTACACGCTCGGCCACAAATTTTACAAATAACTTGTGCAGGTCTTTCTGCTCTTCTTCCGGCGCTTATTGCACCTCTTTCAATAGGCATAAACAATAATTATATCCTATAGCTATAGGATTGTCAAAATTTCTGGAGGGGGTTAGGATAAGAGGACGCCGCCGTCGACGACGATTTGACTGCCGGTCATATAAGAAGACATATCTGAGGCTAAAAATAGGGCTACTTTACCGATTTCGTCCGCTTCCCCCATCCGGTGCATGGGGATTTTGGCCATAAATGCTTCCATTACTTTAGTCATATCCACTCCTTGGGGCACCGGTGCCGCTTTCTGCAGATGTTCCACCCCGGGAGTTAAAATCCCACCCGGCGCTATAGCGTTTACCCAGATTTTATGCTGGGACAGCTCCAGCGCTGAATTTTTAGTAAAGCCCCACAGGCCATGTTTGGAAGCATCGTATGCCGCAAGGCCTATCATGGAAGGATGCAGGGCATCAACCGAGGTAACATTGATGATTTTGCCACCCTTGCCTTGCTTGATCATCTGTTCCGAAACATATTTCGTACAAAGGAAGACCCCTTTTAAGTTAACATTAATTACTTTTTCGAAATCCGTGAGGGTCATTTGCGAAACAGGGATATTGGGATAAATTCCGGCATTATTAACTAAAATATCAATCGAACCAAAATCCGCCACCGCCTCCCCTACCAATCTTTTAACATCCTCTTCGCTTGAGACATCCACCCCTGCTCCCTTGGTCTTCCAACCTTTGGCTGAAATTTCCGCTGCAGCTTTATCCGCCTCTGCTTTGTTTAAATCCGCTATCACGACACTCGCTCCTGCTTCTGCCAACCGGTAAACTATTCCCAAGCCAATCCCATTAGCCCCGCCGGTGACAACCGCCACCTTTCCGGAAAGATCCATTAAACTATTTATAGAAGCTACATCTTTAATCATATTCTTCGACCGAACGAAGTGAGTGGAGAAGCGCCTTATTTCTTCAACTCTGCTTCTACTGCCGCAATTAAATCATTGAAGCTTTGCATATTCACCTTGCGACCGTTGACAAAAAACGTCGGCGTGGAATTAACCCCCAAGCGCTGCCCTTCAGCTGTGTCCCCGTCAATCCGGGCTTTCAAGTTATTATCAACAATGGCCTGACTAATTTTATTTTCATCTAAATTAAGTTGTTTGGCAAGCCCCAGGAAAAAAGCGGTGGCCCCTTTTTCGTCCAGGTCGGACCATTCCGCTTGGGTTTCAAAAAGTTTGCCGTGCATTTCCCAAAATTTGCCCTGCTCCCCTGCCGCTTCAGCGTAAATTGCCGCCTGCCTACCATAAGCATGCTGAGGAAGCGGGAAATGCCTGTAGATTATCTGTACCTGATCGAGGGAATAACTAGTCCTGATTTGTTTAACAATAGGTTCAACTGCCAAACAGGCCGGACACTGAAAATCGGAAAACTCCACCACTTTTACTTTGGCGCTGTCGCTGCCGGTTTTCTCTCCCTTGCTGTAATCAATCTGTAAAACTGTCGCTCCTGTAATATCTTTGGGTCCTGACGCGCTGCGGCTTAAGAAAAATATCCCGCCCACCAATAAAATAATAGTGATAATTACAATGCTGCCTAAAATTTTAGTTTCCGTTGTCATGTTTTTTTCTACCGACTAAAACTATTGCCAACAAAATCAACACCGAGATTATAAACGATAATACACACCAGAAGCAAAAAGCCCCGATTACAAAAGCTTCCAGGTAGGTTAAATATATCCCGAAAGCTACTCCGGAAACCCCCACCAATACTTGCATCTTTCTGGCTAATCTTTTAGGTAAGTCATGCGAGTGAATAACAGAAAGTATCGCCATCACTAAATAAAAAAATATTCCTAAAAGGGGGGTAGATATTCCTAAAAAGCTGGAGTAAGTACTGGCCCGGACAATATCACAACCTTGTCCGGTTGGACAAAAAATCGGGCCGGTAATATTGTATTCATAAAATAAATACGCGGCTACCAAAAGTCCCAGCAAACTTAAGATAAAAATTATCCTGTTTGATTTTTGAGAAGAAATCATTACGGAATGATTATATACTAAAGTCGTCCGTCACTGCCCTGATATGCGTATGGTGTCCCTGTTGTAACTCCTGCTCAAAGTCAGTTATCGCCTGCAAAACTGCTTCCGGATTGTCAACAATCTTGTAAACTTCGAGCTCCTCCGGCCGCATAATCATATTATCTTTAAAGGTTTGAATTATCTTCCCCCAAAATTTACCGTATAAAATTAATGGCTTGTGATGTCCGAAATAAAGTTTAGCTAATCCCCAGGCCATGCCGAATTCGGAAATAGTACCGGTTCCGCCGTTAAAAACTACATAAACTTGTCCCTCTTTAAGAAGAGTTAAAGTTCTTTCCACATAATTTTTGGTCGTTATCTCTATATCGATTTTATTAAGAGGATCTTTTCCCTCAAAATGCATCTTGTGATCTGCCAAAAAAGTTACTCCGATAACCTTGCCTCCGGCGGATTTCGCCCCCAAACTGGCCGCTCTCATCACTCCCGGGCCACCCCCATTTACTATCACATAACCTACCTCTGCCAATTTTTTGCACACCTCAAATGCCTCCTTGTATAATCCGCTATCTTCACCGGTATGTGAGGAACCGAAGATGGCAATTTGATGTATCGATTCGGCCTTCAGCTTATCCATTAATTTTCTCCCAGACAGTTTCCAGATTCTCGTCAATATCGCCCTTTAATAAATAAGATCCGATGGTAATGAAATCCGCTCCGGAATCCGCAATTTCTTTAGCATTGGTATCTTTCACCGCCCCATCTATGCCGATTTTGAAACTGAAATTGCCATTGGTCCGCATTTGAACCAGTTTTTTGATCCGGTCTAAACTTTCCGGGATAAACGGCTGGCCCTGGAATCCTGGCACTACGGACATAATAAGTACCATATCGGTTTTCCCTAAAAACGGCTCTAGTTTTGCAATGGGCGTAGCATTATTGATGGCCAGCCCCGCTTGTACCCCTTTACCTTTGATGTAATCTATGCACTCGTTTTTATCGTCTTCCGCCTCAACATGAAAGATAATCCGCTCAAAATTTGCCGAAATTAAACCATCTATCCACTCTTTCGGATGGGCTACCATGATGTGAGCTTCCTTATGTAATGAGATTGGGTATTTGGCGCTGGAGCCTGCATCAATGCTTTTATTCGGCACAAACACATTATCCATAAAATCAATATGTACCCAACCGTCCTGAAAAGCCCGGGAGCCGCTGTAGCGGGAGATGTCCCTGTCATAGTCTGCCTCGGTTGTAGAAAGAATTGCCGGGATAATTTGCACCATTATGATTTTTCTTCAAGTTTGCTGATTTTTTCTATCCGTCTGGTATGCCGCTCGTCACCGGGAAAAGGAGATTCCAACCAAAGCTTCGCCACTTTTAACGCATCTTCATCAGTCAGAAATCTTACCCCTAAAGACAGCATATTGGCATCATTGTGTTCACGGGTCAATCTGATCATCTCAAACGGGTCGCTGCTTTGTCTGCCGGTTACATCCGCTGCCCTGACCGGCACCACCGGGGTGTAAAATAAGGCACAGCGTACACCTTTAATCTTATTGGCAACCATCGCCTCAGCCTGTCCCGAGCCACCAAAGACAATGCCTTTACTGCCCAGATTTTTTGACACTCCTTCTGCGGCTTTGCTGACAAAATCAGGATAATCATCATCCTTATCAAATTGATATGCTCCGCAATCCTCGATCTCATATCCTTCAGTCTTCAAAAACTCCTTAACTTTTTCTTTTAGTTCAAACCCGGCATGGTCAGTAGCCAAATAAACTTTCATTAGAAGATACTATATCATATGTTATTCTTTCAGCGAAGCTGGCATTTTTGATATATTTTGAGATATTGACTCAATATTTTTCATTTGATATAAATGGTAGCGCTTACTGAAAAGTAGGTTTTCAAGAAAACTCGCCTTGCGCGAGTTTTTTTGACCCCAAATTACTATTTAATTTTTGCGAATTGACAATGCCGGCATATAAATAATAATATGTGTTTATTCTTTCGGGGATTTTGTGCCTTGTCCTTCGAAGTTTTAACGAAGGAGGAGAAGTCAAAATCGGCAGTTATACTCTGCGACCCCGCACCGTCTGGTGCAGGGACGAACTGGTGTAAATCCGGTAGCGACCGTACAGTCGGGATGGAACGTACGAAATTAAAAATTTCTACGTTCCTTAGGACGTTTAAATTCGAAGAATTTATTACGTTCTGAAAGAAAGAAGATGAAAAAATTAAAAGAGTTCGGTCCTTTATTTGTAATTATTGCGGCGCTCCTGTGGAGCTTTGACGGAGTCCTGCGGCGCGGCTTGTATTCCCTTCCTCCGGCAGTGGTGGTTTTTTATGAACACCTGCT
>MFDZ01000067.1:13923-16016 GCA_001777455.1 Candidatus Daviesbacteria bacterium RIFCSPLOWO2_02_FULL_41_8
CTATTGTTTATTACCAAATGGTTGCCGGACCTTAAAAAAATGACCCGCAAGGAGTGGCTGGCCATCGGTTTAGTCGCCCTTTTCTCCGGCGCCCTGGGAACAATTTTTTATACCGCCGCCTTGGGAAAAGTTAACTATATTCAATTCTCCGTAGTAGTGCTACTACAACAACTTCAACCGATCTGGGCCATTTTGGCTGCCGCCATATTATTAAAAGAAAAAATCACCAGGAACTTTTTAATCTGGGCAGTGATCGCCTTAATTTCTGCTTACTTTATCACTTTTAAGGATCTGCGGATCAATCTGGAAACCGGATCAGGCACGCTGATTGCCGGACTGTTGGCCATCTCAGCCGGATTTTTGTGGGGCTCATCAACCGCCATCAGTAAATTTGTGTTAAATAAAGTTTCTTTTTTAACTGCCACGGCTCTGCGGTTTTTACTGGCACCCATATTTGCGTTCCTGTTTATTGCTTCATTTAATCAAGTCCCCAGTATGTTTACTCTGACTAACGACCAATGGATCAGTTTAATTTTAATTACTATCTCCACCGGCATGGTGGCGCTTTTAATATATTATTACGGCCTGAAAAGAACACCGGCCCGAATCACGACGATTTGTGAATTGGTCTGGCCGGCTTCGGCAATTTTTATTGATTATTTTTACTTTCAAAGAGGTTTGTCGGCAACTCAAATTTTAGGAGTTGTAGTTTTGCTTTTTGCCATTTATAAAATAACTAAACATCGACATTAACCTCAATACCGGACAATCAAGGCTGACAAAAACAGAACTTAGCGCAACCAATTGCTTTTTGTTCATACTAATGAAGTATAACAAAAGTGTCGAAAAAGTTATCTTAACTTTTCAAACTCACCCCTGGAAATATTTGCATCTCTTAATATTTTTCTAAGTAGACCAACTCCGACTTTTTCACCCGAATGCAGCGGAACTGTTGTTTTCCTTCCGTCAAAATGTTCTAACCTTACATGACTGCCTTTTTGATGAACTTGTTTAAAACCCTGCTTCTCTAAAATTGAAATTAGTTCTTTACCTCTGATAGGAGATAGTTTAGGCATAATTTTGAAGAGTCACTTCTTCGATCCCAAAAAAATGAGGGGAAGCTTTGGGAGATTCCAATTTTTCTTTTTTAATATCCTTATCTGACTCTAGTACTAATTTGATCGCCTCTTTTATTCTTACGCGTGCTCCTTCTAGTGTCTTACCCTGAGTGTAGCATCCTGGTAATTCAGGCACTGAAGCTACATAAATACCGTCTTCATCCTGTTCTATTAATACTTTAAATTGTAAATCTTTAGCCATAATAGCTGTAGTATAGCACAAAAAATTAAGAAAATTATTTTTCAAATAATTTTTTCTGCTTACATTGTTCTTCTAATTCTTTTAATTTTTTTTTTAATTCTTCGCGTTGTTTGCTAATTCTTTGCCCTTATCTGCAAAGTCCTTAAGGAATTGTTGATGATAAGAATTTAACGTCACTTTTATAACTTTCAAGTCCCGATCTAAAGAACAAGCCCCATCTGGAGAAACAGTAGTCCCACTTTCCTGAGATACTAATGTACGAGGAGAAAATCCATGACTAGTCAATGATTCAGCATATCGCTGAAGACCTTCGGGATAAGTAGATGGTAAAACTGGTTGCGGGCAGAGCCTTGTTCTTATTGCTTTCAAAACTTCTCCGGCCAAATCTTTAGTCACTCTAACTAGATGTTCGACTCCTGCAACACCGGGGAGGTCTATTAAATCAAAAGTCCTTTGACCCGCATGATTCCAACCACCGCGTTCAGCTAGCATCTTCTTTATTTGTACAGCTATTTTAGTGGTATAGCAATAGTGAGTAAAGTATAATCATGGGGTGCCTTGAGCAACAGCTAATGAATAATATTAAAATTGATCCGACATGGAAAAAAGCGCTGGAACCGGAGTTTGTGAAACCATACTGGAAGGAATTAACCGGGAAAGTCCGGGACCAATATCAAGCCAAAAAAGTCTATCCGCCGGCTAAAAATATTTTCCGGGCTTTTGACCTCTGTCCGCTAGACTCGGTGAAAGTCGTTATCGTTGGACAAGACCCA
>MFDZ01000067.1:16022-23224 GCA_001777455.1 Candidatus Daviesbacteria bacterium RIFCSPLOWO2_02_FULL_41_8
TTGGGAGTTACACCACTACTTTCAGGAGATCTCTCGCGTTGGGCCACTCAAGGCGCCCTGATGTTAAATAGCGTCCTGACAGTATTGGCAAATAGTCCGGCTTCTCATGCCGGAATGGGATGGGAGAAGTTTACCGATGCCGTGATAGGAACACTTAATGCTAAGCGTACCCATATTGTGTATCTCTTATGGGGAAAATATGCCCAGGGTAAGGGCGCTGTGATAGATCGCGACAAAAATTTGGTACTAACATCCGGACATCCGTCGCCGTACTCCGTATCGCTTTTCTCCGGCAAACATCACTTTAGTCAGTGTAATAAGTACCTTTCAGAAAACGGAATAACCTCAATCGATTGGCGCTAAATGCATACGTGTAGATTTGGAAATTTATTACTTAAATCCAATTAATTGGACAATATTATTATCCAAATCAAGAAAAGAAGCAAAATGATAATCCATAGTCGGCGCTTTAAAAGGAGGGGCTATAAATTCTACTCCTTTGCTTTTTAAATAATTGTATGCTTCCTGTACGGAATCCACATCCAAATTAAACATATGCCTGGCAGAATCCTGATTTTTACCTTTAACTTCCGAATGTTGTCCTATCCAAAGCTGTGTATCTCCAATTTGAAATATTACTCCGGTATCGTCCGGATGATTTAATTCTTTACTAGCCTTAAGTCCCAGCTTGTCCCGATACCAATCAGCCAAGGCTCTATGGTTTTCCGACCAGATCAAAACAGTGGAGATCCTTTTAAACATAAGCGCATTATACCCAAAATACTTCAATCTGCAACTTTTAATCAAAATTTTGGGTTCAAAATTATTTAACGAGAGTTGCAAACTCGAGTTAAATGAGTTTATATCAAAAATATTTGAGTTTGTTGCGGGACATAGAGGCAATTAGAACTTTCTGGATGACTGAAAATGAAAGGTTCTATATGCCTAACTTTGCCTACGCTATGTAACTTTCTTTAATTTGAATAACTTCAATGCTTCCTCTTTAAGGGTTTGATATTCTTTTGTTTTGGGTTCTAATTCAATCATTCGATCCATAAAAGTGTTAATACCAATCGCTCTTTCTTTTAAGATTAAGCTTGCGCTCTTTAACAATTTTCTATCATTACTAACAAGGGTTAATTCTGGATGATTTTGACATAATAAAACTTGGTTGTAGTCTTGAGCAGATATTTTATTTAACACAATGTATTTAATTTGTCCGTCCTCCTCGATCAAAAATCGATTTTCTTTAAGATCATAAGACATACTTCCCTCAACATTGATAATATGATCTAGGATGAATTTAGGATGTAATACACGGGGTCCATTCATAAGCTCAACAAAAACCTCATTTGAAAGCAGGAAATGAACGTTAGGAGATGTTTTCATCAAAAGAAGTAAGTGTAGTCCAGTCTTTAACGCTAATTCTTCCAATCTGCAAAATGCACTTGTGTCAATTAAAAATAATATTTTATCATTCAGCTTTAAGATTTTATCTTTATTAAGATCATAACTCATATTTTAATTTACACTCACTTTCTAAAGTGTATTCTATCAGTAACTATGGGCAAAGTTTTGAAGTTTTTGAACTCGGAAACCAAACATGGCATTGCTAAACCCTATCACTTAGTATAAGGTAAACAAATGAAAATGATATTTATGAATATTAGTTTATTATTATTCTAAACCAGCCATAGCGCTGGTTTTTTAATGCTTAAAAATCTTAAAACGAGAGGGGGTGAAAAATATGAATATAAAGAAATTTTTAGTAGGAACAGCGGCATCAGCTTTAATTCTTGGTACTATGGCAGTTCCAGCATTTGCAGCTAATCCAAGCGCAGACACAGATTGTAGTACGATTGTAACTGATCCTTACGGTCTTCTTGGAACAGGAACACGAGCTGACATATATGGCTGTAAATCTATCGGTAATTCTGGTGAGGAGCAGGGAATATACACATTAAATGGTCCCGCCACACTGTTTGGTTATCCAGCGGATTACGGTACATGCAAAATACTCGTAAAGTGGTCCGGTGACTACGGAGAAACACCTTATCTTGATTTTGGGACAGTGTTTAATAACACAAAATGTTCCAACGGGTATGTTGAGATATGGGGAGACAGATTCGATGCAGAAGATGCATACGGAACAACTCCATACGTATTCTCTATTGGTGGACAAGGTTCACAGATTCACCCATAAGGGTATGGTATTCACTCAAACTAATTAAATTAGTTTAACAACCCATCGAGAAATCGGTGGGTTGTTTTGTAAGGGCTCTCATAACAGGACTAGAAATTTTTTGCAACGTAGAGGACTGACAAATGAGACACTCTATCCTTTTGAGGGTGTAGATACTGAGGGCATCGTTACATGCCCGCCCTTCTTGGTTGAGCATACAGGTCTGCCCCCGTTCAATCCCTATAACTGACTGTCCTATATTGTCTCACACTGAGCCTAAATGAGACAAATGAGACACTATAAGAAGGAAATATCTCAAATCCCAACTGATATAGTTTGATATATTTACTTTTTGATCAATCCCTTAGAATACTGCTTAAAACGGTCGTACTCTGAAGGACTATAAGCATTGAAAACTTGGAGAAAGAAATGAAGAACGGCAAAATACCCTTGGTAACTAACTGACAGAATTCTTTCTGCGTCTTCTGGTTTCGAATCGACATCTAAAAATGGTTCTGGGGATGCTATTGTTCCACGCATATATCTCTGAAGTCCAGACATATTAGCGTGTGTTGATTGCGAAAAATATGGATAAAAAAGAGTATAGAACTTTTCAGCACTATTCTTTTCAGAGAAAGTTCCTATTTTTTTGAGATGGCTGTCAATTGCTAGGGTTCTGTCATAAAGATTTGGCAACTTTGTAACGTGCTTATCCTTATATTCCTTTCTATATTTCTTGAGCAAGTCTACGTTATCAGAGATAAATTTTTCCCAATCACTTGATTTTTTTATTGTTCCAAACTCCATATCCCATAACGGATACTTTTCCCATAGAGTTTTATGCTTCTTTGCATAAGTTAAGGACTCCATTACTAGGTCTGACAAAAACAATCTTGCTTTGTCTTCTGACCTACTTGAATAGATAAATCTCATGTTCAACCATATTTCAAGCTGAGATCTTAGAAATGATTCTCCAGGTTTTTCATAGACAGGCTCTGTCCCCATTAGCTTTAAAATACTTTCGGAAAAGCTTTGCATTGCACCCATCATGAAATATAGAACTCGTTTTCTTACTCTTACTTTTTTGAAATCAAGCTGTATTCCACTCATTTTTTGGTAGCCATAAGTTATTAATTCACGATATTCCTTAATTAGTACTTTTTGTTTTTCGTTTAGTTCAAAAGCCATATTATTTATCCATCGAATTGTGAAATTGAATTTTTATTGCTGGTTTTTTAGGATACTTTTTGAGAAATTCTTTGTTCTCTTCTACTTAATAACAATGTCATAAGTTGTTTCGTATTGTCTTTTAATCATAATAGTTAAATTTCCTGTATTATACTTTAATAAAGTATTCCTGCCTAATTAGGCAGCATGTCATCTAAAAGAAAAAAGATTACCTACAATAGAATAAGACTTGCACTTTTTCTCCGTTCCTATGGTGCACACACGATCCTTAACCGATTCAAAAACAAACCCAATTACAGGATTGTTAGCAGGCTAAGCAATATTTTAAATTTAGACATACACTTACTTAACAGGTTTTTCAGCTCCGGTGCATACCCAAGGGGACTACCAAACTTAAACAGTTTAACAAAGTATATTGTTCCAAAAGAAAAAATGCTGGTTTATTTAGAAATAGAGTGGGAGATCATAAACTTAACCTTAGAAAAACAGGATAAGGAAAATACTACACTTGAAGATTATGACAAGGCCATAATGGAACCAGCTATAGAAAGGGTTGCAGGAAACCATTTAAAAAATATTGAAGATGATAAGGTTTTTGATACTCAACTGGAAGAGTTACAAAGAAAATATCAAAACTGGTACTACGCTACGGCCTACAAATACAAACTGCCAACATCCCGTATAATACCTTTTATTTTAAGATTGATCAACTAACATCAAATATATCACTTTTGAATTGCAAAATAAACTATGGGGTAATTTATTACACTTAATATGGTCTGTTATAATCACTGCATGACTAATGATGTCGCAACTACCTTTGCAGCTTGGTTTGGTGCTCTAGGTACTTTTGGACTAACTGTGTTTGAGATATATAAATACAGTAAGGATAAGCCAAATCTTAAGATTATATGCGACTTTAACAGAGAAATCGTTAATGAATATTTAGATGGTCGGACTGAAGTTGACAAAGTACAAGGGACCATATGGTCTATAACTCTAGCTAATATAGGTAGTAAGCCAGTAATTCTTACAAGTGTTGGTGTTGAAAATCATGAGGGGCAGGATGCCATTATCGGTAAAGATTCTATAGGAAATAAAGTTAAAAAACAAAAGATTGAACCGGGTGACTCACTAAACCTGATTATTTCAGAAAAATTGTTAAGCTCAAAAAATCTCAAGACAGTCGTTGTTACATCAGCTGTAGGAAAGAGATATAGGAAAAGAGTATATTTTTGGCAAAAAAAATAATTCTTTATGTTTTGATATATGTACTCAAATTTGATGATTGCTAAAGTAATCGGTTAATTCACAAATCCTCTTAGAATACTCAGCAAAAATTTGTAGATTGGAGTAAGCTACATTTTTGCTAACTGCCCTACCTGTTGGATGACCTGCAGAATTTCGGCTCATTCGGATAAAATGAAAAACCTGATCTAAGTAAGTATCAAGATCTCTTGTTAATTCTCTTGGGAGGGAGCGTTCGTAAGTACGTAATTCGTTTCTAAATTCTTCATATTTTCTGGAAATAACTAAGTTTTCAAGCCTTCTTTCTAGTACCTGTTTTCTTGCTGCATCACTAATAGCGTTAATAAAGGAGTCAATTAAAGCCAAAATCAAATTCTCGGATGCCACTCCTAGGGTAATGGTTGAGGATAGTAAATGTTCACTATTGTATGTTGATATGCTTTCTCTTACGTATGCTAATGTGACACCATCCAGCAAAGGGTTTTGCCTTTGAAGTTCTCTAATATAACCCTCTGGATCGTATGGGAGGCAGTTATTTTGTTCAAGACATTCTTTCCCAAAATCTGTAACAGTGACAAAAGGGTAACCAACATATGGATCATCCGGTTTACTAAAGTAAATAACACCCGCTCTATACCATTCATTTATAATTTCTAAAATGAGATTATGAATTTTCCAATGTTCATGAGGGGGTATTCCTTCCTGGATAATCTTTTCTCTCAAAGCATCTACCAAGGTAGCAATTTGAGTTGATCCTTTTGTATCATCACTCAGGATCTCTCTTAATTTCTGAATTAAAATATTTCTAACTTCTTCTTTTGTCATGATAATTGACTACAAAAAACGAACCTCTGGAGAAGTTCGTTCATGGGCTGGCATTTTATTGTCTGTCCAGGCTAAACTTCGCCTGAAGATTTGTTTTGTAGATTATACCGGAAAGTGTGAGAAAAAGCCACTCACTCACTTATGCATACACAAATATTCTATTCTTTAATTCTATAAAAACCTTCTCCTTTTTTTTCAAATTTACCACTTTGATCCAATATACTCCTTATGTTCATTTTAGGAGAATCCTTAAATCTGCCAACATAGTTATAAATTTGTTCCCAATGGAGGGGGAAACCTGCCTTTTTTATACATTCAACAGCCAATTCAACTGTGGATTCCTTTCTTAAACCCCATTTAACTAATCCGTAAGTGCCACGAATACCGACGTGAGCAAAACTGGAATTCTCAATAAGTAGGGAGTGTGCACGCCGCGGTTCCAGGTGACGGTTCGAGGAAATTACTTTATCATTTACCCTGTCGGCAATTTCAGTATAATAAAGAGGCATCCGAGCTTCTTCCAAAACTTGGATCATTAAAGGAATCCAAAGATTAACTACATATTCAGTCATTCGGTAAGTACTGAATTTACCTGCAATTTTTGTTTCAATCCTGGGATCTAAACTGCAGTTCTTGGTAATTAAATTGAGAAGGTTTAACCGGTCATCCTGGATTTCCTTTATAGGAGGTAACTTATTGAGGATTGATGTTGGTGAGAGAGGTTCGGCACTTTTTTTAAGAAGCTCAAAGATATCTTCCATAAAATCAATTAATTTGAATCCGCTGATCTTCGGGGCATAAAAAGACATATCTCCAATCCTGTGACTTTGAATCCATCCAAGATCGGCAAACAAATCCAGTAGGGAACTTCCGTCAAAAGGCTGATTTGCGAATATCTGAGGTACTAAAGAGTCTGCATCTTGATCCGATATTAAACACCCGTTATTACAAAGCAGTCTTTCTATAAGGTTAATAATTGGTCTTCTGGATGCGTTAGACGGATGGGACATACATCTAAAGGCTTTTTGCTGAATTTGTCTGATTCTTTCCCTTGACAACCCGTAACTTTTCCCTATCTCTTCCAGTGTTTCTTTTTCTCCCATCACAAGACCATACCTTCTCTGTATTATTTCCTGATTTCTCCCGCCCCCGCTGCGTTCTAATAGAACAGATAAAAGTTTCTTATTTGGTATATCTTCATTCTGAGCTTGATTTTCGACATTGTTCTTACGTTCAAATATTATTTTTAATGCTTTATGGCCAATATTTTTAATCTTTAATAGTTTCTTCTGAGAAGATTCGTCCAGTTCATCGATGTTAAGTATACCTGCCTTTTTTAAAGCATTCTCAATCCTGATAGGTAAATTGAGAATTTCGACCCTCTTTTTATCTTGAATGTATGCTTTAGGATATTCGTAAACTTCAGATTTTAAATCAAGAATCATCTTTACAGATTTTTTTCCTATCCCTCTTATTCTCCTTAGTTTGTGTTCTGAACTTTTAAACAGTTGATTTACAGTTGTAATTCCAGTGCTTCTCAGAGATGTTCTTATTCTTTGTGGTAAATTGAGAAAATCTATAAGTTCTTCTTCGTAAATATGGTTGACATTTTTGGGATTTTTGCTGGTAACCAATTTTATATCCCGATCTGAAAGAATTCTGGACTGGCGAATATGAATATCAGATTTTACTTCAGTTAGCGATTTAAGCGAAGCTTCAATTTCTTTGGTTGAAGTTGCAATTATTGCCGCTACTTGCT
>MFDZ01000067.1:23241-27058 GCA_001777455.1 Candidatus Daviesbacteria bacterium RIFCSPLOWO2_02_FULL_41_8
TTCATTAGTCGGCCTCTATTAGAAGATATGACCAGGATATTAGTGTCTTTATTGATAATTTGAGCGTTGACAATTAATCCAGTCTTACTGGTGATATGAGCAGCCTTGACTCCCATCCCACCACGCATTTGGCAACTCCAAGCAGAAATTTTGGTCTTTTTGCCCCAACCATTTTCCATTACTACCAGAACTTGTTCGGCATTAGAATCTTTAATCAGATGAGAGGATACCACAACATCATCTTTAGATAACCTGATACCCCGGACTCCAAGGGTATCGCGGTGGGATGATTTGATGTCACTTTCTTTAAAACGGATACTTTGACCACGGTATGTGATAATAATCAGATCATTTTCACCATTTGTTGGGCAAACCCAACCCAAAACATCACCTTTATCAAGCATGATCGCGATTAGACCATTACGGCGAATGTGTGAGTATTCTTCAAATTTGGTTTTCTTGACGTTTCCTCGTTTAGTACACATATAGAGATATTTAATGGAATCTTTTTGGGGATGGATGGCTAAAACGGTAGCGATCTTTTCACCCTGGTCAATATCAATCAGATTGTTTATAGCTTGACCTTGAAAAATGCGGGTAGCTTCGGTAATCTTCAAACCTTTGAGTTGGAAAACACGGCCGCGATCAGTAAAGAGTAATGAATTGACGGAATCATCTTTTGCTGGGTAGAATATTTTCTGATCTTTTATGGAAGACGAGTGAACTGAAGATTGCATTGAGGACTCGTTATTGGTCTTTATTACCATCGTTGCTGCCCTCTCTGAACTTATCTTCGAGCAGAAAGGATTCAAGATCAACCGTTGCCTTATCGTATACCAAAGAAGCAACTCTCATTATTTCCGTATCCGCTACTTCTGGAGTAAGTGTACCGCCTTCTCTCTTAGCAAGTCGATAAATAGTTTCTTTTATGAAAATATCTACATATCTCTGGAATAAATAATTCCTCCATCTTGGAGAATTAACTCCATATCTATCGATTATTATTTTGGCCATGGGTTTCTCCAAATTTATCCAGTATATTCCTCTGCTGACATCCTGTTGACGTTGCTCGACGGGAAAGTGTCTTTCCGAAAAGGTTACCAAAACACCTGGAAAATCCGGGTCTTCCTGACCTGATAAAAGTACTCTTGGCATTGTCGAACCTTTTTTCTTTTCCTCTCCATCACCCCCGCCTTCACCCCCTCCAGAACCGAAACCTCCTTTTTCTTCAGATTCATCTTTACTTCCTCCTCCCGAACCTTCCAACCCAACACCTCCTGTTGAAGACCCTCTTCCCGATCCTCCCAAAACTTCGGCAAAGAGTTTAGACATAAATTGATTCTTCCAAAGATTTAAAATCTGATTAAATTCATCAGTTGTTTCAATATTCTTACGCTCCTCTTCTTTACGTTCCAAATCTGCTATTTTTTCGGCTACTTCATCAATTTTTTCGGCAATCCAGTTACGTAATACCTGCGTTCTGTCATTATCAATCAGTTTTTCCCTGTCATTCTGAACGCAATCATAGTCTGGATCTTCCAAAATAGGGCAGGAGCATTCCCCGTATATTGATTGAGCTTGTGGGAAGTATCTTAAGAACCCTATTTCCTGCATTTTGTAAGATGCAATTACCCCTATTTCACCTACTATATCAATGCAGTTTAATTCTGCTTTTCTTACTCCGCGTCCAAAGGGAACCGAAGAGGTTCTCAAAATCAGCCTCCCTTTAGAATACTTTTTATTAGACATCTGAATCTTCTTGATTTCTGAATTTTTAATCTCCAGGTATTCGGGTATTTCGAATACAAACGGTTCTTTAAACTCCGGTAACGGTTCAACGTCTTCCATTCTTAAATTTTTAGTTATCATCTTACCGTTATGGACTACTGCTACATTACAAAATTTAAGCGGCCTCCTAGCCTGGGGATGGTATTTAAACCTCTCACAGATTGTTGACACGGGAATGGTTCTGCCTACCATTTTCTTGGGTCTGAAACCTTTTACCGCAGTAAAACCCAGTATACCCTTCTTCATCTTCTTAAAAATATTTTCGGGAATCGTATCTGGATCTATACCGGCTATATCCAAAGCCTCGTTCAGGGAAATTTTCCTGTTTTCGAAATCCGGTACAAAACCGTACTTCCTGTTCTCGTTAAAACCGAAAATATTTATCCTACCGCCCCTGAATGTAATGAATATCGATTTTTGGAACATCTGTCGCATATAGAACTTGCCTCCGTTTCCATGACCGCCGTAAGTTTTTACATTTAAGCCGCGTTTAGCCGCATCGGGGTCACCCCACCATTTAAACGCTTTCTCTATATCGGTGTGGGTCATACCGGCATAGTCTATACACTCAATCACGGGAGGATGTTTGTCGTCTCCGTCCGTAAATCTGAAAGCGATAAATTGGTCTTTATCCGATAATCCTATTCTGACATAAGCATCTATTGAGTTTTTAAGCCATTCGGCAAGACCTTTTTCATGGTTAAAGTTAAAACCGTTACCCCAGATATCCAAAATGTTATCGTGATATACGTTCGCCTCCTCTTTTATTTTCAGACTACTGATATCCATTATCTCTTTCCTCCTTTTGTGTTCTTAACGTAATCAATATTCTCCTTAAACTTGTTTATCAAATATTCATGGCAATCTGTAAGTTGTTTGTATAGCGGGAGGCTCTTGCTCTTGGTTGCTTCTATTGCATCTTTGACTATTGAAAATCTGCCCAGGAAGTCGTACTTGTTAGTTCTTACGGTTACTCCGAGATAAGAGTAGAAGTCTATATCTATTATTTCTTCCTTTTTCCCTTCCGTGTAGAGATTGAAAGCAGCAGAGTCTCTTATTCTTTCAATCTCTTTTTGCTGACTGATTGTGAATTTTACGAAATCATCACCTGTATTGGTATCTCTTGATTTATTGTCCATTCCGGCCGATTTAAGCAACCTCTTTCCATACTCCGTACCTTTTGCTGTTAGTGAAAAATATTTATTGCCTGATAAAACAAAACCAGCTTTTTTCAACTCACTGTACAGCGGTTTATGCACTATGTCACCCGTATCGGGGTATTGAGGATAACCGCGTAACTGAAAATCTGCCTTAAATGTTTTATATACTTTCACGGCAATGTCTTCGAATCGAACTTGCTTTTTAGTTCCGCCTGCCAGTTTGTATAAAGAAATAAGAATTTTTTGAGCTCTGGATAAATTATTCTGCATATTTAAAGTTTAATCCTTCTTCCTCTCTTTAGAGATACCAAATATCTGGATTTTGCAAGATGAATTTCTTCTTCGATTGCACCGAACATCGATTTAACATCATCTTCAGTATAACTGTAATTATGTCTGTTGGACAGATTACCTAACAGGCTTATATCTTTAATAATTCTATTTGCTCTGTTGGTACCTAACCTTTTAAATGCCGAACGCTTATTTTCTCCCTGTCTCATAAGATTATTAGTGATTTGTATTCAGCCGCTATTTAAATAGTACTACATCTTACATATGTAGTCAATATACTAAATGTATTTGCATACATGTTATCTATATAAGACCCTTCCTTACTGATTTTTGTGATATACTGGAAACGTGAGTAAACCTCTTACGGTTATAGATTTATTTTCCGGATGCGGGGGGTCAGCTTTAGGTTTCCAACAAGCAGGCTTTATTATAAAAGTAGCAGTTGATGTTAACCAAAACGCATCCGAGAGCTTCAAATTAAATTTCCCGGATGCAGAGGTAATAGCTTCGGATATCTCCTATGTTACCGGTAGTGATTTATTAAAGGCAGCCGGCATTACAAACGGAAAGGATGTAGT
>MFDZ01000068.1:0-1023 GCA_001777455.1 Candidatus Daviesbacteria bacterium RIFCSPLOWO2_02_FULL_41_8
ATACTGTCTTCAGGCAGATTGTGGTGTCTACGGGCAGGCCTGATGTATTTTTTACTGAATTTGTTCCTGTCGATGCGCTCCTTTCCGAAGGACACGAAAAGATTCTAGGATCCTTAAAGTTTACGGAAAAAGAGCGGCCGATTGTAGCCCAAATTTGGGGAACTGACCCGGAAAAATTTTATACAGTAGCCAAAATGTTGCACAAGATGAAATTTGACGGGATTGATATCAATATGGGCTGTCCTGACAAAAATGCGACCAAAAAAGGAGCCTGCGCCGCTTTAATCAAAAACCCTAAACTGGCAAAAGAAATAATTGAGGCCACTATCAAAGGAGCCAACGGCTTGCCGGTCAGCGTCAAGACCAGGATTGGCTTCAGGGAAATTGACACGGAAAATTGGGTCACTACCCTGCTTCAAACACCAATTTCGGCTTTAACACTACACCTGCGGACCGCCCGTGAGATGTCCAAGCCCCCGGCTCACTGGGAAGAAATCAGGAAAGCTGTAATAATCAGAAACAAGCTTAGTTCAAAGGCCTTAATCATAGGCAACGGGGATGTAAAGAGCCTTAAAGAAGCAAAGGATAAGTGTAAAGAATATGGTATTGACGGAATCATGATCGGCCGGGGGATTTTTGAAAATATCTGGCTTTTTAACGACAAAGTTGATATTGAAAAAGTTACCCCACAACAGAAAATTGATCTGCTCATAAAACACCTTGAGCTATTTAAACAAACTTGGGATGATAACAAACATTTTGCACTGATGAAAAAGTTTGTTAAATGCTATGTTAATAATTTCAAAGGAGCAGTTGAAGTTAGGGATAAATTAATGAAGACTAGAACTTTAGATGAACTAATTGAGGAAACGCGTTTAATCTCTTTTGACTCCGATGAAGTCCAGTTTGGGGTAAATTAGCTTGCAGGCTCCTCGGAATTTATCGGATAGATTAGCGGCATATTTGCCGAATCCGGAATTTTCAGTGTGCAAAGTCAGCATATCTTCATATTTCCTGATTACT
>MFDZ01000068.1:1031-4280 GCA_001777455.1 Candidatus Daviesbacteria bacterium RIFCSPLOWO2_02_FULL_41_8
TTTCTCACCCTCCAAATTATATTGATCCTGGTAAGTATTCGGGTCTAAGGCGTATTTATCGTGAAGCAGTTTAAAATTGGACAGAATAGACTCATTTTCCTTCAGCATCAACTGAAAAAGTTGCAAATATTTAGCAGCCATAGGGAATTATTATATATAATTTGTATAAGAAGTAAATTATGCAGCTTTTTTAAACCGTCGTTTTAAGGATCGTCCAACTACCCTTTTGGTCTTCTCAAATTCATAAACTAATCCTTTAAGCGGACCCATTGTCAACGTATTATATGGAATGTTTACCTTAATAGCATAGTGTTGAGCTTTTAATAATGACCTTCTGACTGTTTCTTCAGATAAAGACATTACTTTCTCATAGTTACCGGGCTTTCTTTTCACTTCTTTTATTATCCCAACATCTACAAAACACTTTAATACAGCACCGAGCATTTCTTTATAAAGTTCATACTTTTTATAAAGAAGTGATTTGGATTTATCTCCTCCTTCAATTCTTCCATCTGCTGCGTAGCTTAGATCGGTATACTTTTCGGCTATCTCATCAAACGTAAATCTGCGGGAAACTAATCCCAAAGCCAACCACATACCATCAATTCTTGCTTGGTTAAAGGCCTGTCTTAATTCTTGTTGCGCTACTGTATCTGTTTCGTCAAGCAAAGGCACAAAAGCTGCTTTATGTAACCTACCTGGTACCCAGAGACGTCCTTTTCCTTTACCCTCTTCAACAGAATCTTCCCTTCCTCCTCTGGCATGTTTTAAGAATTCATCGTGTCCAATAATTCCCAACTTTATTCCTCTCTTGGTACCGTCTAATTGTATCTCACCAAGATAAAAATTAGCTTTTCGTTTATTCCACCAAGAGTGAAACCTGGGATTTACAAACGTGCCAAGCTTAATAATTCTTCTCATTGGTCCTCTAGCAACATATCTATAAAAATCCTCAGGATCTCTGGCTATTCCCCATAAATCTATTCTGCTATCAGGTGTAGCTACGCCGCCGACAGTAGAACCATACGCGAAAACTTGCTCTAGGTGTCCGCCACTTATTCTTTCAACTTGATCAATTAAATTTTGCGATATTCCGTCTACCGGTGCATAAAAAGTTGGGAATAATTCCGGTTTTGGTAGACGTAACTCCGGACTATCCCAGGTTAACTCCTTGACCCCATCTGCTAACAGTTTTTGACTAGCTTCCCTTTCTGAAAAAGCTAAGAATCTTTTCTTTAGATACCAAGCCAAGCCCATATAAGCCAAAGTTTGTGTTCCCAAAACAGTTGCTCTTACTTTGGCCTGCCTAATCTCCTTGGGACTTAAGGTTTTTTCTATTTTTGGATTAAACGCGGTTATTAATCTTTCTGCAGCAACTATTCCATTAGCTAAAGCACCAACTCCGTGAGCTATACCTTGAACAGGTACTTTTTTAATTCTTTTTACGAATAGTGCAGTCAGGTTTGGACCTTTTCTTCCAAAGCTAGTGCCTAAAACTCTTAGATCAAGTCTTGTAAAAAATCTCTTTATTTTATAAGTTTCTTTTACTTCTTTACCGCGAGATTCTGCAATTGCCCTTGCTGCCCGGGGTGCGCTTGTAAGAGCAAGTTGCGCTAACGCCATATTGACTCCGAACCAATCCCTTTTTTCATAAGCTGTATAAGCGGCAGATGTTGCCATCCAACCTTCCATAATTCCATCAGTACCAGAATCCGCAATCTGGCCAACCATCTCATCTCGTTCTTTGGCTTTTTCATCCGTCATTTTATCTCTTTTTAATCTGGCTAACTTACCATCAAGTAAATCAAATATCCATCCTCCTATCAAACTTAATCCTGCAAGCGTAGTTTTTCCTACAGAATGTTTACCAGATCTATGCTGGCGTTCAGCTACTTCTATTCCGGCAATTGCAATTGCTGTTCCAGCCCCTGTAGCCTGTAACCCCGTTATGCCAACTCTATCCAGAAGCCTTACTATTGGATTCACAACTTCTATAAAACGTCTATAATCTGAATTTCTTGTATTTGAAACTTCACCCTTTAATCTTTGAACGGAGCTTCTAAACCATTCAGCCTTAGTAATAACATGAAGGTTTGATAGAGCTTCCAAATCTGCTTTTTTAATATGTGCTCCATAATCAATATAGTTTACCTGCACATTGGGAAGCCGTCTCGCAACCCTTATAGCAGTTTTCCGGTTATCTTCGTAAAACTCTGTCACATCATTCTCAATGATTGCATGAATTTTGCTGTCAATGCCAGAAATCTCTTTTTTCTTTGTTTTATCCCGAGTAACAGGCTTAAGGATCACATCGGTATATGGAGTGCCTTCCCGATTCGCCTGCTCTCTTGTTGCCCTATCCCAGTCTAACGTCGCTCTTCTGCCGGAAATTATAATTACTGGTACACCTTTATCAAACTCTTCCCTAAATCTTCTATCTGCTTCTGGAATTGAACTCCTACGACTCTGAAAATAAATATTCAATCGATCTGTTAAACGATGAAGGCCTTTTGGAGAAACATTCATAGGAGTATGATCCATATCCGGAGTACTCTCAAGAACAGAGTGAGATTTAGCCCCTCTTTGAAATATACCTAACTCCTTAAAATTTGAAGTCCAAATAGCTACGCGATGTCTTTTTACTCTCACCCCATCCCAATCAGTACCAATTATTCTGGCTGGTTCTTCTACAGCATTTGATTCCATCTCTGGTCTTACTTCTACTGGTATGCCCATAATTTTTGGGATTTTAGCACAAAAAGGGACCTATAAGCAAGTTTCCTAAGAAACTATTATCTGTTAAACTAAATTTATGACCCTTTGGAAGATTATTGTTAAAACTGCTTTTTTTCTACTCATAGCCTATTTTACTTTACTATTATTTACTGCTCCCACATCTCTTTTCTTTTTGGATGGAGTCAATTTAATGATTCACGAAGCAGGTCACTCAATTTTTATCTTTTTTGGACAAATGATGTCTATGCTGGGAGGAACTATTTTCCAATTACTTATACCTGTTTCGATCTCACTATATTTTCTATTACGAAAAGATTATTTCTCTTTTGCTTTTACCCTTTTTTGGATTGGAGACAACTTATTTAATATCAGCACCTACATTAAAGATGCCCGCGCAATGAACTTGCCGCTGCTGGTTACGGGAAGCATTCACGACTGGAACTGGTTATTATCGGAATGGGGGCTATTAGAACTAGACCAGACCATTGGCGGATTTGTTTACCTTTTAGGAAC
>MFDZ01000068.1:4321-8048 GCA_001777455.1 Candidatus Daviesbacteria bacterium RIFCSPLOWO2_02_FULL_41_8
TAGGAACTCTCGCCCTAATTAGTTGTCTTTTAATCATGATTTCCACCATTATCCTGGATTTAAAAACCCTAGCCGGTCAAAGAATCACTGCATAGAAAATGCAATTATTTCTTTTTGCTGTTTAGTTTCTTAATTTCCGTTTTAGCTTCCGATGCGCCTTTTCCGATTGCATCCTTGAGCTCTATTGCCCTTTTGGTAATTTCTTTTAAGACTTTACTGCCCTCTTTTTGCATATCGTCAAGGACTTTTTCAGCCTTTTTGCGATTTTTCTCATCTGAAAGCGCTATCGCTGCCGCTGCGGCCGCCGCACCTATAACAGCTCCGGCCACTCCGGTTGCAAATGGATTTAAACCTTTGTTTTCTTGTGCCATATTTTTCACCTCCCCCTTTTAATAAATTTACTCACTAAGGCTATCAAAAGAGCAGGAATAACTGCCAAAAATCTCATTTGCAGTTTTCCTTTTATATTTTGCGTTGTTTCGTCCAGAGTTTCAGTGAGCTTGATTACAGATTGCAGAGCTCTAACCGCAAAGTAGGTCACGGCAACAAAACAGAAGGCAATAATCAAAAGTCCTACCACCAATAAGATATTTAGGACTTCCTGAAAATTCATATTCACATTATACCACTCTAAGATATTTTTAAACAGGCTTAATTTGCATTTGCAGGCTGATTTAATTAGAATGGAATAGTATATTTTATGGAATACTTATCTCTTATACCTGCTACAGCCTTGGGATATTTAACATTGAGGGTTACCACTCATCCTACTTCCCGCATCAGAAGAAAATTACCACACCTGAAGGCGGGTAGAATTCAAATTCTTCCGGTTCTTAGGTTTAAAATATTTGGCAGAGTTATTCATCTGCATCATTGGATTTCTTTTTCCATTGTTTTAGGACTTTCTTTTTTTATTTCAATGGGAGTAGTGGATTATATAGTAACCAAAGGAATTCTTTTGGGTGGAATTATTCATGGCTTAACTGTTCCTAAGGCTCACAGAAAGATTATTTATAAAAACTATTCATTGGAAAAACTAATTTCGTTAGATAAAAAAACCATAACCTGATCATATTTTTATGCTTATTATTCTCACCGGAAAAACTGCCTCAGGCAAAGATACCGTTATAGCCAAACTTTTATCCGGGCTGCCTGGTTTCAAAAAAGTCGCAACAACTACTTCCCGCGCCCTAAGAGCGGGGGAGAAAAAAGGAGTGGATTATAACTTTCTATCAAGGGAAGACTTTAAGCAAAAAATTGAAAAAGGTGATTTTATTGAGTATGTAGAATATGGGGGTAATTTTTACGGTACGGAAAAAAATCAGCTTGAAGGTAATAATTTGATATGGCGGATAGACCCATCCCGGGCCGGTAAAATCAGGGAGTTAATTAATTCCCCGGTCTTAGTAATATATTTGACTGTGCCGGATTCAGTTGTTTTAGAGAGATTAAGAAAAAGAGGTTTTACGGAAGAGGATATTGAAAAAAGAATGAAAGAGGATCAGAAGTTTTGGGAAGAATATAAGGACAGGTATGATTTTGTAGTGGAAAATGTGCCTGGCCAGCTAGACCAAGCTGTTGACAAAATCATCGGAATAGTAAAGAATTGCCATTCTTAAGAATCCTCTCTGCCATGAAATTATCAAACCATGCAGGCCTTGCACCGATTGCTGTAATCATAGCAGTTGCAATATTTACTTCAGCGATACTTATTAAATTTACGAATCCCGCCCCTTCGGCTTCTCCTGTTGCCACAGCTTCTCCTACACCAACAACCACCCCAACACCAACACCATCACCATCACCTATTCCCACTCCTGTTCCGATAGCCAAGCCAATTTCTACAACGACACCGTCCATAGCGCCTGCACCGGTCAGTACGAACAATAACCCCCCCGGGTCAGGATATTCAAGACAAGTTGTTAGCGCTGACGGGCAAAATTATACAGTCTCCATTGTAGCGGCCGATTTGAACTCCACGAAAGTAATAGTGGACACGGCATCCGAGTCGGATTGCGGAAATGATTGTCCGGTGCTAACTCTCGCTGATTATGTTTCAAGGAATGGAGCCTGGGCCGGGATTAATGGTTCATATTTTTGCCCGGCCAGTTACCCCTCCTGCGCCGGGAAAACTAATTCCTTTGATACGCTTGTGATGAATAAAAATAAGCGCTACTTTAATTCCGATAATAATGTTTATTCTACTGTCCCTGCAGCCATTTTCTCAGCCGGATCTGCCAGGTTTGTCGGCCAATCCCTGGAATGGGGACGGGATACCGGTCCTGACAGCGTGATTGCCAATTATCCGCTGCTTGTAGCCGGCGGGAATATTAACTTCACAGAGGCACCTAATGAACCCAAATTCGGCGGCAAAGCTGCCAGAACCTTTATAGCTGCCAAGGGCAATATGGTTTACATCGGGATTGTGCAGGGCGCCTCTATGGGTGAATCTGCCAAAGTCCTCAAAGCCTTAGGTATGGATGGAGCTTTGAACCTGGACCAGGGCGGCTCTACAGCCCTTTGGCACGGCGGCTATAAGGCCGGGCCTGGAAGGAATATTCCAAATGCTATCCTCTTCGTAAATAGATAGCTCCAACCCATAACTATTCAGTATTTCCCAGCGATTTTGTCATCTCGAGCATAGAGAGAGATCTCTAGACTAATCTTGAGATTCCTCGGATGCACTCGGAATGACAAACTTGCTGCTCTGGGAATGTAGATTTCCGCCAACAAACCCATAGTTGACAAGCTATTATTCTTTTAGTATACTCGCACATATTATGGGTAGTCGAAATGAGCATGCGGTTCCGATTTACACGGAAGCCTGGCCTAGCAAAGACGAAGCGAAACAAACGCTTTCATCTGATAAAACTAGGTTCCTACAAGTAATGGAACAAGTGACTTCAGTCATAAATTCAGGAGCATCCACTCTTCTCGCTTGCGATAGAACACCTCTTGAATTAGGTGTAGCGGTCGATACATTAGGTCATAAAGCACCAGATTTCGTGATAGAGTTAAAACGAAAAAAACTTAACAGGCAAGGAGACACAGTTATTTCTGGTATTGAAATCACAACCAGTATCAAGGCGGATAATATTTTTCGACGTATTCTATTTCGAGCTAATCTCCCTAAGATGCGAGATCAAGGTATTCTTGATCTTAGATTTGCAGAAGCTGCAATCAATCTCTCTTTTGCGTTAGATAGTCTAATCGAGACAAATAGAAATATTCAGCCTCCCATATTGAAAGTAGGAATGTAGGTTTAGAAACTAGATTACCGCTTCCTCGCCTACGGCGAATCCTCGCCCGCCTGATATCGCAAGCGAAGCGTTGCGGGCAGGCAATGACAATCCATAGGCTTTCTTTTTTTAGCCTCAGGCATTAGAATATAGACTATGAGGATCTTCAGGATTTTGAAACCAACCAAGAAGAAAGTTATTATTCTAATTATTTTGGCTGTGGCCGTTTTTTTAGGTTTTTATTTTTTTGGCAAACCTAAAGCAACTCCTTTGCAATTTGCTACAGTCCAAAGACAGGATATTAAAGCTACTGTTTCCGCTTCCGGCACTTTGTCCGGCAAGGACTCTGCAAATTTACGTTTCAGATCTTCCGGAAGACTGGCTTACATCAACGTCAAATCGGGAGACCGGGTGACAAAAGGTCAGGTAATTGCCTGTTTGGACACACAAGATCTGAATATTGCCTTACAACAAGCTCAAAATACCTA
>MFDZ01000068.1:8055-15646 GCA_001777455.1 Candidatus Daviesbacteria bacterium RIFCSPLOWO2_02_FULL_41_8
AAGCAGGCTATCGCTGAGAAAGCAGAGGATGAAGTGAAAGACCACTCCAAAGATGAATCCTTTACTCAAAAGGTCACCAGAACTACGGCTCAGGCGGCCAGGGATTCAGCCTTCGATTCCGTTAAAGCCGCCCAAAGAGCTTTCCAGGATGCAGTCATCACTTCGCCAATTAATGGTGTAATAACTCAGGCAATTGAGGTACCAAACCAGGTTGTCAGCAGTGCGGATCTAATTGCCCAGGTGGTGGATGATTCGGAAACTTACTTTGATGCCGAAATTGATGAATCAGACATTGCCGGAGTTTCAGTAGGACAAGAAGCGGAGGTTGGCTTAAACACTTATCCTGATAAGATTTTTACAGGAAAGGTCGCGGAAATTAAACCCAGCGCTAAAACTACTTCCAGCAACGCCACCGTAATAATTGTCAGAATTTTAATGGACAAGGCAGATATTAAGAACATCCCCGGCTTAAACGGCCAAGGCACGATAACTGTAGCCAAAGCCCCCAACGCGCTTAGTATTCCCATTGAAAGCATTCAAAACGACAATACCGTCGCCATCAGCGGCCCCAAAGGCATAACAAAACTACCGATAACTTTGGGCATTAAATCTGATATTGACGCAGAAGTAAAAAGTGGCTTATCCGAAGGGCAACAAATTATTCTTAACCCTCCGGCAGAAAAATAATTTATGGCTTTTTCAGTCAAACTAATCTCTGTTGATAAGATATACGACCAGGGCGAAGGTTTAGAATTTCAGGCCCTTAAAAAAATCAACCTGACTATTACCAAAGGTGAATTCATTGCCGTCATCGGGCCGTCCGGCTCCGGCAAATCAACCCTGATGCATATCTTAGGCCTTCTCGACAGGCCAACAGCCGGCAGATATGAATTGGACGGTCAGGACACCTCCAAATTATCGGAAAATCATCTGGCCAAAATCAGAAACCAAAAGATTGGCTTTGTTTTTCAAAGTTTTAACCTGCTTCCCCGGACTTCGGCTCTGGAAAATGTGGCTCTACCTTTAATTTATTCGGGTGTATCAGGCAAAGAGCGCTTGGAGAGGGCTAAAAAAGCTCTGGAAAGAGTGGGACTGGGAGACAAACTTTACTCCAAGCCAAACCAACTCTCCGGCGGCCAACAACAGCGGGTGGCCATTGCCAGAAGCTTAATCAACAACCCGGAAATTATCCTGGCAGATGAACCTACCGGCAATTTAGACACCAAAACCAGCTTCGAAATTATGGAAATATTTAAAAAGCTTAACAAAGAAGGTCATACCATTATTTTAATCACTCATGAGACAGAAATTGCCAAACAGGCAAAAAAGATTATCAGGATTAAAGACGGAGAGATTCAATGAACATACTGGAAATTTTTAGCTTGTCTATAACTGCTATCCTGGCCAACCGGATGCGTACCTTGCTGACTATTTTAGGGATAGTTATCGGGGTTACTTCCGTAATTCTTCTTATTTCCGTGGTTACCGGACTGAAAAGTTTTATCACCAAGGAAATTCAGGGCTTGGGCTCAAATTTGATGTTTGTGATTCCCGGTAAAGTTGGCGGAGCCAGGTCCCCCGGCGGGGTGCAGGTTAACCGCTTAACCATGCAGGACGCTACCAATGTTAAAAATAAACTGGCTGGCCAGGCGGAAGTTTCGGCAGTAGTCCAAAAGGTTTCTACCGTTAAATACTTAAATAAAATAGATAAGGATGTGACTTTAGTGGGAGTCCAGGCTAATTATCCCAAGCTGATTTCCGTCACATTCGTAAAAGGCCGGCCGTTTACAATTTCTGAAGAAAGCGGAGGGAGAAGGGTGGCCATCATCGGCACTTCCGCAGAAGAGAAGCTTTTTGGCACCAACTCTTCCCTGGGGAAAACTATTTCGGTGGGTAATGTCAAATATGAAGTAATCGGAGTGCTGGAAAAACGGGGTTCCGTGTTTGGGATTGACCAGGATAATTTTGTGGCCATTCCCCTGTCGGCCGCACAAAAGCAATTTGGTTTAGACCGGCTTAATACCATCTATATTGAGGCCAATAAAACCGAGGAGGTAAAATTGGTGCAGAAAAAAGCCGCCGCTGTCTTACTGAAAAGATTATCCGAGGATGATTTTACCATTATGACTCAGGAGCAAACTTTATCTACTGTTTCACAAATCACCGGCGTTTTAACCATCGCTTTGGGCGGAATTGCCGCCATTTCTTTAATTGTCGGGGGTATTGGAATTATGAATATCATGTTGGTGTCTGTGACCGAGCGAACCCGGGAAATAGGTTTGCGGAAAGCTTTAGGAGCCACACCAAGCAATATCCGGACCCAGTTCTTAATTGAGGCTACGGTATTGGCAGGGTTGGGAGGGATTGTAGGAATAATCCTGGGGATAGTATTCTCGTTGATAATCGGCCGGTTTATCACCACCTCCGTGCCTCTTTGGTCAATTGCCCTGTCTTTCGGTTTTTCCACTGCCGTCGGTATTATCTTTGGGGTAGCCCCGGCCATAAGGGCCGCCAAACTCGACCCCATCCAGGCCTTAAGGTATGAATAGACGAGAAATTGATCTCATTTTAGGACCCGGACTTAGCGACCGCATAAGTTTAGTGGGGGGACTAATTCCGAAAAGATTAGTTCAGGGGAATGTAGTAGTAAATATACATTTCAGTCCTGCACCCTGGAAGACAGATCCAAATAATTTGGATCCCAAACTCGATGAGCTGGGAAAGCAAATAAAAACATTCCACAAAGCAGGAAATGAGGTAGTTATCGTGGGAGTCAGCGGATATGCGAGTTTAGGTCTTAATGGATATGCAGAAAATAAGGCAAAAGTATCAAAAGTAGTAAGTATCTGCGGAAGATTAAAGGTGGGCCAGGGCGAATTTCCGCCTCTTGAACTGTCAGCTAAAAACAGTCGGGCATTTTATGATTCTGTGTGCTTGGCAGAAGAACACGCAAAACACTTCACTCCGCAAGACAGGGCTAAATTTATGACAATATCTTCTAAATGGGACGAGATCGTTCCAGAAGGCACTTCTATTTTGGAGGGGGCAAATAATACCGAGATCCCTGTACCCGAACATGTATTGGCAATCGCCGCCGCCTTAACAGTCTACAGAAAAAGATGGCTTGATTTTATACTAAAGGGTTCCTGATTTAGCTTTCCACCCCAAGGGTGTCAATGTAAATTATCTAGGAAGATATAAATGATATAGTTTGAAATCTTGTAATGCTTCTGCGGTCTTGATATTATTAAGAAATGCTTACCTCTAAAGATATCAAACTACTAATAGGCTCATTTAAAACCAGAGAAGAGGCGGATGCGGATTCCCAGGCTCTGAAGGAAGAAATGCAGGAATTACGTCTTGATGTTTTGGAAAAACTCGATGCAGTCTATAAAGAGGTAAAGGACATGAGGCAAGAACAGGACATGCATGTCCAAAAGCATCGTGATATTGATGAGAGATTAGATAACCTGGAATCCCCTATTCACTCGAATTAATAATGTAGCTTATTTTGCCAAAAAATAACGAAATTTATGCGTCAACCTTTCAGGTTGCAAGCTGAAAACTCGACCCCATCCAAGCCTTAAGGTATGAATAACTTTAGCTTTCCACCCCAAGGGTGTCAACGTAAATCATTCTGACTTAGAAGTTTGAAATTTGTGCGGCAACCTTTCAGGTTTGGGGAAATCTATCTAATACTTTACGGATCCTATTATATCCGGATTCGTCTAGCCACATAGCAGTGGTTCTATTTATCGTTCCATCCGGAGCTTCAAATTCGGCTATGTCCACACCTACCATTGACAATTTATATTGCATGCTTGAATCAACGGGTGGGACAATACAATGAAAATATACCTGCATTTGATCACCGACTAATCCGCTGTTGAGGATCGGCCTTCTTCCTTGGCTAATTAAGGATTGTATATCGGCTTCATTTAGTATTTCTAAGCTAGGCATATTTTAGGCATGCTACTACAAAACATTTAATTTGTCAACTGAGCGTATTCGGCGGGGGTGAGCCATTGGGGTTCCGGAACTGCTTTATAATTTTCATTTTTAACCAATTCAGGTTTGCCGTTTTTTTCTACCACATAATAAGCAAATCCCCGCATCTTTTTAACAGCTTCATAGTCTGCATGGCCGGGTAAGGAAACCGGGTCAACCTCCTCGAAATTTACCGGACTGTCATCATATGTTACCATCCAGGCCTTACCCGTATTTACTACTAGATGACCCATTCCGGAAGGAATAAATACACTGTCTCCAGGCTTTACAGGTATGGCATAGAAAACTTCTATCTCGTCATCAACCGGATTTCCGTCTGCATCTTCTTTTCTTTTTTGAAGAATTACTATTCCCTCTCCTGCTGCCAGATAATAAGTTTCATCCAATTGGCCGACATGATAATGCCCGTAAGTTTTTATGTATTCTCCACCAACAGTCCCTGTTTCCCATACTGTAATATTGGTCTTAACTTCGCCGCCACGGATCATGTAATAGTGGATCTTCGGACCGGGTGCTTCGGGACTCATCAGCACTTCCTTCATCATTTCATGTAGTCTGGGAGCAAATGGTTTTAACATAAATTAAATTTCCCCTCTTTCTTTTTTTCTCACTTCCGGAGTTTCATCCGGCCGGCTGTAATCATCTTCCAGTCGCTCGGTCGTTCCCATCTCCGGGGTGGAAACTTCTATAATATCACAATCAGTAATGCCGGAAAGCCGGTGTTTTTGGCCAATCTCACCGTTATAACCTTTCCCGGGTTCCATTTCCGTTTCAATTAGTTCGCCTTCTGAATTTTCCCAAATTATCTTAGCCTGCCCGTTCATCAGAAACCAGCTTTCCAGCTTTTGATCATGTATCTGCAAGGACATCCTGGCACCGGCATTAACATGCTCAATTTTTCCCAAGTAAGGCCTATCTTCGGGAACCCAGTGCAGTTCATATCCCCAGGGTTTTTCCACCCTTTTAACATATGCGGCATTAGTAAACTTTGACCTGTCTATCATTGGATATCTATATTATCATAATGACTTTATTGAAAAAACATGGTATCTTGTAACAGCTACAAGCTATGAGCAATTCTTCAATTAATTTAGATGAAGCTAGAGAATATATCGTCAATTTAACCCTAAAAGCCGGAGATATTTTAAGAAAATATTTTAATTCGGGTAACTTTACCTCCAAATCAAAGGGAGGTGTTGATCTCTTGACTCAAGCTGATGAAGAAATTGACAAATTTTTGAGGGAAAATATAAAAAAGCAATATCCTCAAACCTTCCTTTTAACAGAAGAGACATCCCCTAAGGATTACTCATCCATGAAAGAAGTGAATAATTTATGGGTAATTGATCCAATTGATGGAACGGTAAATTTTGCCAGAGGAAACTCGCATTTTGCCGTATCAATTGGTCTGGTTGACAAGGGGATATCAAAACTGGGAGTGGTTTACCTGCCTATGGAAGATAATTTATATTGGGCCCAAACCAACAAAGAAAAGGCCTTTCTTAATGGAAAAATCCTGAGTGTTTCATCTACAAAGGAGCTAAAGGAAACAGTTTTTGGTTGTGATTGGGGATGGGAAAAAGAAGAAAGACTGATGCTGATGAAGTGGTTAGATAAGATAGTTCCATATGTCAGGCAAATAAAGTGTGCAAACAGTGCCGTCGCAGAACCGGCAACCCTTGCCAATGGCAAAATGGATGCGTATCTGATCTACGGCATAAAACCATGGGACATAGCGGCTTCATCTCTGTTGATAAGAAAAGCGGGTGGTAAAATTACAACTCCATCAGGAGAAAATTGGGATATTTTTAATCCATCGATGCTTGCAACTAATGGGGTATTGCATAATAAAATATTAAAACTGATTAATGAATAATTATGAAGTCAAAAGGACATACGCTTTGGTTAATGCCAACAGGAGAATCATATAAGCGGTTCTCAAACCTAATCAAAAAACTGGCTAAGCAGTACAACGCTCCGGTGTTTGAACCGCATATCACCCTGCTGGGGGATTTTAAGCAACCTTTGGATGAATGTATTAAGCTTATTCAACAAGTGGTTTCAGGCCAAAAATCCTTTGCAATTTCAATGGGAGAAATTGATTACGAAGACGTCTTTTTCAGAACGCTGTTTGTCAGAGCGGATAAAACGGAACCCTTGCTAAACCTTCATAACCGCGCCAAAAAGATCTTCAAAATGGGGATCCCACCATATATGCCTCACTTAAGTCTTCTGTACGGAACTTTTCCCATAAAAACCAAGAAAGAGATCATTAAGGAGATCGGAAAGCATCAATCAATCGAATTTGAAATAAACAGTGTTCATTTAATTAAAGGCGGAGAGGTAGAAAAGTGGCAAATTCTGGGAGAATTCCCCTTAGGCAATTAAGTTGTTCCAGTCGCTGGCGAAGCGGTCGATTCCGGCATCAGTCATTTCGTGTCCGATATTATATTCCTGCCAGGGCTTTTCCAAACTGATCTCCTGATAGGGAATGGATTCTAGATTAGTTTGATAGCCATATTCATCCCCCGGCACCGGCATACCTGCCTCCGCCCACTCTTTTAACACCTTAAAAGGGGCGGTAGCAATATCGCATCCCAGTTGCAGTGTATAAAGAAAGTGATCCAAATTCCTGATGCTGGCTGATAGAACCTCCGAGTGCCCATCTCCCATTTTGTACATCCGCACTATATTTTTGATTAAATCCATGCCGTTTTTGCCCTTATCATCCAGTCTCCCCACAAAAGGAGACACAAACACACCGCCTTTTTTGGCTCCCCTAGTGGCCGCATAAACAGTTGCTGCCTGTTCCTGATTAAAACAAAGGGTCATATTGACCCGCAAACCCTCTGCTATAGAGAGTTCAGCCGCTTCCAGGGCGGCTTTGGTGATCGGATATTTGATGTGGGCATTGGGAATCCAGGCAAACATATCTTTCCCCTGTTTTAACAAATCCTCAGCAGTGGAATTTTTATCGGCATAAACTTCTACCGAAACGGAACCTTCCGGTATCAGATTGGAAACCTTTTTCACCACTCCCTCGTAAAAGAGCATAATTTCTTCGGCAGTAAATTTATTACCTTCCTCCAGCCTCTTTTGGGCTGCCGGATTTTTGGCAATTAAAGTAGGATTGGTGGTTTGCCCGTCAAGAAAACCTAAAAGTTTGATAATTTCTTTGGTTTCATTAACATCCCCGCTGTCGAGGAAAATTTTGGTTATTAGGTTAGATGGTTTCATATTTTCACAAGTTTCCCGCTCACTGTCATTCCGAGGTCGCCTCGGCGACCGTAGGAATCTTGATTCAAGAAAGATTGCCACGTCGCTCGAAGACTCGCTCCTCGCAATGACAACGATGACAGTTTGTTTTAGGCTATCACTTTTTTGACCTGCTTGACAATAGCGGGAGCAGAAATACCCTCATATTCCAGCAGTTCATCCGGTTTACCGCTGTGCGGCATTTTAGTAACTGCCATGATATAAACAGGCTTACCGGAACCGGACAGCGCGGCGGCCACAGCTTCACCTAAGCCTCCGGCTATGTGATGATCTTCCACAGTAATAATAGCTTCAGTTTCTTTGGCGG
>MFDZ01000068.1:15662-15899 GCA_001777455.1 Candidatus Daviesbacteria bacterium RIFCSPLOWO2_02_FULL_41_8
ATTGTCTAGCGGACTGATTGAATAAAGATCAATCACCCTGATGAAAATTCCTTTGGCCCTAAGCTCCTCATAAGCTGACAAGGCTTCATGCAGGGTAATGCCGGCTCCGATCACCGTCACTTTATCGGATTTACTCTCCCGCAGGGTTTTACTGCCGCCGATAGGAAATTTCTCATTAGCTTTGTACAAAATCGGAGTTTCTTTTCTGGTGGTCCGGATATAAACCACGCCTTTGTG
>MFDZ01000068.1:15951-18431 GCA_001777455.1 Candidatus Daviesbacteria bacterium RIFCSPLOWO2_02_FULL_41_8
AACCCCATTTGAGAAGCCCCGTCCTCACCGATAGATACTCCGGCGTGTGACCCGCAAAACTTGATATTGGTATCGGCATATTGAGCCATCCGGATTTGATCAAAAGCCCGGCTGAAAAAAGCGGCAAAAGTGGAAATGAAGGGAATTTTGCCCTGTCTGGAGAGACCAAAAGCCACCCCGGCCATATTCTGCTCGGCAATAAACATTTCGAAATAATGCGCCGGATAAGCTTTAGCAAAAAACTCGGCATATGTCGAGTTGCTGGTTTCCCCGTCCATTACTACCATTTCCGGATACTTGGGAAATATCCTGACTAAGGCATTGCCATAAGCTTTACGGGTGGCAATGGTTTCGCCAAAGGAATAGGTTACAGGTTTCAGGTTACTGGTTACAGGTTGCTTTTTTAGAACAACTTTTCGAGGAAGCTTAACTTTACCGCGTAATTTTACATCAACTTTTCCCAATTCTTCCAAAGCTAAATTCAAATCCTTCTCACCCAAAGCCTTGCCGTGCCAGTTCTCTTTGTTCTCCAGGAAAGAAATGCCTTTACCCTTGAGAGTCTTGGCAATAATCATCACCGGTTTACCTTTTACTTTCAAAGCTTTCTCATAAGCGTTAACTACTTCTTTTATACTATTGCCGTCAATGACAATTGCTTCCCAGTCAAATGCTTCAGCCTTTTTCTTGTAATTTAAAACATCGTGACCCAACATAGTCTGCCTGCTTTGACCTAAGCGGTTAACATCCAGGATGGCAATTAAGTTGTCAAGTTTATAAAAAGAAGCGGTCTGCATAGCCTCCCATACAGAGCCCTCCGCAGTCTCCGAATCACCTAATAGCACAAAAGTCTTAAAATTGGTTTTATTTAGAAACTTACTGACCAAAGCCATGCCCAAACCGGCCGACAATCCCTGTCCCAGCGACCCGGTGGGAACTTCCGTAAAGGGAAACTCCATAGTCGGGTGACCCTCCAGGCGGCTGCCGAATTTCCGCAAAGTCATCAGTTCGTTTTCCGTAATGGCATTAGCCACGGTAAACAGCGAATAATAAAGTGGCGAGGCGTGACCTTTGGAAAAAATTAACCGGTCGTTAAACGGATTTTCCTTATTTTTAAAATCAAAACGGAAAAATCCGCCGAACATTAATACCCCCATCAGTTCTGCGGCAGATAGAGAGGAAGTCGGATGTCCTGATCCGGCCTTGGAGGTCGATACTAAAATATAGTACCGCAGCAGTTTGATAAGTTTTTCTAATTTGTTAATATTCATATTTAAAACCTTCGTCATTGCGAGGACTCGCCGTAGGCGAGGACGAAGCAATCTTCCCATTCCGTGGAAGATCGCCACGCTCTCAGGGCTTCGCCTGATCGCTCGCGATGACGCGGTGGCAGACCCTAGGACCCTAGATTAGCTTTTTTTGATAGTCTTTGTAAAGCCAGAATATAGGCGGCCAGCCTGAGGGAAACTCTTTTGGCCCGGCGGATCTCCCAAATCTCTTCAAAAGAAGTAGTCATAGCTTTTTTCAATTTATTATTTACATTGAGTCTTGACCACTTCTGATTCTTCATATTTTGATACCACTCATAATATGAGACAGTTACCCCGCCGGCATTGGCCAGCACATCCGGCACCACCAGAATCTTTTTTTCTTCCAGCGCCTGATCTGCTTTATCAGTAGTCGGACCGTTAGCCATTTCCAGGATAATTTTGGCTTCAACATTTTTAACATTATCCTCCGTTATTACAGCTTCCAGGGCTGCCGGCACCAGGATATCTACCGGCAACAGCACAATGGCCTTGCTGGCGATATTGATTGTTTTCTCGGTTTGTTTGTATCCGGAAAGTAAACCGGTTTCTTTTTTATATTTTTTCACTGCCTCAATATCAAACCCCCGCTCATCTTTGTTGTATATGCCGCCCTGCGAATCTGACAAGGCCACAACTGTATAGCCTGCCCCTGCCAACAATTTCGCGATATGAAAACCGACATTACCGAATCCCTGCACAGCCACAGTCAGAGGTTTTTTAAGCTTTAGTTTTTTAACTAATTGTTCCAACACAAAAAATCCTCCCAAGCCGGTTGCTTCTTCCCGTCCCACAGAGCCGCCATTACTGATAGATTTTCCCGTCACTACGGCAGGAGACTTCTTTCCGGTTACTTTGGCGTATTCCGAGGCAAACCAATCCATGGTTTGGGAGTTGGTATTAACGTCCGGAGCCGGCACATCGACTTGCGGCCCGACATTAGGGGCTAATTTTCCGGCAAAGCCCCGGGTTAGCCGTTCCAGCTCCTTGACAGACAGTTTCTTTGGGTCAATCTCAATCCCACCTTTGCCGCCTCCGAATGGCACATTTATTACGGCGTTTTTAATAGTCATCCAAAAAGCCAAGGCTAAAACTTCATTTATATCTACGTTAGGGTGATACCTTAACCCGCCCTTGTAGGGACCCCGCCAGTTGTTATATTGCACCCGGAAACCT
>MFDZ01000069.1:0-2419 GCA_001777455.1 Candidatus Daviesbacteria bacterium RIFCSPLOWO2_02_FULL_41_8
CCGGTCGTAGAAATATTTGAATCGGCATATCCGCATGTCAAAGAAAAATCTGAAACAATTCTCAAAGAACTTTCACGTGAAGAAGAAAAATTCAGCAATACTCTGAACCGCGGACTGAAAGAGTTTCAGAAAATCGCCGAGAATAAGAAAAGAATTTCCGGGAAAGACGCATTTCATTTGTATGAAACATACGGGTTTCCGGTCGAGGTGACAAAAGAGATTGCGGACGAACAGAAAATATTGATTGATTTAATAGGTTTTGAAGAAGAAAAACAACAACACCAGGAAGCGTCCCGCAAAGGCGCAGAGCATAAATTCAAAGGCGGCCTTGTCGACCAGTCTGCTCAAACGGTAAAACTCCACACCGCAACGCATCTGCTTCATCAGGCATTGCGCACTATTCTGGGAAGTCATGTCCAGCAGAAAGGATCGAACATTACCGGTGAACGACTGCGGTTTGATTTTTCACATCCCGATAAAATGACCGATGCGCAAATCAAACAGGTCGAAGAAACGGTGAATGAGAAAATAAGCAAAAAACTTTCTGTTTCAAAACGGGTAACGACGTACGATGAAGCAATTAAAGAGGGCGCTTTGGCATTTTTCGGCGAACGTTATCCTGAAAAGGTCAATGTTTATTCAATCGGGTCGTTTTCAAAGGAAATCTGCGGCGGACCACACGTAAAAAATACGGAAGAGCTTGGTAAATTTAAAATCATCAAAGAATCATCTGCCGGCGCAGGAATACGAAGAGCGTATGCTATACTCTTTTGAGATGAGAAGTTAGATATTGGAAGATAGAAGTTAGATAAGGAAGTTAGAGATTAGAAAATAGGTGGTTTCAAATTTCTAATATCTGCTTTCTAACTTCAAATTCTATATTCAAACTTCCAACATCAAATTTCCAGCACGCATATGCCCGTCGTCTACCAGTCACCCAAAGATAAAACCTACGAGCCGCCTCCCCGTTTAGCACCGCAAACGAGCGTCATGTCATCCTACGTCGTGCAACCGTCGCGCGTCTACTTTGCCACACAAGCCCCGGGTGAGCGCATCCTTCTGTTTTTGCGGAAACATCCCATTACGCAGCTGCCGTGGATTATCGGAGCTTTGGTTCTTATCAGTGCACCGCTGTTGATACTCCCGGCGCTTTCCTCGATTGACCTCTTTCCCCTTGACCTTCCCCTTGCCTATTCACTTATACTCATTGTTTTCTGGTACCTCATGACGTTTTCATACATATTTGTCAATTTCATTCTCTGGTATTACAACATTAATATCGTCACGAATATGCGCATCGTTGATATCGACTTTCTCTATCTCCTCGTCCAGGAGGTAACGGCGACGCGGATCGGTCAGGTTGAAGACATCACGTATCAGCGAACCGGGCTGTTTGCGGCGCTGTTTGATTATGGCGATGTCGTTGTACAAACAGCAGGAGAGCAAGTAAACATCGAATTCCTCGCAACGCCCCGGCCGAAAGATACCGTCAGAATTATTATTGACCTTATGGGAAAAGTATGAATTTCCAGTTATTCACCGACGGAACAGCAACAGTGATAATGATTGTTAAGATATTCATCATCATAACACTTATTTCCTATGCAGTGTTTGCCTTTATCCTGTATCAGCAGATGATTGTCAAACATCGCACTGTTGAAACGCCCCGCGGGCCGTTCCTGATCACTGTCGCTCTTGTCCATCTCTTCGTAAGCCTTGTGCTTCTCCTGGTATCGTTTATACTGTTGTAGAACCCATTGCCGCAGTTGCGGACGCATATCCTGCTTTATTATGAAAGCAACCCTTTCCTTACCTCTTGATAAAGCAAATGAATTTAAAACGACGCTCAAAACCACAAAGCGATTATTGCATCTGTTGTGGCGCGTCGATCGGTGGTTATTCATCGGGAGCGCTGTTTCAGTCAGCGTCCCGGCCATTATCCCCTTTGTCAATGCGTACATTTATAAACTGATTATCGATTTAGTGGTAAATGCCGCAACAGGCCTGCCATTTCGATACGATCAGCTTTACCTGCTTATTGCAACAAGAGCGCTGACTCTTTTTATCCAGGACGCCGCATTTTCTGCGCAACATTACTTTGACATGCTCCTCTGGACGAAGTTTCCCGTTCACCTGTATCAGGCTGTCCTTACCAAGCTCTCTCGCCTCGATGTTGAGTATTTCGAAGACAGTTCTTTTAAAGACCGGCTCGAAAAGGTCAGAGAAGCGTATGCGTGGCGACCTTTAAACATGCTGTCCTATTCGTTTTACGGCTTTCAAAATCTGCTGCAATTTATGATCGCTCTTGGGGCAATTGCAACCCTCAATTGGCTCTTGATATTTCTCGTATTGCTCGTCTCTATACCGTCATTTGTCAACCAAACGAACTACGCAAAAGTGACGTGGGGGATATGGCAGC
>MFDZ01000069.1:2518-6391 GCA_001777455.1 Candidatus Daviesbacteria bacterium RIFCSPLOWO2_02_FULL_41_8
CTTCCACGTCGCCGGTAAATTCCTCTCGGAGCTCCAGGACATCTATAACAAGTTTGTTAAGGACAATACAAGGGTTGCGAGGAAGCAGTTACGGATTAACGTCGGGTTGAACTTATTTTCGTTAGCCGTCTATATAAGCATCGAACTATTTATTATCATGAGCGCCATCGCAAGAAAAATTTCCATAGGAGATGTCAGTTACTACACAACCGTATTAAACAACTTTCAACAGGCGGTTAATGGACTATTCAGTAACGCGTCATCGCTTTTTGACGCCGGTTTATATGTTCGCGAAGTGTTTGAGCTTCTTGATACAACGCCAAAAGTAGTACTGCCGCAGAAGGGAGTTAAAATACAAACTCATAAGCCTACCTCAATTGAGTTTAGAAACGTGAGTTTTTCATATCCGGGTTCAAAACGGAAAGTTCTTGACAAATTTTCACTCACCATACCGCCGGGGCAGAAGATCGCATTGGTCGGGGAAAATGGCGCGGGAAAAACGACGATTGTTAAGCTGCTTTCCCGGTTCTACGATGTTACTGAAGGTGAGATCGTAATCGACGGGGTCAATCTGAAAGAGCTGGATTTACCGACTTGGTATAAAAGCCTCGGCGTCTTATTTCAAGATTTTATCAAGTATGAGTATCCCCTCAAGGATAATATTTATTTCGGCAAGATTTATGAACCGGTGAATAAACATGCTATCATCAAAGCAGCGCGGTTATCCGGGGCAGATGCCGTTTCTTCCCGATTGCCGAAAGGGTACGACCAGATGCTGGGAAAAACATTTGAAGATGGTGTCGATTTATCTGCGGGAGAGTGGCAAAAGGTGGCGCTGGCACGGGCGTTTTTACGGGACGCGCCGATCTTGATACTGGATGAGCCGACTGCGGCTATAGACGCAAAAGCTGAAGCGGAGATTTTTGACCGAGTGGAAAAGCTCTCAAAGGATAAAACCGTCATTATCATCTCTCACCGATTCTCTACCGTAAGAAACGCTGATCATATCTATGTCATTGACAAGGGAAAAATAAAAGAACACGGAAGCCATGACGAACTTATGAAACAATGCGGTACGTATGCAACGCTTTTTAATCTGCAGGCTAAAAGATATCAATAGACCGTATGAACGAACGATTTGAGACTATTTCAGTCGTGGGATCCACGAATCACCGCTGGGGGCAAACATTTGTCCACGAACCGTATTTCATCGTCATAGAGATTGAAACCGGGGAACGCGCATTTGAGACCGGGCACGCGATCATGGAACAGCTTACCGAGCGGCTCTCATCAACTGATGACGTATCATTGCAAACGCTAAAAAATATCATCCAGTCACTTGAAACGCCGCCGTCTGCGGCGCTTGCCATCGTCGCGCCACAGGAAGATGTGCTCTATGTCGCCAGCCGGGGCGGTGCGCGCGTCTTTATCCGGCGGGGAGAACGGTGGGGTACGATACTGAATGACGACGGATATGCGTCCGGACCGCTCGAGCAGGCTGATCTTATCTGCCTTTGTACGCCCTCGTTTCTCGCCAATATCCCGGCGGAAAAAATACGGGAAACCGTCATGGAAAGTCCGCATGGCGAGCTGGAAGACAACCTCGCTACGTTGCTCCATGACCATGATGATACCGCAGGCGCGGCGTGTTTGATCATTACTCAAAAAAACCAAGAACAGTCATTCAGCGCGACGGACGAAACCGAACCGGCGCAAGAAGAATCACCTGCGCCGGAGCACGGGAGCAATACGTTCAGGAGTAAAGTAGTCGCTCACCTGCCGAAACCGAATAAAAAGCAACGGATCACGCTTACCATCGGCATGGTGCTGCTGTTTCTTCTCATCGGCAGCCTGGTGTTTGGCTCATCCCATCGCAACAGCGCCAAACGGAAAGAAACGGTTGCAGTTCTCCGTGAAGAGGTAACCGCGAAATTATCAGAAGGCACGGGGTTAATCAACCATGACCGCGAACAAGCCCAACAGGTGCTCGGTGAAGCAGTCAGCAGGCTCGAACAAACATTGCCGACATTTCCGACCACGTCTCCTGAATATGAAGAACTTGCGAATCTTCTCAATACAACGCAGAAAGAACTTCTCGCCGCACAGCGTATTTGGATAATCGAAGAGGCGCCGCTGTTTTCTGACCTGACGTGGATTGAACAATCCGCAACCGGTTCGTCTTTTTCCCTGTTTGAAACGACGCTCGCGATTCTCGATACCATAAATCGGCGCGTCTATACGATAGATCTAGCCCAAAAGCAGACAGACGTTGTCATGTCAGGCGACGGATTAAACGGCGTCCGCACTCTCGCCGCATACGGGAAAGACGTATTTATCGCCCGTACCGAAGGAGAACGGGGAATCGTCAGTCAGGACGGCACCGTAGTCGCCGGTGCGGATAATACGTGGACGGATATTGTCACCATGAATGCCTTTGCCGGGAATCTGTATCTCCTTGACCGCGCCGGCGTGATCTGGAAATATGCGCGCGGCGAAGAAGGATATGGCAGCGCAACCAACTATCTTGCCGATGACGTTTCGGTAGACTTATCGGATAGTCGCGATATGGCGATCGATGGCCACATTTGGATACTCGGCGATAATGATATTTTCCGCTTTGCAGCCGGCGCGCCGGAAGCGTATTTTCTCAAAGGCGATGTGCTGACCAGCGCGCGCGCATTTTATACGGACGGTGAGACAGAGCTTATCTATGTGCTGGAAGATACCCGCATAATCGTCTTTGACAAAACCGGCGATTACCATTCCCAATACCGCTGGCCCGGCTTTTCCGACGCAACCGATATTATCGTTTCGGCAACGGAAAATAAAATTCTGGTCCTGGCAGGAAGCAAGATTTATGGGATAGATAGTAAGAATTGATTTGAATGAATTTAAGTTGTTTTACTCTTCTTAACATCTTCATGTATAACAACCTCAAGAGGTAATTCTGCTTCAGTTGTAAATTTTTTACTATTCATTTCTTTTACTGCAATTTGAAATAGATAATTTCCAGATTTAGTTATTTTCAGTCCTGTTATTTTGATCCTTGACCGCATTCTTGCTTTGTCTACAGGTATCACCATTTTTTTTGAAAGTTGATTGACAACTTCATTCTCTGGACTAATTATCGAAATATTTATATCTAATTCCTCCTCTTTAGTTAAGTTATCTTTCACCCATAGGCTTACTAACTCATACGTTATTGGTACATCAACAGGAATCGTGATATCTTTAGGTAAGGAGATATTTATCTCGAGTCTCTCAAAGATGTTGAGCAAACTTACGTTATTAGTTTCGCTATCAATGAGTGCTTCTCTACAAAGGACAGACCAAATATGCTTGATCATAGTATTGCTGTATTTCGGGAAGAAAGGTATTTAACCATACTTTCTCCAACCTCGTAAGGAATAATGTTAATGTTTTTACTTCTCGTAGAATAGTTTGCTACTAACTGTTTTGAATAATTCATTATCTCTATTCCAATAATGCTCCCTGACTTATCTAATTCAATATTATAACCAGGGGAAATTTCATAATATTCTTCTTCTTCCCCGCTTTTTATTACATACCATTTTGTATCACTTTCCTCATCGTAATACTCCTTAATTTTTGTTGGTTTCATAGTTTTCATCTTAAAACGTACCTCCTTTTTTTCAATCTCTTCGCTATTTCTTCTTCTGTTTCTGGATGGATTGTTATTATTCTGATAATTTTATTAGGCTTATTGTACTCAAAACTAATCATGATATGTCTTATTTTACCAGAATATGGTAACTTTTTAATAGATATCGATCTTCCCGATTGTATATCGGCGAATTTCTGATCAGGTTTATAAAAGACTTTTCTTGGAAAATCTTGTGGAAATTTTCTTTC
>MFDZ01000070.1:0-10808 GCA_001777455.1 Candidatus Daviesbacteria bacterium RIFCSPLOWO2_02_FULL_41_8
CTTTGCACTTTGCACTTTGCACTTTGCACTTTTGAATAATCATGGCAGATGGCATTAATCTCATTATTGTCATAGTAGAACAAGATTTGCAACTGGAATAGGTCTTGAACGTGGTATAATTAACTCATGACCCAATCACAAATACGTATAGCAGAAATCAAGAATAAAATCCTTCCTATCCTAAAACAAGCAGGAGTAAAAAAAAGCAGTCTTTTTGGTTCTTATGTCAAAGGAGAAGAAACGAAGAGCAGCGATATTGATATTCTGGTAGAACCTCCAAAAACAATGAGCTTATTTGGCCTGGCAGGACTCAAGTTGGATTTGGAAGAAGCTTTGAATAAGGAGGTGGATATTGTTACTTATAACTCTATACACCCATTATTGAAAGAGTATATTTTAAAGGATCAAGTCAGGATTTTATAAGTAGAGCTTGAAAATAAATTTTCAGCGAGGCTTTCAAATTTATTTATGAAAAAAGATCCCTCTGTCTTTTTGAAGCATATTTTAGAGTGTATTGACTTGATCGGAAAATATTCCAAAAATTTCTCGAAAAAAGATTTTAAAGATAATGGAGAACTTCAGGATGCAATCATCAGAAGATTAGAAATTATTGGGGAAGCTGCACGTAATTTGCCGGATGAATTTAAGAGCAATTATTCAGACATAGAGTGGAGACGAATCATAGCAGCCAGAAATATCTTGGCACATTTCTATTTTGGCATTGATTTGAATACAATTTGGAATATAGTCGAAAATGATTTACCGCCGCTAAAAGAACAAATAAAAAAGATGCTTAAACAATAAGATGAATAAGGTAACTTCTCGTCGCAGACTTCTCGAAGAGTAAATAAGGAGAGGTTAACTGGTAAGTGTTTGAGATAGTAGTTTAAGGATTGCTATAGTTTGAAATAGATTAGTAGTATTGACAAGGTTGATTTTCCGGGAGTAATATGCTACTATAAGCCGTAGAAAGAACCGTTATGGCAAAATTGAGTCCGGAAATTGGTGGAGGGAGAAGTCAACATTATACTTATGATTCTCAAAAAGCTCCTCAGGGAGCCGGAGACGAGATTCCTTTGGGATCTGAACCACTAATAACTACAGAGCGAGTAAGGCCTAGACGCAAACGTCCTCTAATAACTTCAGAGAGAGTAAGGACTAGACGCAAACATCCTTTACTTAATGCCATGCTCAGACTTAGCCTGACTGCTATGGTTATGGCAGCAGGAATAGGGTTTTCCGGGAAAGCTGAAATTGCCAGCGCCGATAGTCCAAGACAGGGAGCAGAATGGACATTTAATCCTGATATATTTGGGGATTTGACGCTACCCAAACAAGAAGCGGAAGACCCAAATAATTCACAAAACATCCAGGCTTCAACTACAATTGTTGATTCGAATGGCAACGTGAGATTTCTTTTTGCCGTCAATAATAGCCTTTTTGGCGCTGTGAGCAACTTTGACAAGACTATTGTCTATGAATCTGTTTGCGCCGCTCCTGACAAACTTTGTACGGAAGCTAAGCCAATATTTAAAGCTGATGGACAGAATATCAGAGCCATTTTGGTTCCGCAGGGCAGGCCGAACGAGATGGTTTTGGTAGGAGAGACAAGATTGAGATGGGCAGATCCATTAGTTGACCAATGTTTCAAATCCGTACAATCCCCGCCGTCCTGGTCCTGCCAGAAAGCAGCAGTGCCGGCCGGAATAAGGGGAGTAGCCACGGAAGTTTTGGAAGCAAGTAATGGTATTATTGCCAACATTGGCGGTTCCGAAGGGAGTTCCGGTCGGGTTTATTTTGAGCGCGATCCTATAACAGGGATTTTAAAGCCTGGTGTGGGAATAATTGATACCAGGACAGGCACTTACCTACGGGCAACGAGCTTGCCGCAATTAGTAGATAGCAATAATCCTGATATAACCCAGGACATCTCCTTGGCTTCCGGCAGGGGGGCGCCAGGTATTGATTTTATTACTTCTGACCCAAAGGCCGGCACCGGCCAAATGGATACTTATTATGCGAGTTATCTTGGTTTCCTGTATGGCGGAGCCCGGTATACAAAAGCAGGGGAATCTCTGATGGAAGTTAACAATACCACTTATCAACTTTTAACCACCGTCGGGCTTGACTCATCCGGCAGGCCCTCAGCGATTAAAGCACCGTCACAGTATTACGGAGACTGGCGGGATCAAGGGGGAATCTTGAATTATAGCTGGGGCTATAATCTGAATATGAGCCAACTTTGGGTGGGGGTAAACAGTCAAGGCCAGGTACACAATTGGTACAGCATGGGAGCAATAGTTAACGATAAATCAGTGATAGGGGTAGGACATTTACAGAAAGGGGCAGATCCAAAAACAGACCTGTTTTTTAGACAGTTTGGCCCCTCTAATATTGATGTGACTACTAAAACCGGTTCAATCCAGAACTCGATGAGGTTTTTCCCTTTCCGCGGCCAACCTGGTCTTTTAGATCCTTTGGTTAATAATGACAGCAATGGCACCAAGCCCGGTAAATTAGGTACACTTGTCTGGTATCCGCTGAACAAGGATTACAGTCCTAATCCTACCGCTGAACCGATATACATTGGTAAGGGTTTAGGCAAGCCTTTGACCGAACCCACGCCTACGCCTACGTCAAACAACACTGCTATTTATCTCCCAAGTGTGACAAGACAGTTTTCCTCTGGTTGGTAGGAGTTTATAGAGTGTACCGGGGGGTCAGGTCAAAGTATTGGCTGGAGGCTGTCTGGTAAAAAATTTGTTTCAGGTATCCGTAAGTTCCCCAAGTGTGACTGCCTAACAACTTTAAAAAAGTGACGTTAAATTCCGGATTACTTGGAGTTAGAGGTGTCGATTTCATTCTAACTTCCAGCCGTCCTGGAGAAGTATACAAAATATTTGGATCACCAGGAAGATAGCCATCGGGTTTATCAACCGTATTCCACACCCCATTGTAATAGACAAAAAAGTTACCGGCTTTAAATCTTCTAGTGTCCACGAAAGAACTAGGTCCTACTACAAAAGGGGGGTAAAGGAATGGATTATAATACCATTCAAGGGTATCGGCGAGGGCCGGATTATAAACAACCACAAAGCCGCCAGTATCATAAGCGCTTCTGGTCAGGTCATACAGGGCGCCTAATCCATAGCCGGGCAAAGGGAATGTGCCGACAAGTGCAACCCCTTCCAAGAGAGTATTATAGGCAGTGGTGTTTGATAAGTTTAAAGAAAAGTTAACGCCGTTTTTGTAACTTTTACCGCCTTCGCTTGTCCTTAGACCACTGGTTGTTGGCGGGCCGTCATCTACCGCTCCGCCGGCTGTATCAGGGGTTGGAAAAAAAGTACTGATTGAAGGTTGAGGGAGTGAGAAAGAACAGGTTCTTGTTGGCCCGGCTCCTCCGGCATTGCTGGCCCAAACCTGCCAGCGGAAGTTCAACATATAGCCAGGTCGGATAATAGGAACGATGTTTCCGGATGCATCAGTGGTAGTAGTAACAATATAGCTAGTGCCTTCAGCTCCGAAACTGCCACCAAAAAGCGGCAGCCAATTTGATCCACTCAGCCAATCCAGGTTAAAAGAATAAGATGTAGCTCCGGTAACAGTTCCCCAGGTAAATTCTAGGTTCGAAGGATCTATTAATGTAGATAGAGTAGTCCCATCAACTGGTGAATCGCAGGTCGGGGCAGAAGGTGGTGGGGTAAGGGCGGCGCAAGTGAAAGATTGTTCACCGGAAATGTCGGAGTTGTCGCCATTCTTTATTGCTTGAGCACTCCAACGATATGGATCACCCATGACAAGATTGGCCGGTCCGCCGGTTAAAGGAGCAGGAGAAGGAGGATCGCTACAGTTTCCGCTTGGACAAAAACTTACCGTTACACCCGGAGAACTGCTCAGTCCGGTGGTGATACTGCAAGTACTGCCGGAGCATACAGAAGACGCATCAGCTACTACAACGAAGTCGTTTTGATCTACCCAGCCGGAAGTATCCGGCTTATTCTTGACTCTAATCCTGTAGCTGTCTACGCCGGATATGGCGCTCCAAGAAAGAGTTGCTCCGGTAGAGCTACAACTATTGTTTTGACCTGTTGGCGTAGCCACCTTGCCCTGGATAGTTAAATCTGTGACATCTGCATTCGAATCGCCTGCCCATTTATCACTATTAATATAGGCGCGCCCAAACCAATAAGGATCGTTCCGAGAGATTTTGGCTACAAATACATTTCCTCCGTCACACATATTTAGGCCACTCATGTACCTTGGGATAGAAACATATCCCGGTTCAGTAGCATTTATTGCTTCGTTTGGATTCTCGCAATTCCACTGGCCGCTATCATAATATTCATCGGTCTCATCCCTAAAGTCATTCCGGTCAGGGTAAGGGTCATTATTAGGATTTGTGTGTGATTGTTGAATTGATATGAAATATGTTTGCTCCGGAACAACAGTATTGTCCGGTAAAGCCACATCTATGTAATTACCTGCAGAATCTGTTCCTTGCCAGGAATCGGATTGCGTAGTCCAGCCCGGTCCTTCAAAATAAGTGGCTCCGGAGCCGTAATAACTTGCTTCACGGTTGTTCTCCCATAAAAAGTCCGAGCCTCCGTAATCATCAGGCAACAGGTTTGGATCCCACCACCCATCAATTGAACATGTGCCGCTAGGATCACTACTGCAAGGGTAATCTCTGCCTTGAAGCCACTCCAATAATATTGCTTGATAAGGTCCGACCGGGTTAGGTCCTCTTAGCGCGAAGAACATATTATACATTCTGACTAATTCCGATTTTTTTGGACAAGGTTTATTGGGATCATTAATTTTTAGCCGCTTTAACAGATAGGTTATAATATTATTATCGGGATATGAACGCCCGTTCCACCCGCAAAGCTCATTAAATGTGTTGGGTACTTCATTATCGCCAATATATACCTTTTCTTTCTTTACTATTCTGGCACCTGAAGGTGAAGGGACAATTACATTGGTGCATTCGTCTCCTCCCAGTCCACGGTTCCAGCATTGATTAAAGGTTGTGGGTTCTCCCTGAAAAAGAGCCACAGAAACTATACCGCCTTTATTGCTACCCCCTCCACTGACTGCCCCCGCCCCAAGTTTAAAGTTGGTTAGTCTTATTTTGGTAATTTTATTAATGCCTGCGGGTACAATGAAGCTTTGGCCTAGTAAGTGAGTATTAGTCCAGCCGGCACCTGTGGCATCGCTGGCCCCGTCACCATAAGGAGTTATGGCAGGGGGAGGAGGATAGACTTGTTGATCTGCTAAGGCAGGAGATATGAATAATGAATTATGAATAATGAATAATGCAGCAATTGCATAAAGCGTAATTCTTAATTCATAATTCTTAATTCTAAATAAGTTTCTCTTCATTTCTTTCCTCCGCTTGAAGAGGTAGCTTCAAAAGTTTTTGGTTTATCAGTCAGTATTACTACTGATATAGCCTCAGTTTCTCCCTGGCTGTTTTTGAGAGTTTGGACAGAAACCTGGTCATTTGCTTTCACTTCTGCCGGCACTGTTCCCATGGAATTGGCATCAAACCATTTTTGTTTTAAAATGGAGGCATTACTTGCAACTTTAAGTTGTTTTTCCCGGTTTTCTGCATCTTTTACAGTCAGGACCTGGTTTTTAAAACTGATGGCCTGGCCTTTAACAAATTCTGTTGCGGCGGCAGGTTGGGCAGAAGTTTTTACTGCCGGTTTGGCAGTTTTGTTTTGCCGGTTAATATTAATGGAATAGAACGCCAAAACTGCGCCTGTGATTAAAAGCGTAAATAAAATAGCCGCCATGAATAACGGGCGGTTATTTTGTGTTTTAGAAATCTCCGGGTTCATATTATTTAAAATTAGCCGCAGAAACAGGCTGAAGTTTCGTCCCTTCTGCTGTTTGCTTTGTTAAATACATGACAAATGATTTCCCGTCCAGAAAGTTAACAAGTTGGCCGGAGGCGGTGGCGATAATTTCCCCCTCTTTGATTTTCCCTTTCATGGCATTGATATTAAGTTCTCCTTTAAAGTAATACATGGCGCTGATTCCTGAATCGGGATCGGTAATGGAGATAAGTTTGTATTCCTCTTCTTGCCCTTTGGTTTTCTCAAAAGCAACGGAGGCTCCTTTAATAAGTCCGCCGGTGACAGCGATAATGGGAGTTTTTTCTTTGAGTTGGGCGGAGAAAGAACCCTCCTTAAAAGAGTTTGCATCTTTGCAAAACGCGCTCGGTAGAGGACAAGTCAGCAGGAGTTGTTTGGGTGTTGCTGGCGGTTGGGTTACCGGAGATAAGCTTTTTCGGGAGTTGGAAAAATAAAATGCCGCGGCCAAAAAAAGAACAGCGACTAAAAGTAGCGGAAACAATAAGCGGCGATTACCCTGCATACTCTTATGATAGGTTTGATGGCTCGCTTTTGCAAGTGTTTTCTTGGGGTGTTTTAAGCGGCGGGCAGGCTTTTTCATTTTTAGGTATAATCTATGTTTAACACAAAGGAGGAGCAATGGTCAAATTGAATGCGGCGCAGTTGAGAAAGGGGGAAGGGTTAAGGGGAAAGGGGAAAGTTAAGCACAACGAAATATACATTATCCTGGATAATGTGTTGGATACCTACAACATCGGGTCTATTTTTCGGTTGGCAGATGCGGTGGCGGCCAAGAAGATTTTTCTTTGCGGGGGGACGGAGATTCCGCCTAACCACAAGATTAAAAAAGCGTCAATTAATACCACTGAAATTGTGGATTGGGAATATTGCGAATCCGCGGTGGAGGCAATTAAGAAAGTGAGAAGTTTATGGAATTGTCATCCTGAGGAGTCTTCGACGAAGGATCTCTCGCGAATGCGAGTCTCAAACGAGTTGAGACCTGCCCGCCATCGCTTCGCTCAGGCGATAGCAGGCGGGGATTCTTCGCTAATCGCTCAGAATGACAGAGGGGTGGTCGTTGCAATAGAACAGAGTACAAAGAGTGTTCCTTATGATAAGTTCAACTATACTACACCAATCTGTTTAATCGTTGGAAATGAGACTACCGGAGTGTCAAAAGAGGCGTTGGAGATCTCAGATGGAGTTGTAGAAATCCCCATGTTCGGGGTAAATATTAGTTTAAATGTAGTAGTTAGTTTAGGGATTGTGTTGTATGGGGTGATAGCCAAAACCGTCATTCCGAGCGATCCGCCAGTTGGCGGAGGGCGTGGGAATCTTGACAAAATACAGATTGCCACCCATTCGACTCGCTAGCTCGCTCAGGGTAAACTATCCTCGCAATGACGAAAAGGGGTTAGGTCTGAACTAGGGTATACCCTACCTTCTTCTGGCTTTCGATAACGTAGTTATTGGCCTGCATGAATGGATGCTTTCTGAGCCGGTAAATTAAGGCATCCAGAGCCCAGTCGGTGGCTGAATCGGAATCATTGGGCCATACCTCATGGAAAATTTCATCCTTTGAAACAGTTCTGCCTATACCGGCGCGCAACAGCCTAAACAATCTGGCTTCTTTAACCGGCAGTTTCACCGGCAAATTGGTTTTAATGTATTCCGAGAGTAAAGGAGTAAAAATTTGATATTTGATATTTGATATTTGATATTTTTTGATCATTCCTACTCCTAGCAAATAGTCATCAATTTCTTCAATAGACTTGCCTAAAGCGACCTTTTGCAGTTGTTTGCGCTGATGATAATCCAAATAATCAATCAGTTCCTTCATTTGCATTTTGACAAATCTGTCTAAAAGTAAATTTTGCTTGGGGGAGCTGAGCAGAATACGGAAGAGTTGATTGTGGCCGCCGGATGAGTCCAGTAATTTTTCGATTGCTGAACTTCCCAGACCAGGTCTGGAAGGCTCAATTCGAAGAAGCTTTTTTAAATCGTCTTTAGAATAAGGTTTAAAATATAATTCTTCTGAGTAGAAATTCAAATTGCCGCCGGTCAGGGCAGTGGGAGCAATTTCGTGCAGAGGGCGGGTGGAGGTAAAAATTAGTACTATTTTGCCCGCTCCGCCCGCGACTTTCGTCGACGCAGGCGCGGAGCGAGGCGAGCCAGTTTGGATTGTGGTTAAAGCCTGTAAATTAGATAGAAAATTGGCGTCAAAATCATTTTTAAGTTGGTCAAACCGGCTAAAAATAATCACCACTTTTTCGTGCTGGGCAGCTAATTTTTTGAGGATTTCTTTGGTTTCGATGAAAACCTGCCCATCTGATTTGCCATCAGGGTTGCCTTTTAAGTCCCTTAAAAACATTCTGTAAAATTCATGCTGGTTTAGGGTTGGCAGGGAATAAAGGTCAATGTGGATAAAATATGCAAACTTCTGCATGGTCAGGTATTTTAAGAAATAGGAGACCCCAACCCCGGGCATAGAAAGCACTACAAAGGATAGGGCAGCTTCAATCAGCTGTTTGAACTCTTTTAGTTTATCCTGTGCAAATCCAGGGCCCAATTTTGCCTCCGGGAAATTATATTGATTTTTTAAGCTCATATTCATCAGTATTTTATCAGTTTATCATCAAGCAGTCAAGTAACCTATAGCCTAATATAGATAGCATGAGTGAAATACCGATGGAGGCAAAAATTTTAATAAATAACTTTTTGGCTGAACAAAAAGAGCAGGAAGCCAAAAAAGCTCAAGAAAAGAAACAAACTTCTTTAAACGAAGCGGGTTTCCTGGCGCGAAAGCCTTTAAAGCCCAAGGAAGTGATTAGATACGCCAGGGAATTTGGTTTCTCGGTAGCTGAAGGGGGAAGGCACGGGACACATTTAATAGCGCCTAATGGTTTTGAGTGTCCTCTGCCGGTTCACGGGGGAGGGAAAACTTTGGCCAACGGAACTCAGCGGTCAATTATTAATTTTATTCAGCAAAATGCAGTATGCCGAGGATAAAATCGTTAGGATTTTGTCAGGATTTAATCAAGCAGGTAGGAGACAAAATTGTTAAATTATTATCATTGTTACATTGTTTGAAAAACAATTCAGCAATTGAGCAATGTAGCAATAGAAAGGTATATATGGGTATTGGACTTGGAGCGGTTGGATCAGCAATAGGAGGTATAGCAAGCTCTGTCAGAGGGGCTGCCGGCGGAGTGAGTCGCGGCGGCGGATTTAGTGGAATTGGTGGAGGCGGAATAAGTGGCGGCATAGAAGCCAGAAGCGGAATAGGCGGCGGCCCGATAGGAGAGGTACGGTTTAGCGGATTAAACAGGATGGATAGGAGTCCGGTTGCCGGAACAATTCCTTTTGTGGCCAGGCCAATCATTAACGAAGGGCCGGCGTCCTTGCTTGGAGGTTCTAGGTCTCTGGGCAGAGCTGATCTGGCTACTCCTGATATGGGAGGAATGTTTAAGTCGGTACATAGGTTGGTTAATAAGGGACAGGTAGACTCTCTGGCAGGTCTTAGGCCGTTGGGGAGAAGAGACCTAGCTGCTCCTGATCCGGGGGGTATCTTTAGACCAGTAACTGAGCTAAAGCGGACACAGCTTGTACGTGATGTTAATCCGGCGGGTGAAATCCGGTTTAATGCCAAACCAAAGAAGAACACAGAAGCTCCTTTCAGCGAAGCTGAGTCTTTGATAAAAGTAAGGTCTGTTATTGCGGAAGCCCGGGCAAAAACAGAACTTCAGACAGAAAAAGGTCCTGCTGAAAAGACAGGCGAGTGGGCAGGCGGGAAAGCAGGACGCAAAATAGGCGAGGTGGCCGGCCGGTGGGCCGGCGGAGCGATTGGCCGGCAGGTGGATCAATTAATAAGGTCACAAGTTGAACCTGGTTGGCATAAGCTTGATGGACGTAGATTAATACGATCGTACACATCTGCGGGTATGAAAGTAAATCCTTTTTTGGCGTGGGTGCCTGTTTTAACCCCGGTGCCTGATTTGGCCCCGGTGCCATTTTTGTCTCCGGCTTTGAAGCCGGCAGTAAAAACAGAGCCAAAACCAGTAAGCAAGATAACCATTGAGGCAAAGCAAACCACAAACAAGACTGAATTGGCTACAGCGACTCAGCCTGTCTTAAAAGAGCAAGAAATAGAGGAAACTGCAACAGAAAGAGTTACTGTGAACCAGATTGATATAGTTGAAGAGGAGGAAACAGAAGGATCAAGATTGAAAAATGTGGTGGATGAAAAAGTGTTAGGTAACAGGATAGAGAAATATACGGCGGCTGTTAGGCAAGTTGCATCTCGAATAGAAGCTGATAGTGCTCTAAAAAACTCTCAAACGGGTCAGAAGAACACAGAAGAACTTGACGGACAGAAAGTTATTGAGCTGGTGGGTCCTGAAACCAGAGACGAAAGAAGCGGGATCGTAAAAGAAGGTCCCGACGGTTCCAGAGAAGAGACTATTGAGGATATAAGACCACGGAAGTTTAAATCTATTAAAGAAGCAGTTAAGTTTATTATTACCACTGCTTACAATAAAGTTCCTGTTAAGAGGGCAAAAGAAGGTAAAAGTGTGGGTGATGAGGTCGTGGCTAGGGTTTTAAAACGCTTTTTTGTTAAATACCAGCCAAGAGAACAAATGGTTACCAGGGAAGTTAAAAAGAAAAAAGTATTGGTCGAAAAAGGAGGACAACAGCCTTCGTTGGTTGAAGCTCCCAAGCTAAAGACCAAAGAGCCAAGAATAGTGGATTTTCCGGCTCTCGCAGGGGTTTTCCCAAAAGCAGCATAAATTCTTCTTGACATTTTGTATATGTTGGACATATACTTAACTGGTGAAGATACCAGAACCCATTGCCTTTGATTGGGATAAAGGCAATACAGAGAAAAATCTTCACAAGCACAATGTTTCAAATAGAGAAACAGAAGAAATTTTTAGCGATGAATCACTAAAG
>MFDZ01000070.1:10825-11467 GCA_001777455.1 Candidatus Daviesbacteria bacterium RIFCSPLOWO2_02_FULL_41_8
AGTAATTTCGGCAAGAGACCAAAACAAGAAAGAAAGGACAACATATGAAGAAAAAATTTAAAGCTATTCCTAGATTTAAAAATGAAGATGAAGAAAGAGATTTTTGGGCGACTGCTGATACTACTGAATATTTTGACACAAGCAAACCAATTAAACTCAATTTGTCTAAGCTGAAGCCGTCTACCGAGTCCATATCCTTAAGGCTTCCGCAATATTTACTGGCCAGGATTAAGCAATTAGCCAACTTTCGGGATGTGCCATATCAATCCTTAATGAAGATTTTCCTGGCTGAAAGAGTAGCTAAAGAATTAAGGGGTAAGTAAAGATCCCCAAGATTTTTTCAGTAACTATTCAGTATTTCCCAGTAGTTGTCATTCTGGAGCGTAGCGATAGAATCTTTTAGATCCTATCAGTCGGCTTTCAGCCTCCTTCCAGGATGACGCTGGGAAGAACTGAACTCATACTTTTTTCATGGTTGACATTGGTTAGCCTTGGAGTTAAAATACAAAATGGTTCCGCACCAGAACGGTGCAGGATCAAGAAGGAGAAAGTTAGAAAGAGTTTACAGGGGACAGTGAACAGGGTACAGTAATCGCAAGAAAACTGTCACCTGCAACCTAAAACCTGCAACCTACTAAATAA